>CAZZWM010000149.1:6033-8631 GCA_964657945.1 uncultured Steroidobacteraceae bacterium
ACAGATGGTTTCGACGGGGCTTGCGCGCTGCGTCGATCAAGTTCTATTGCTTGATGTTCCGGATTTTGAAGCTTCCTCGCGTTGCACTAGTAGCTCAACGTGATGTTATCGACGACGCGCTTCACCCCGGGGGACGCCCATGCGGTGTTGGTGGCCAGTTCCCGTTCCGACCAGCTATGCACGCGGCCTGACAAGGTCACGTCGGTGCCCTCGACACCGACCGAGATCTCATGCGCATCGTTCTGCGCGCGCCGCTTCAATGCCGCTTCGATGTCGGCTTTGACTGCCGGCGCGGAGATTGTCGGCTTGATCAGTAGCTGATCGTTCACGCCCTTTACGCCCATCAGATAGCGCACCGCCCCGATTGCGGCTTGGCGTTGAAACTCCCACGTCACCTCGCCCGACAGGGTGACCCACCCGCTTTCTACTTTGACTTTGACCGACTGCTCCGGCAGGTAGGTCGTCCATTGCAGCACGTTGTCCACCGAGCGCGCGATATCCACATCGTTACGGGCACTGGAGCCGACCAGGCGGACATCCACTTCGACGGCCAGAGCCTTCACGCCGGACACCCGCATAGTCGCGCGCTCCGCGTCCACCTTCTCGGCATACGTGCCGACGTGTCCCGCCAGCGTGACGATGCCGTCTTTGACCTCTACCCCAACGTCCTCCGCCTTCACGGAAGGCTCCCAGGAGAGCTCCGCGAGCACGTCGAGCTGCAATTGATGATCAGTTTTCATGGTGTTGGGTCCTACGAGGTTGGTGGAGAGGATATAGCAGTGTGCACACCCGGGCGCATGGCGTCTGTGCGCAACGACGCTTAGCGTTAAGCGGACCACCTCTCTGCCAGAACTCGCCGACAACTCCGTACGTTGCCCCGCTTAGTCGCGACATATCGCACCGGCAGCGTCGCCGTTGCGTAGCTGCCTAACATGGGTTAACGGATCGCACGTACGCTATGGCATTCACGCCCACGCTCGAGTAGGGAGACGGGGGGCGCAGTGACATCCTCACATCACCAAACTCTGTGCGTTAACAGACAGCCCCGGGATTGATTGCCGCGCACACTGAATCGACAAAGCGGATCACCGGACCTATGACTCAGCCAACCAATCGCCTCATCGAGCTGTTGCCGCGCAAATCCCGGGCCCAGTTGCTGTCCCGTTGCGAGTTGGTGGAGCTCGCGCTGTCACAGATACTGTGCGAACCGGGCGAAGTATGTGAACACGCCTACTTTCCCACCGAAGCATTCGTATCCCTGGTCACCTCCATGAATGGGAAGCCCGTCCTTGAAGTAGGAATGACGGGGTTTGAGGGAATGCTTGGATCGCAGCTGTCCTTGGGCGTCGCTGTCGCGCCGTTGCACGCCGTGGTGCAGGGTGCCGGACTCACGTGGCGCCTGAGCGCCAAGGCATTCTGCAAGGAACTTACGCAGAATCCGCACCTGCAGACCCGAGTCAATCAGTATATCTATGTACTCATGGGTCAGATGGCGACTTCGGCGGCCTGTACGCGCTTTCATGAAATTGAGCCGCGTCTCGCCCGTTGGCTGTTAATGACTCAGGATCGAGCGCGCAGCAGCCACTTTCACGTCACGCACATGTTTTTGTCCTACATGCTCGGGGTGAGGCGTGAGGGCATCACCGAGGCGGCGGGCGAGCTGCAACGCAAAGAGTTGATCACCTACCAGCGCGGCGCGCTCGAGGTGCTGGATAGACCGGGCCTCGAGACGGTCGCTTGTAGCTGCTATCACGTCGAAAGGCGCGACTATGCGAACATCCTCCATTAAGTTTTCTTCGGCAAGCCTTGAGTAGGCGTGTCATGGCCATCAGATTTTTTAAAAAACGATGGTGCTGATCGAAGTGCCCCTCACGTCGAGGAGTGGGAGATCAATCCGTTGACGACTACACCACGGTGATCATGTGGCGCTTGGCGATGGCCTCGATCTCAGGCTCTGTCAACGCGGACAGGTCGGCTGTCTCTATGGCTTTCACCCGGCGAGACAGTTCAACGTGACGAACCCTTAAATGCTCGGCGAGGACCGCCACCGCGCTGCTCTTGCCGACGCCGTGACCAATGAGCACGATCTCGTCCGCCGCCGCCAATGCGGTGGCCACGTCTTCGTAGAAGGATGCCTCTTCTGGCGCACGATCCCCCCGGTAGTGGGCTTCTTTTCGGTGCACCAGATGATGGTGAAAGTGGTGCGGATCGTAGGGCTCGATCGTGATCTCGCCTTGAGGGCGACTGCCGCCTTCGTCACGGAAGATATGCGCCGCGTGATGATCGATCACCACGACCATCCGGCACGGTTGCGCGAGCGGTGGCGACGCCGATTCGGAGCCTGCGTCTTTGAGCAGCTTGCGTAATCGGGATACCTCTTCAATGCTGAATTCCGGCGGGTGCGGTCGCGTGAACAATTCCCGCCGCGTGCCGACCACAAACGCAAACTCATTCCCACCTTGCGCTTCCACTTCACCCAGATGTCCGATGAGATCGACGGCATCGCTCCAGTGCAGACTTCTCGGCAGCTTGCCATGCAACAGGTTCTGGTGGAGCACACTCAGCTTATGGTGTAGATGCTCGCTCACTGGGCGCTCC
>CAZZWM010000150.1:0-8580 GCA_964657945.1 uncultured Steroidobacteraceae bacterium
TGCTGATTTTGAGGCCGCGGGCCTCGAGGATGGCTCCCAAGGAAGCCGAGGCAATGCCTTTACCGAGCGATGAAACTACACCGCCGGTGACGAAAACGAATCGAGTCATGATGGGTCACCGCCGATGGGAAGAAGTGAATTCGACGGGAATTCAGATTAGCAGAACATCGCCCCTGCGACAATGCGCTTAGACAACAATCGGCGCCCCGGCCCATGCGATGCGCAACCCCGGCTCACGCGCAGGTGCGCAAAATCGCGCTTCCTGCCACAAATCCCCCACCGCCACCAAATCGTTGCCGGCAAATACGAACGGCAGGGCATCGCGCATCCACGGCAGCACGCCTAAGCGTTGGCACAGATGCTGGACGGTTTGCGTCTTGGCGAGCGGCGCGGGCCGCAAAGTCTCGCCGCCTTCGCGTCTGCGCACCTGCAACACATCCGGCAGGCAGCGCGGATCCAAGCCGCCCAACTGCGGCGCCAAACTCATGCTGCCGAGGTGCTCGCCCAGGCGCAGCGGCGTCGCGGGCCGCAGGCGCCACGGCAGCGGCTCCAGCATGCGCGGCGGCTGCGCCGCGGTGAGAAACAATCGCTGCCGGTAGCGCCGCATCGCGTGACCGCTCCACACGATGCCCGGCACATGATCCTCATCGGCGCGCAGCACCTGACGCAGGGCTTCTTCGAGGCGGGCGGTCGAGGGCAACTCGACACCGGCCTCGGCCAGCCACAGCCGCACGGCATTGCTGCGTTTTGCAGGACTCAAGACGCGCAAGCCGGTGATCGACAGGGCATCGCCATCGCGCAGTTTGGCAAGATCCTCCTGCCCGGTGAGATCCATCAACTCCTGGGCCTGCGCCATGTGGCGGGCGACGCGCGACAACGCGGCGCCGGCACCGGGCCAACGCGCGGTGACCAGCGGCCACAGCTGCAGGCGCAGATAGCTGCGATCGAAACGCAGATCCGCGTTCATGGGATCGGGCGCCGTGCAGCCGCTGAATTGCGCTCCCCATTCCAGCAGCTCGCCCTGCGCCATGTCGAGCAGAGGCCTGGCATGCCAGCCTTTGCCAAAGGGCCGGCAACCGGGCATGGCCGCCATGCCTTTGAGGCCGGCGCCGCGCAGGGCCTGCAACAGAACCGTCTCGGCCTGATCCTCGCGATGATGCGCGGTGAGCAGACACTCGGAGTCGCCGAGCTCCGCGGCCAGAGCCGCATACCGCGCCTCGCGCGCCGCTGCCTCGATGGAATCGCCCTCGCTCACCTCCACGTGAACCGATAACACGCTCAAGGGCACTTCGAGCCGATCGCACAAGGCCTGCGCTGCGCCGCGCAATGCCGCGGCAGCCGCCTGCAGGCCGTGGTCGATGTGCACGGCACGCAGCGGCAGCTGACGAAACTTCTCCGTATGCAATGCGCAGAGCAGGGCCGCCGAATCCGCCCCGCCGCTCAAGGCCACCAACAAGCCCCTCGTTTCGATGGGCACATGCGCACTCAACACCGCGTGCAGGGTTGCCGCGGCATCGGTCATGCGCTACAGGTCTTTGAACACACCCAGGTTGCGCAGACGCGCCTGGCGGGCGTCCAGCAATTGGGTGACGGGCAGATTGCGAAGTTCCGTCAAGTGTTTGACAAGACTTTGCTTGATATCCTCAGCCATCGCTTGCGGATCGCGGTGCGCGCCGCCATGCGGCTCCTTCAGGACTTCATCCACCAGGCCCAGCTTCTTCAGCCGCTCCGCCGTGCCGCCCATGGCATCGGCCGCGATTTCCTTCTTGTCGGTACTCTTCCACAAAATGGACGCGCAGCTTTCCGGCGATATCACCGAATAAACGCTGAACTGCAGCATGATGAGTCGATCGCACACGCCGATGGCCAGCGCCCCGCCCGAACCGCCCTCCCCGATCACCACGCTGACCACCGGGGCCGCGAGGTTGGACATCTCGAATAAATTGCGCGCGATGGCTTCGCTCTGTCCGCGCTCCTCCGAACCGATGCCGGGATAGGCGCCCGGCGTATCGATCAGGGTGACTACCGGCATGCGAAAGCGTTCGGCAGTCTTCATGAGCCGCAGCGCCTTTCTATAGCCTTCGGGCTTGGGCATGCCGTAGTTGCGGCGCACCCGCTCCTTGGTATCCCGGCCCTTCTGCTGGCCAATCAGCATGACGGGAATGCCCTCGAGCCGTGCCATGCCGCCGACGATGGCCAGATCGTCGCCATACATGCGATCGCCATGCAATTCCTGCCAATCGGTGAAGATCATGGAGATATAATCGAGCGTGTAGGGACGCTGAGGATGTCGCGCTAACTGCGTGATTTGCCAGGGAGAAAGGTTGGAAAAAATACTGGTGGTCAGCGCTCTGCTCTTGGTCTGCAGGCGCTTGATCTCCTCGGAAATATTGACGCTGGCATCGCTGCCCAGAAACTTGAGCTCCTCGATTTTTGCCTCCAGCTCGGCAATGGGCTGTTCAAATTCCAGAAAATTCATCGCCATGAAGAGCTTTCCTCGCCACGTACTTAATTCCGCGGACCATACACTAAATACCACCCCTCGCGCCCCACCAAAGTGGACAGTTTGTCCAATAGCTCGCGGGTGGGACGAACCGCCCACGCGTCCGGCAGATTCAACTTGCCGCTGTAATCGGGCCGAGTCACCGCGACGCTCACGCCGCACGGGCCGCGCAAGTAAGGCTTCAACATCTGTTCGAAACGAGTCATGCCTTGAGGCCCGTCGAACTCCGCCGGCCAACGCAGGCACAGGCGCCGCGCGAATCGCTCGCGGGCTCGATCGATATCCATCAGCGATTTGGCCTGCAGACGCCAGGCTTCGATGAAGTCATCGAAGCGCAGCGTGCCATCGACGATCAGGATGGCATCCTTGACGATGATGTCGCGGTGCTGCTGAAAGGTTTCTTCGTAGAGGCTGACTTCGAGGCGCGCGCTGCGATCGTCGAGTATCAGCGTGACCCGATTCGGCCTGCGCCGAATTTCCAGCACCAATCCCGCCACGGTGGCGGCCTTGCCCGCAGACCAAACGCGTTGGCCGTCCGCCGCCGGCGCGGGCTTCGGCCCGCTGGTGACATCCGCCAATCGCTGGCACCCTAAGAATTTGAGGTCCGGCTCGTAAGGCGTGATGGGGTGCCCGCTCAAGAACAGGCCCAGCGTCTCACGCTCGCCGGCGAGCCGCTGGGCCTCGGACCAGTTCGCGACAGCGTCGTCAGCCGTTGCGGTCGCGGTGGAAGCTGCGCTCAAGCCGAACAAATCCACCTGCCCGACACTGGTGGCGCGGGAGTTCTGCTCGCCCAATTGCATGGAGCGGTCCAATTCAGCGGTCAACGAGGCGCGGTTGGCGCCGATCAAATCCAGACTGCCCGAGCGAATCAGCGCATCGAACACGCGCCGATTCACCTTCTGCAGGTCGATGCGCCGGCAAAGATCCGGCAGACTCTTATA
Source organism: uncultured Steroidobacteraceae bacterium (assembly GCA_964657945.1). Lineage (GTDB taxonomy): Bacteria > Pseudomonadota > Gammaproteobacteria > Steroidobacterales > Steroidobacteraceae > Bog-1198. The sequence continues at coordinate 3,445 of CAZZWM010000150.1, forward strand.
GGCACCGCCGCGCACGCGTTCCTCGATGATGGCCTCGACGGCTGCGGCGCCCACACCCTTGATCGCGCCCATGCCGTAGCGAATGCTATTGCCGCGCAGGCCCGCATCGCCGGCCACGCGAAACGCATACATGGATTCGTTGACGTCGGGCGGCAAGACTTTCAGGCCCATGCTGGTGCACTCGTCGATCAAGGTCACCACCTTGTCGGTCTTGTCCATGTCGGAGGACAACACGGCGGCCATGTAGGCCGCCGGATAGTGCGCCTTGAGCCACGCAGTCTGGTACGAGAGCAAGGCATACGCGGCCGAGTGCGATTTGTTGAACCCGTAGCCGGCAAACTTTTCCATCAAATCGAAAATATAGGTGGCCTGTGCTTCGCGCACGCCGCGCGCCACGGCGCCGGCGACGAACACCGAGCGCTGCTTGGCCATCTCCTCGGCCTTCTTCTTGCCCATCGCGCGGCGCAGCAGATCGGCGCTTCCCAACGTATAGCCGGCAAGGATCTGCGCGATCTGCATCACCTGCTCTTGGTAGAGGATGACGCCATAGGTGGCCTCGAGCACCGGCTTCAAATCCGGGTGCAGATAATCGATGGCGGCACCGGTGGTGTCGTGCTTGCGCTCGATGAAATCCTCGACCATGCCCGACTGCAGCGGACCTGGGCGGAACAACGCCACCAGCGCCACGATGTCGCCGAAGCGGTCCGGCTGCAGGCGGCGGATCAAATCCTTCATGCCGCGCGATTCGAGCTGGAACACCGCCGTGGTCCTGGTGCTCTTGAGCAGGGCGTAGGTCGCCGCATCGTCCATCGCTAAGGCGTTCATCACCAGCGCCGCCTCGCCGCGCTGTGCCCGGTCGGCGTTGATGTCGCGCACCACCCAGTCGATGATGGTCAAGGTGCGCAGGCCGAGGAAGTCGAACTTCACCAGGCCGGCGGCTTCGACGTCATCCTTGTCGAACTGCGTCACCGGCGTGCTGCTGCCCTCTTCGCAGTACAGCGGCGTGAAATCCGTGAGCACGGAGGGCGCAATGACCACGCCGCCGGCGTGGGTGCCGGCATTGCGGGCCAGACCTTCGAGGTTGCGGGCCAGATCGATCAGCTCGCGCACTTCCGCTTCCGACTCGTACAGGCGCTTCAGTTCCTCTTCCTGCTCCAGCGCCTTGTCCAGGGTGATGCCGATCTCGAAGGGAATGAGCTTCGCGATTTTGTCGACGTAGCCGTAGTTGTGGCCCAACACGCGGCCCACGTCGCGCACCACCGCCTTGGCGGCCATGGTGCCGTAGGTGATGATCTGCGACACGCGCTCGCGGCCATATTTCTCCGCCACGTAGGCGATCACCCGATCGCGGCCGTCCACGCAGAAGTCGATGTCGAAGTCCGGCATCGAGACGCGTTCCGGATTCAAGAAGCGCTCGAACAGCAAATCGTGTTCGATGGGATCCAAATCGGTGATGCCCAATACGTACGCCACCAATGAACCGGCGCCCGAGCCGCGCCCTGGACCCACCGGCACGCCGTTCTCGCGTGCCCAGCGGATGAAGTCCGCCACGATCAAGAAGTAGCCGGCGAAGCCCATGGCGCAGATCACGCCCAGCTCCAACTCCAGCCGCGCCTGATACACCGGGGCGGCGGCAGGATCCGCGCTCAGCGCCGGTGCCGCCTTGATGCGCGCGCCCAAACCCCGCTGCGATTCCTCGCGCAGAAAATCCTCGGTGCTGCTGCCGGCCGGCACCGGATACGCCGGCAGCATGGAGGCGCCGAGGCGAATCTCCAGGGAGCACCGCTTGGCCACTTCGACGGTGTTCTGCAGCAGCTGCGGCGCATCGGCGTAGAGCTCCGCCATCTCCGCCGGCGATTTCAAATACTGTTCCTCGGAATAGCGCCGCACGCGGCTGCTGTCGGCCAGCTGCGCGCCGTCATGAATGCACACCCGCGCCTCGTGCGCCTCGAAGTCGGCGCGCCTCAGGAAGCGCACATCGTTGGTGGCCACGGCGGCCACACCCTGCGCCTGCGCCAGGTCCAGGACGGCTTCGGAATAAGCCTCATCGCCGGCGCGGCCGCAGCGCTGCACCTCCAGGTAGAACCGATCGCCGCACAGCGCCTGCCAACGCGCGAGACATCGCGCCGCTTCATCGTCGCGCCCGCGGCCGATCGCCTGACCGATGTCGCCTTGAGAGCCGCCCGACAAGACGATCAAGCCCCGCAACGTGTCGCTTCGCAGCCAGGCGCGATCCAACATCGGCGCACCGCGCTGCTGGCCTTCCAAGTACGAGCGCGTCACCAACTGCGTCAGATTCCGATAGCCCACCAGGTTCTGGCACAGGAACACGATGCGCGAGGGCGCGGCGCGCTCACCCGGCTCGCGGATCCACGCATCGACGCCGATCAGCGGTTTGATGCCGGCCGTCTGCGCCTCCTTGTAGAACTTCACCATCGCAAACAGGTTGCTTTGGTCGGTCAGCGCCACGGCCGGCATGCCCGCAACCGCCACGGCCGCCATCAATTCGGGCATGCGCACGATGCCGTCCACCAAGGAGTACTCGGTGTGCAAGCGCAGATGAACGAATCCGCTCAACGGGCTTCCGCCAGCCGCACCGGTTCGAAGGAGCGCCGATGCAAGGGGCAGGGCCCATGCAGCACCAACAAGCGCTGATGGTCCTTGGTGGCATAGCCCTTGTGTTCTGAGAAACAGTATTCAGGATATACTGTATGCATATGATTCATATACTCGTCTCGCGCAGTTTTGGCGAGAATGGAGGCCGCGCTGATGGCCGGCTGCGAGACATCGCCTTCGATGATGGCACGCGCCGTCAACTCCTTGCCCAACCCGTGTAACTTCGGCAGGCGATTGCCGTCAACCAACACATGATCGGGCATCAGCGTCATGGCCAGCAGCGCGCGGCGCATGGCCAGAAATGTCGCCTGCAGAATGTTCAGCGCATCGATTTCGGCGTGATCAGCCCAACCGATGCCGAAGCACAGCGCTTCTCGACGGATGACGATGCTCAAGCGGGCGCGCTCATCCGGACTCAACTGTTTGGAGTCGGCCACGCCTTCGATGGGACGCCGCGGCCGCAGGATCACAGCCGCCGCGACCACGGGACCGGCCAACGGACCCCGCCCCGCCTCGTCGATTCCCGCCACGCGCCGCGCGATGCGACCGATCATGCGCCGCTCAATAAATCATGGATGGCCTGCGCGGCACGCGCGCCGGCGCCGCGCCGCAACTCGGTGTGAATGCGCGCGAACTCCGTTTCCAGTTCATGGCGCTTGGCATCGTCGTCAAGCCACATTAAGAGCTCCGCTCCGATCGAGGCCGGGACAATCTGCTGTTGAAAATACTCGCCGACGACGCGCCGATCCGCAAGTAGATTTGGCTGCGCAAAGAACTTGGATTTGATCAGATTCATGCGTGTGATAGCCCAGGCGGACAGCGCGCCCAGCCGATAAACCACCACCATCGGACGCTTGCACAGGGCCGTCTCGAGGCTGGCGGTACCTGAAGCCACCATCACGGCATCGGCAGCCATCAAGGCCGTGGTGGCGTTGCCATCTATCAAGTGAATCTTCAAATCCGGCGCATCACGCTGAAGCGCCTCGGAAAAAATCGCGCGCGCGCTCGCGTTCGCCATCGGCGCGACGAAGTTCAAATCCGGCCGCTGCCCGGCCAGCCATCGCGCCGTGGCAACGAAGTCCGGCGCCAAGCGCGTCACTTCGCCGCGCCGGCTGCCGGGGAGCAAGGCGATGATTTGTCCCGCCAACGGCAGCCCCAATGCCGCGCGCGCCGCGCCGCGGTCGATCTGCAGCGGAATGGCATCGGCGAGCGGATGACCGACGAATTCGGCGCGGATGCCCTGCTCATCGTAGAAGCGCTTCTCGAAGGGCAGCAAGCACAACACCAGATCCACCGACTCGCGCATGCGTTTGGCGCGCCCCTGGCGCCAGGCCCACACCTGCGGACTGACATACTGCACGGTGGCAATGCCGGCGGCGTGCAGGGTGCGTGAGATCCGCAAATTGGTGTCGGGGGCATCGATGCCGACGAACACATCCGGCCGTGCGCTCTGCATCATGCGTTTGATCTTCGTCAGCAGTTGCACCAGCCGCGGCAGATGCGTCAGCACCTCGAACAGACCCATCACGGCGAAGGATTCGGCCGGCTCCCAGACTTCGCAGCCGGCAGCCTGCATCTTCGGGCCCGCGACGCCAAAAAACTGCGTATCGGGCGCAATGCGACGCAGCGCGCCGATCAAGTCGGCGCCCAGCGTGTCGCCGGAAGCCTCGCCTGCCACCAGACCTACCCGCAAAGCCATGGTTAGCGCACGATGCTGCGTGAGCTGCGCTTGATGAACTCGACGAAGGGCTTGATCTCCGGCTGGGTTTCGGCGGTGCGTTCCAATTGCTCCATGGCGTCCTTGAGCTTGGTGCCTGAACGGTACAACAGCCGATACGCGCGGCGGATATTGAGGATTTGCTCGGGCGTGAATCCGCGGCGTTTGAGGCCTTCCGAATTGACGCTGTGCGGTTGCGCGGGCTGACCCACCGCCATGACGTAGGGCGGCACGTCGCGGGTCACGGCGGCATTGTTGGCGATGAAGCAATGCGCGCCGACTTTGGTGAATTGATGAACGGCCGACAATCCGCCGAGGTTGACCCAATCGCCGATTTCCACATGACCGCCCAGCGTCGCCACATTGGACATGACGATTTTGTTGCCGAGCTGGCAGTCGTGCGCCACGTGCGAATAGGCCATCAACAAATTGTCGTCGCCGATCCTGGTCACGCCTTGATCGTGCGTGGTGCCGCGGTTCACCGTGCAGGACTCGCGGAATACATTGCGGTCGCCGATTTCCAGGCGCGTCGGCTCACCGTTGTATTTCTTGTCCTGCGGCGCATCGCCCAGGGATGCGAATTGAAAGATCTTGTTGTCCTTGCCGATGCGGGTGGGCCCGTTGATCACGGCATGCGGCCCGATCCAGGTGCCTGCGTCGATTTCCACCCCCGGCCCGATCACCGTGAACGGGCCGACCTGCACATCCGGCGCCAGCTGCGCTTGCGGCGATACGACCGCCCGCGAATCGATCATCCGCCCTCTCCCCGGGGCGCATCAGCCTGGGGCACACCGGCCTGGGGC
>CAZZWM010000151.1:0-8545 GCA_964657945.1 uncultured Steroidobacteraceae bacterium
CAAGGGCGTGAACCCACCGAGCGGGAAGAATGGCACGTACGCGATCCCGCGCTGGCCCAACTCATCGATCAACGCGTCGTCGGCTCGATGCGCGAGGTTGTAATAGTTCTGCACACAGACGATCTCGCAGATCCGACGGCCCTCAGCAACTTGAGCGTGAGTGACGTTGCTAAGTCCGATATGGCGCACCAGGCCCTGACGCTGAAGGTCGGCCAGGACGGTAAGCGGCGCCTCGATTGATCCCTCCGCAGGGTGATGCACGTTGAACATACTGCGCAGGTTGACGACCGGGAGCACGTCCACGCCCAGGTTGCGCAGATTGTCGTGGATCGCCTGAGTCAGCTCGTCGCGCGACATGGCCGGGATCCAGGATCCATCCTCGCCGCGCCGCGCGCTGACTTTCGTGACGATGACCAGATCACTGGGGTACGGTTCAAGCGCCTCGCGGATGATCTGGTTGGTCACGTGAGGGCCGTAGAAGTCGGCTGTGTCGATGTGATTCACACCGCTAGCAACGGCCTCGCGCAATACGGACAAGGCCGCGTTGCGATCCTTGGGCGGACCGAACACTCCGCGTCCCGCAAGTTGCATGGCACCGTAGCCAATGCGATTCACGATGCGGTCTCCGAGCTTGAAGATGGCAGATTGATGGTCATTGGACATGATTTCGATTCCTCTCCAGATGTGTGCAGCGGCAAATGCGACAGCCGTCAAGGGGCGGATACAACATGCCGGAAGAACAAAATCTGATCCCCCAAAGACGTAACCGGTTCCCCCGAGGGCGTAAGATCGATGCTGTGCAGACCGAAAGGCTGTGTGACATCGAGATGTCCTAATATCTCTCCACTACGGCGGTCTAGCTTGATGATCCAGCCGGGTGCGCCAGGATTTTGTTCTAGCGACTGAGTTCCAGCCCACAAAAAGTCGCCATCAAGCTTCAGAGAATAAACACGCCCCAGGTTTGGTATCTCGCCCAGATAGCTTCCGCTGAGATCGAACTCTTCAATTCGGCCGTTCTCCCGATCGGCAACGTAAATGATACCTTCCGAACTTATTTGAAGTGCGTGCGGCAGATGAAATTCGCTCGGCCCCGTGCCTGAGGTACCCCATTGTTTCAGGCGCCGCCCGCTCGCCGAGTACTCAATCACTCTAGCGTTTCCATATCCGTCTGTAACGAATAGATGTCCGTTCGCCGCTTCCGCTATATCCGTGGCACCCTTGAATGGACCGTCGGTCTTGGGCTGGCCGCCAATATGAATAGTCAAGAGTTTTCTGCCTGTTGGTGAATACTTGATTGCGACAGAGGAAGAAGCGTCTACCGTCCATATATCGCCAGCGCGGTCGAAGCGGATGCTATGTGGCAACGCATAGTTCCCCGCTCCCCAGGACCTGACGATGCCGCCGTCAGGGGCGAGCACCAGGATTGGATTAGCCTTATCTCGCTGAAACTCATAGATCAGTCGATCGCGACCAACCGCAACCGAGGAGACCATGCCTGAAGCGAAGTTGCGAGTTATGGCCTGGGCCGCAAGATGTTCAGCGTGAAACGGCAGTGTCGGCGTGGACTCAATACGACTGGCAAGATCCGAGCCGATTTGGGATTGAGGTTCGGCCTCCGCTTTGTGAACCAAGACAACGCTCAGTAGCAGCGCAAAAACCAGGCTATACACAGTTCTAAATGGCATCATCGCACGCAAGCCTAAAGGCTACTGGCCGGAAAGCGAAGGCGGTCAAAAAACAAAATCCGCCGTGGTGGGACGCGTATACTTCGGCAGACCCATGATCAATCGCAGATCTTTTGACCGCGGGTGCGGTCTCCCTGCCAATCATCAGCCGTCTTCGCGTGCGCTCGTCACAGTTTGCCGGTCGCCGATGCTACGTTGAGCTGTCCCCTGATAGGTTGTCCGCTATGAAGCGCTCTGGCAGGTCATCCTCTCCCCAGGACGAAATCCCTCGGTACTGGTTCGGGCCGCGGGCTTGGGGCGGTCGGCGACCACTAAACTGGCGAGGCTGGCTTACCATCGGCGCATGGTTGAGCGTGTGGCTCGCATCCGTGCCGTTCGTCAAGTCACCCGACCATCCGTTTCTGAGCCTCGCTGTCTTCTTCGGCTGGATAGCTGTGTGGGTTGTAGTGAGTAATTGGAAAGGCGAGCCTTAACAGGGGACGGCGGAAGGCAGAAAGGGCCGACTCACCGCCTCAAGCTGTCGCTCCAACGCAGCCACGCGGAGAGTCAACTCATCCACGTATTCGAGCAGGCGTCGGCGGTCGATGGTGGTGCCGAAGAAAACCAATTCGTTCTGACCGCACTTGGCGTCCCACTCGCGAATCTTCCGAAGCGCTTCGGGAGTCATGTTGTCGGCCCACCATGACCGGTGTCGCGCGAGGCGCCCTCATCGTATGTCATCGAGTGTCGGCTCATAGATCACCTTACCGGTATTGGAGCCCATCTTACTCGCGTTCGATGATGACGACAGATTTAGCCCTCTGTAAGGGTTTGAAACAATTACATAAGTTCTGAAAGGGCTTACCCGGCACCGTGCTGCTTATAATGCGCCATGCACGCTGATCCGATCGAATTGTGGCATGAGCTGGCGAAGCATCGCGACGCGCGCGGCTTGGACCAATGGCTGGCTGACGACGCCGTCTTCTACTCGCCTGTGGTTTACACGCCGCAAGTTGGCAAGGCAATCACCAAGAAGTATCTGGCCGCAGCCTTCCAGGTCTTCTTCAACGAAACCTTTCGCTACGTGCGTGAGGTCAAGGGCGAAACAGATGCGGTATTGGAGTTCCAGGTCGAACTGGACGGCATCACCGTCAACGGCGTCGATATGATCAAGTGGAACGATTCAGGCAAGGTCACCGAATTCAAGGTGATGTTGCGGCCGCTGAAAGCGGTCAACCTGATCCACCAGAAGATGGGCGCGATGCTTGCCGCGGGCAAGCCCTGACGGATCCACCCTGACCCTTACTGCTGCGCAATCACGGCCGAGTCGCGGCGCGTCGATGCATTCATGTAGCCTGGATCCTTGGCATCCAGACACACGAAAGTCAGGTCTTCCGCCTTCGGCGACCAGGCGTGCGCGGCCGTCTCGGTGGATTGACGGAACATCAGCTGCTTGTTCTGCGACCCGCAATATTCAATCGCCACGGTAAGCGCCTGGAAGTTGGTATCGGCTTGAGTTTCGAAGCGTGCGCCGCTGGTGCGCACGTGGTAGGCGTCGTCGCCCATCGGTGTCACTTCGGGCCGCGTGGATGCGCATCCCACCAGGCTCGCGGCCGCAATCAATCCCATCAGCGAATGTAGTTTACCCGTGTGCATGGCGTCGCTCCCTGTGAATGCACGCGCACCATAACGCGGCCGCTGAGACCCGCCTGTGATGCGCATCACGACGGATGCGCGCCACGGGTAAACGTCATTTGATTATGTTCACTTCGAGTCCTTTTGCGCGGCGCATATCGGCATCGCAGCGATATGCGCATGGCACCAGTCCGCACGACATCACTGCTGATTGTTGGACGCGCGAAATTTGCGCACAGCATCCACGTTGTCTGCTTTCTCCGACATGCGCGCTTTGGTTTTCTTGTCAACGCATGAATGTGAACGGCGTTGGTGTTGGCAAGCGCGGCCATTGCGCAACACGGACACGAAATAGTTGTGGCTAATCAAGCGGAGAACATCATGGACTCGAGTAAATCCAAATTGCTAATCGTCGCAATGACCGCGACGTTGATCAGCGCCTGCGGCGGAAGCGGCGCGGGAACTTCATCGACCGCGCCGACCGCGGCGGCGCAAACCGGCAATGTCTCGATGTTGGTCAGCGACGCATCGACGGAAGACTGGGCGACCATCGGCGTGAAGATTTTGTCGATCGCGTTGGTGCCGCAGGGCGGCGGCAGCAATGTCACTGTCTATACGGCACCGACCCCCGCACCCACCGTCAACCTTGCCGAGCTCGACCAGATTGCCGAGATTCTCGGCAACGCGTCCGTGCCGGTCGGCACCTACACCGGTGCCGTGCTGACCGTGAGCGCCAATCCCGGCGACATCCTGTTGACGGTGTCTGCCGATCCCGAAGTGGGATTCGCCGCGCTGCCCGGCGTCACCATACCGGCCGATCAAATCCAAATTCAACACGCCCAAGGTTCGGCACCGAATCTGACCGTTCCCGTGGATGTGAATTTCGTTGCGCCGCTCGTCGTCACGGCGAATCAGAACAACGCGCTCGATTTGGAGTTCGACCTGAGTCATCCCGCGTTTCTGGTCGGACACGTGCCGCCGGCCTCCGGCGGCACGACCTTGTGGGCTGTGAATTTCGACGGCCCTGTGCGGCACCATCCGCTGCACGATCTGCCGGGCCTGGTCCTGAGACACACCTACGGCAACGTGACTGCGATCGCCGACGACAACAACAGCATCACCATCACCAAAGAGTTTCCGACCGAGCCTGCAGTCAGCCCGGAGACCGCGGTGACGACCAGCCAATCGTTGCAGATATTTGCCGACGGCAGCAACGGCACCATTTTCTACGACGTCGATGCCAAGACGCGCACCGTCATCAAGGACTTCTCCACCGAGACTTCACTGGCCGGGAAGTCGGTGCGCATCGCGGCCCGCTACCAACAGAACGGCACGTTGGTGGCCACGCGCATTTGGGCCAGCAGTCAATTCAACAGCGTGTGGCTGAGTCCGGAAGGACACGTCCTGCACGTCGACACCACCCACGACGTGTTGGCCGTCGAGAACGAATCGGGACATCCCGTGGACCTCAGCGTCGATGCCGATACACAGTTCTTCTTTCGCCAGCCGGCGGATGCGCTAGCCGATTCGACGCCCATTGGCACGGGCACCGCCTTCCTCGCCAGCCACGATCTGGTGCGCGGCTTCAAAGTCCACGCCAGCGTCGTCGATCCGCTCGCCACTCCGCTGGTAGCTCAGACGGTGGACATCGAGGTGGCGAAGTATGACGGCAAGATTTCCTTGCCCGACGACACCGGTTTCACCTACACCCGTAGCTTTGCGACGCCCGGCGATGACTATAGCCTGACGCTCAATTACATCGACGCGTCGAGCGCCAACGGCATGGATGATGCGGGGAATTCCATCACCGGTTACAAGTGGTGGAACTTCGCCTTCCCCACGGTGTTGGACACCGGCACGACAGCCATCACCGACTTCGTCTCGGCGACCAACGGCAGCGTCAACTTCGGTGGCTCCGTCGGACCTGTCACTTCGCATGGGGTGAGTTTCTCAGCCTGGAACGATCCGGCCAATCCGAATGGATGGTCGGCAGCTGCCAGCATCTTGACCCCATCCACCCTGCCCCTGGGGTTCGCCGGCGGCGCTTTGGTGAACGATGCCTTTTCGATGACCGTGATGGGCGGCGCCAATGCGGCCACGATCGAGGTCAGCGCAATTTCCGGCAGCGCCTCGCTGGTCTACCAGATCGATCGCACCAAGGGCATCCTCACCATCAGCTCGATCGACATCACCACAGCGGCCGGCATGAACAGCTTGAATGCGGCGCTGGCCGACGGTGCGCCGGTCAAGGTGTACGGCATACCGCAGGCCGACGGTACATTGAAGGCCTATGTGCTGGCCTACTTCACCGGCGATGTCATGCCGGTGCAGTAGCCTCGGGTCGAAGCAAGGCCGTGCGGCTATCAGGGCCGCACGGTCGTCTCGACCCCAATGCCGAAGCGGTACACATTCTGTCCGCCCCGGTAGCCGGTGAAGATCAGGGCTGCGCTCGCCGCCAACAAGACGACCATGAACACCCAGGTAGGCCGAGATCGCGACTCGGTTCCCGCGCCACGCCACACCGCCAGCAGCACCAACGCCAATGTCGTGAATATGGCCCACTTGGCATGAGTGGAGATCGACTCTCGGGCTGCGGCGCTGACATCCAAATTCAACACGGCTGCCAGTCCTGTTCCCAGGGCGACCACTGCGACGGCGGCGCCCAAGCACAAATTCCAGGTACCCACGACGGCCAAGGTGGCAGCCAACGCCTCCCCGCGCAGCAATCGCGCGGCCAGCAACAGGCCGCTCGAGGTCAGTGTCAATGCCAGCGGGAAATGCACCACCATGGGATGCCACAGCACGGCTCAAGCCTTCCTGTCCCAGTAGGACTTCAGCTGGCGCAGCAGCGGATGCACGCCGCCGATCCGCAGTGCGTTGCTGAGCCGAATTTGCCGGGTCCAATTCCGATGAATCTTGCTGACCAGGCGAAACACATCCCGGTATTGACCGCGGCCCTCACTGGCGTAGGCCAGCTTCAAGGCATCACAGATTACCGCCAAGGGCAGCTTGTAAATGCGCGAACGCGCGGCGAACGGGTCGCGGGCCCGGACCACAAACGATGCGTCCGTCATCAGTATCCAGGTCGCGAGGCGTTCCATCAGGAATACCTTCATTTGCACCGAATCGCCGCCGCGATACGTGGTGGGCGCGCGCAGTTCCCGGCCAAGCGCATCGTCGGGATCCTCGGCGATCTGAAACAGCCGCTCGGTGAGCGCCAGCCATGCGCGCCAGAAACGGGGCCTGGCGATGAAGAAATTGGAGTGCACGGTATTGCGCGAATCGGATACTGCATCCTCGACGGCATCGGGCTGCCCCGCGCGGGCAAGGAATTTCTTCGTCACATCCATCAAGCCGGGATGTTCGGATTCGCCGTGCTCGAACACGTTCAGGAAGAAGGCGGAGTTATGAATGCTGGGGCTGAACAGCACGACCTCGGTCGATGCGGCACATCGCGCGATGAAGTCCCTGACCTGCCCCGCGTCGAGATTGGTCTTCTGCCTGAACCGCGGCGACAAGAAACCGTAGAAAGCCGAATCGTCCAGGGGTTCACGCTGCAGAAAACTGCGCATGGGCCAGTACTCGAACCAATCGGGACGTGGATTCGCGGTGTTGTCGAGAGCCGTAAACCCGGGATCCAATTGCTGCTGAGGCGAGTAGTAAATCTGATGGATATGCACGGCCGGCATGCCGCGCAGCATACCCACTTAATCGCGCCTGGGCGAGACGGGTTGCGCGAGCTTGTCGAGCAGCGCGAGATACGTCGCGCAGTACGACTGCATCGAGTAGCGCTGCTGCACGTGTTCGTACCCTCTCGCGCCGAATCTCGCGCGCAAATCCGGCGAGGCGATCAACTTCTCCAGGCTTCGTTCCCATTGATCGACATTGGTTGCGTGAAAGCCGGTGACGCCATCGATCACCGCCTCGGCATTGGCGCCCACCGGCGAGGCCACGCAGGGGAGCGCGGCCGCCATGTATTGCAGCAGCTTGAACGCACATTTGCCGCGGCTCCAGGCATCGTCGGTCAGCGGCATGACGCCGATGTGCGCTTCGGCGAGCGATTGCGCCTCGGTGGCCGAGCTCCACATGATCTTTTCAATGGCCACGTCGGACCAGTCTGGAAACTGCGAACAGATCACACGCAGCAGCAACGAGGGATGACGCTTCGAGAGCCGCGCCAAGGCCGGACGAATCATCTCCAGATAGACCAAATTTTCCGGACTGCCGATCCAGGCGATGCGCGGCCGCTGATCCGCGCCCGCGGTGCGCGGCCGATAGCAAGACACGTCGATGGACGTGGGCAGGAGCACGATTTCCCGCGCAGACGGGCGGGCCGCGGCCGCCAGCACGTCATTGCCTGCCGCCACGGTGTCGACCCAGCGACAGGTCGACGCGAACTTCTGTTTGCGCCATGCCGACTCATCGGCCGGCTCACCCAGGCGGCGCGGCTTGCGCACATAGATGGCATCGTCGATATCGAACACCCGGCGGCGCGCATAGGCGGCCAACATGCGGGCCTCCACTCCGCTGAGTTTGATCTGATGCAGCACGCACACATCCGACCAGCGCAGCAGCTGCCTGCGCTCCCAGGTTCGCAGTCCGTAGCGTCCACCGGGAAATTGTTCTGTGCGCACGGTCCAGCCCGCGGCGCTCAGCGGCGCAACCAGGGTCTGCATCCGGTGCCGGAACGACGGCTGCGTCAACCCGTACCCCAAGAGCAATGCATTCGGCATCAGGACACCAATCTTCGCAGGCCTGACAGCGCCACCTGCACCCCGTCCGCCAAGCGCAAAGCCTTCGCGCGTTGCGCCAAGGCCCGTCGCGCTGATTCATCGTCCCACAATCGATGCACCGCCGCGACGATGGCGCCGGCATCCAAAGTTGCTTGCGCCGCCACCTGCGCCGCCACGCAATGCCGGATGCGCTGCGCCTGGTCGGCGGCGATGGGAACGCCGATGCACGCGGCACCGCTGGCAATGGCCTGAATCAGTGTGGAGCCGCCGTTCGCCACCACCAGTCGCGCCTCGCCCAGCAGGCGACCGAGTTCCGCCTGCGGCACGCTGGAGATGCTGCTCAGATTGGCTTGCGCCGGCAAGGCATTCGTGGATCCAATGCACAAGGTCGCAATACCCTGGTCCGCGAGCGCTCGCGCAGCTTCCAAGAACTGCGCCATCGCATCGCGCGCGCCCGGATGTCCGGTGCCGCCGCCCGGCACCATCAGCAGAAAGGTGCCCGCGGCAAAGGCC
>CAZZWM010000152.1:0-8393 GCA_964657945.1 uncultured Steroidobacteraceae bacterium
GTGCGCGGCCAGCTCTTCCTCGGTCGCCGGCACCACCACGATGCGTATGCCATTCAGCGAGCGTGCAGGATTGATCTGCCGCGCGCGTGCTTGGACGGCCTCCGACTCGGCGCTTAACGTCAGGGTGCCCTGGCCGCCCGTCATGGCCAGGTAAACCTCGGCCAGAATTCGCGCATCGAGCAATGCACCATGATATTCGCGGTGTGAATTGTCGACCGAATAGCGCTTGCACAGGGCATCGAGGCTGTTGCGCTGCCCCGGATGCATTTGCCGCGCCAAGGCCAGCGTGTCCAGCACCTGACACAGATCGGACACCCGCTGCGAGAACTCCAGGCGCGCGAGCTCGGCATTCAGGAAGGCCACGTCGAAGGGCGCATTGTGAATGATGAGTTCCGCGTCTTTGACGAATTCCAGGAACTCGCCGTGAATCTGCTGGAAGGTCGGCTCCTTCGCCAGCCGCTCGCGGGTCAGTCCGTGCACCTGCTCCGCCCCTACATCGATGTCGCGCTCAGGATTCAGATACTGGTGGAAAGAGCGTCCGGTGAGGCGCCGATTGACCAGCTCGACACAGCCGATCTCGATCACACGGTGGTTTTGTTCGACTTCGAGACCCGTGGTCTCGGTATCCAGCACGACTTGACGCATTACCCGTTACTTACCCTGAGCCAGCATTTTGTCGATCGCGATGTTGGCCAATTGATCGACGTATTCATTGCCTTCGTGACCCGAATGACCCTTGACCCAAATCCACTCGATATCCTGCGCCGCCACGGCCAGATCCAATTCCTGCCACAGATCCTGATTCTTCACCGGCTCGCGTGCCGCGGTGCGCCAGCCACGCGCCTTCCAGTTTGGCATCCATTCAGTGACACCTTGCAGCACGTACTTGGAATCGGTGTAAAGCTTCACCGCGCAGCGCCGTTTCAAGGCTTTCAACCCGCCGATCGCGGCGCGGAGTTCCATGCGGTTATTGGTGGTCGCCGCCTCGGCACCCGTCACTTCTTTGCGTTCGGCGCCTGCCACCAGGAGCGCCGCCCAACCGCCCGGCCCCGGGTTTCCTCGACAGGCGCCATCCGTATAAATCTCGACCGATGTCATGAACCGACAATGGTCGTGGGCTCGGCCGCACCCACCAAGACACGCGCGCGCGCGCGCCGTCGCGGCCGCACCATGGTGAGCGTCGCCACCCGTTTGCGGGCCTTCAGCAGGTAAGCCCCTGCGGTCAAGGCGGCCCGCGGTCGGAACTCGACATCGTGGCTGCCGGCGACCGGCAGCAAGCCTAAGTATCCATAGACGCTGTCGACATCGAAGCCCAGCAGCGCCACCCAGTCGCGCAGACGCCGCTCGGCGAGCATGCGCTGCGTGCCGGGCGGAAATGCGGGTCGGCCGAAGAAACGCCCAAAGGATCGACGTACGCCCCACCCGCTGAAGGGATTGAAACCGCAAATCATCAGGCAGCCTTCGCCGGTCAGCACGCGCTCAGCTTCACGCAGGACCGCATAAGGGTCTTCCACCAATTCCAGTGTATGTGGCAAAAAAATCGCATCGATGGAATCGGATCTGAAGGGCAGCGTGTCCATCGGTGCGCACAAGGTCACACCGGGAGCCAACTCCGGCGCCAGCAGCGTCGTGTGTTGCGTGCGGGCGCCATCCAACAGATGCCTCGCCGGACCCCAAGCGCCTACCTGCAGCAATTCGAAGCCGAATACATTGTCGAGCGCCAGCGGCGCCAAGGCCGCCTCCTCGCGCAATACGCGCGCGCCCAGCGGCTCCTCGAACCAATTTCTGACAGCCGTATCGGGCATCGATTCCAACCAAGACTCCTGCGTGAAACTACGAGCGAAGTTCTACTAGCGAAGTTCGAATGTTACAGGTTAAATACGCCGCAAAATGTCATTCAACCAATCGCCCATCAAGGTGCGCCCGGTCCGCGCATTCTCGGACAACTACATCTGGCTGATCGAGTCGCCGAACGACCCCGCTAAAATTGTGGCGGTCGATCCCGGCGAGGCCGATCCGGTGATCGCCGAGTTGCAGCGCAGCGGCGCAAGCTTAGCCGCCATTCTACTCACTCACCATCATCCCGATCATGTGGGTGGCGTGGCCGGGCTCCTCCGGCATTGGAATGTGCCGGTCTACGGACCCGACGACGCCCGCATCGCACCGCCGGTTCGCAGCGTCGCGGATCGTTGTGAGATGCCGGACTTGGGACTTGCCTTCCAGATTTTGCAGGTGCCTGGGCATACTGTAAGTCATATTGCGTTCTGGGGGCACGGAGCGCTGTTTTGCGGAGATACGTTGTTCAGCGCCGGCTGCGGCCGAATGTTCGAGGGTACGCCGACGCAAATGAATGCTTCGTTGAATAAATTGCGCGCGTTGCCGCCCGGCACGGCGGTGTACTGCGGCCACGAATACACCGCGGCCAACTTGAAATTTGCCTTGGCGGTGGAGCCCGACAATGCCGCGGCCTTGGACTACCAACGCGACGTCGCGCGGCTGCGCGCCGACAATCTTCCCAGCCTGCCCTCCACGTTGGGCCTGGAAATCCGTGTCAATCCGTTTTTGCGCTGCGAGCAAGGCACGGTGCATGCCGCGGCTGAAAAACACGTCAACCAGACCTTGAACGAGCCTGCGGAAGTCTTTGCGGTGCTGCGCGCCTGGAAGGATGGCTTCCGGTGAAACGCGCCTTCGCCGTCTGCTTGCTGGCATTGCTGTCGGCCTGCGCGCATAGGGCCCTCGCACCGGCACCGCCCCCGCACATCGAGGTGCCCGCGACGCCCGTACCGGTCGAGGCGCCCGACACCGCCGCCGCGACGGCGGACACGCCCAGCATGAACATGCCGCGCGAGTGGCAGCACCACAACGGTGAGGACTACGATGACTTGTTCGACCGCATGCGCGCCGGCTTTGCGCTGGACGAAGTCCAGGAACCGGCCATCGATGTAGAGCTGTCCTGGTTCGAACACAATCCGGATTATCTGGAGCGCGTGTTTCAACGCGGCCAGCGCTACCTGTACCACATCGTCACGGAGGTGGAAGCGCGCGGCATGCCGCTCGAGTTTGCGCTGCTGCCGGTGGTCGAAAGCGCCTACGAGCCCTTTGCGTATTCCTCCAGCCGTGCCTCCGGTTTGTGGCAGTTCATTCCCGGCACGGGCACGCGCTTTGGCCTGAAGCGCGACTGGTGGTACGACGGGCGCCGCGACGTGATCGAATCGACGCGCGCCGCGCTCGATTACCTGCAAGCCCTGCATGATCAATTCAACGGCGACTGGCTGCTGGCCATCGCCGCTTACAACGTCGGCGAGAATACCGTGCAGCGCGAAATGGAGTTCAACATCGCCAACGGCAAGCCGCCGGACTTCTGGCATCTGCGCCTGCCCGCTGAAACCCGCGCGTATGTACCGAAGTTGTTGGCTCTGAAACGATTGATGGCGGAACCGGAGCGTTATGGCCTGGAAATCGCCGCCATTCCCAATGAGCCCTACTTCGCCGTGATCGACACCGACTCGCAAATCGATTTGAAAATCGCGGCGCAGCTGGCAGGCACCAGTTACGATGAAATTGCGGCGCTCAATCCGGGCTTCAATCGCTGGGCCACCGATCCCGACGGTCCGCAGCGCATGCTGGTTCCCATCGACAACGCCGATGCCTTCGAAGGCTCGCTCAAGACCCTGGGTCCCGACGATCGCGTGCGGTTCGCCGTTCACGAGGTCACGCGCAAAGACACGCTGGCCGGCATCGCCAAGCAGTATGGCGCCTCGGCCATGGTCATCGCCAAGATCAACGATCTGAAAGGCACCCAGGTCACGCCGGGCCAGTCGTTGAAGATTCCGGAAACCAGCGGGCAGCTCACCGACAAGGTGCTGCTGGCCGCATCAAGGGTCGATCGCCCCGAGACCGATGTGGGTGGCCGCAAGCAGCGCCAGATCGTGTATCGCGTGCGCGGCGGCGAGACTTTGAGTTCCATCGCCCGCAAACACGGTATGCCGGTGAGCACGCTGGCGCGGCTCAACAGCCTGGGCGCCGGTGACAACGTGGTCAAAGGCCAGCGGCTCATCATCAAGGCCAGCACGCGCCGCCTGCGCGACGAAGGCGGCGGCGCAGGTCGCCGCCTCACCTACACCGTGAAGAACGGCGATACCGTGTTCAGCATTTCCAGGCAGTTCCAAGTCTCGGTGACCCAGCTGAAGAGCTGGAACGGCCTCAATCAGCATCATCAGATCAGAGCCGGCCAACGATTGGTCATGTACGTCGATGCCAATCGGCAGCAAGGATAGGAGCCTTCCATGGGATTTTTGAGTGGTAAGCGCGCATTGATCGTCGGTCTTGCCACGGACCGCTCGATAGCCTGGGGTATTGCCCAGGCCATGCATCGCGAGGGCGCGCAGCTGGCTTTCTCGCACATCGACCGCATGACCGACCGCGTCGTGCCGTTGGCCAAGCAGCTGGGATCGGACATCACCTTTACCATGGACGTGGCGGCCGATTCCGACATCGAAAAGGGCTTCGCCTTCCTCAAAACCCAGTGGGATTCCTTCGACATCCTGGTCCATGCCGTGGCCTTCGCGCCCAAGGACGCCCTCACCGGCGATTTCATCGATGCCACCACCCGGGAGAACTTCCGCACTGCGCATGACATTTCCAGCTACAGCCTGACCGCCCTGTCGAAGGCCGCAAGGCCCTTCATGCAGTCCAAGGCCGGCGCCATCGTCGCCCTGAGCTATTTGGGCGCCGTCCGTTCCATCCCCTCCTATAACGTCATGGGGCTGGCCAAAGCCAGTCTGGAGGCCAATGTGCGCTTCCTGGCCGCCGACTTGGGTCCCGCCGGGATCCGGGTCAACGCCATTTCCGCCGGTCCGATCAAAACCCTGTCGGCAGCCGGCATTCCGGGGCTGCGCAAAATGCTCGCCCACGTGGCCAGCGTCTCCCCCATCAAGCGCAATGTCACCATCGATGATGTGGGCAACGCAGCGGCCTTCCTCTGCTCGGATCTGGCGGCCGGCATCAGCGGCGAAGTATTGTATGTGGACGGCGGTTTCCACAGCGTGGGCATGAGCTTTCCGGGAGAGAACGAAGGCGCCTGAAACTTGTCAACCGAGACGAGCCTTTTACGTTTTAGAGAGTGCTTTCGGATTCGTAACCGGTGTTTTTAGATCCTAAAGGGTGGTTTTCATGACTAAGCGAGCACTGATTCACTCCGCGGCCGCGGCCGGCGTCCTCCTGGCGCTCGCGGCCTGTAACACCGTTTCCGTGAAAACGGATGTCGCCCGGGACATGTCGGTCTCGGTCTGCCATACCTACGTTTTCGCGCAGGAACATGTGGCCAATGCCGATCAACCCGCAGCCTACGGCAACCCCTTGAACGCACAGCGCCTGAAAGTCGCGGTGCAGAGCAATCTGTCCGCCAAAGGCATCCAACCGGCCGCCAGCCGCGACAGCGCCGACTGCGTCGTCGGCTATGCCCTGGGCTCACGCCAAGTATTCGATGACTACTACGGTGGTCTGTATGGCGGTTGGGGCTTTCGCCGCAGGGGTTGGGGCGGCGGCTTCTACGCCGACGGTCCCTGGGTCCAGAACGAGGTGCGCATTGCAGTCGATTTATTCGACGCCAAGTCGCACAAGCCCATTTGGCATGCCAGCGCCAGTCAGGACACTTATGAGCTGAGCGGACCCAACGCCGAAGCGAAGATCAATCTCGCCACCACGGCCATCTTCAACAAGTTTCCGCCGATCGGCACGGCGACTTAAGAAGCCCGCCTCGAGGGGCGCTGTACGAAGACGTAGTACAGCGCCCCCAGCACCAGCGCGGCCGCCACCACCAGCGCGAAGAAGCGGTGCAGCGAGCCGGCCAAAAGCTCCGGATGCCTGCCGATGCTCACTCCCAGCCACGTGAGCACGCCACACCAGAGCAGTGCTCCCGCCAGCGTTGCCAACGCATACCAGCGGAAATCCATGCGCAATATACCGACGGGAATGCCGATCAGATGACGTATCACCGGCAGCAGGCGCGAGAAGAACACCCCGGCCCAGCCGTAGCGCGAGGCCCAACGCTCCGCCATTTCGATCTTCGCCGCGGCGAGCCCGACATAGGGACCTAGGCGCAGCACCAAGGGTCGCCCCAACCAGCGGGATCCCCAGTACATGAGGGCGGCGCCCACCCACGACCCCACGGTCCCGGCGAGCACAATGCCGAGCGCGGACAGCTGCCCTTGGGTGTGCGCAAGATAGGCCGCGGGCGGGATGATGACTTCACTGGGGATGGGCACCAGGGTGCTTTCCAGCGCCATGAGACCGGCGATCAGCCAGTACCCGCCTTCGGCGAGGACCGACAGATACCAATCGGAAAACTGGTGCAGCAGCCCCGCCAACTAATCGATGGCCTGAGGGTTCAGAGTGACCTTGGCGCTGGCGCGCACCGCGGCGACATAGGCCTGCGCTTCATCGGCCGCCATCCGGGCCGCGTACTGCTGGCGCAAGTCGGCATCCTTCAAAGTGGCGTCGCTGGGATCCTCCCGCACGGCGCTCAAGGCCAGCACGGACACATCCCCCTGCTGCATGTTCACCGTGGCGTACACCGGCTTCGATGCCGGCTTGGGCGCCTTGAAGGCAGCCTGGCGAATCTCCAGAGGCACCTGGGCGTCGGTGCGCGCCACGAACTTAGGCTGCTGCACCGTCGCGCCCAAGCTCTTGGCAACCGCATCCCACGAATCGCCCGCGTTGAGTTTCTTGAGGGCTTCCCGGGCGGCTGCATTCGCCAGTTCGATGCCTTTCAGATGCTTCCAAGCGGCAACGACCTCGCTGCGCACCGCGTCCAAGGGCTTCTGTTGCGGCAGCTTGTGGTTCGTGGCGTGCAGCACCACACCCCGGCCCTTCTCGATCTCAATGGTGCCGCTCAAGTGACCGTCGAGCACGTCTTGGCTGAAGGCCGCCTCGGTGACGGCACGCACATCGCCCAGCGCGCCGCCGCCGCTCGAGCGGCTGTAGCCGGGAATTTCCTGAACCGTGAGCCCCGCCTTGCGCGCCACCACATCGATGTCCGTGGTGTTCTGCAGGGCCGCGTCAGCCAATTGATCCTGCGCGTTGTTGAACAGCTTCTCCGCTTCATTGCGCTTGTATTCGGGCTCGAGTTCCGCCTTGCTCTCCTCGAATGTCTTGACGGTGGGCGGCTTGATGCCGTCGAGCTTGAGAATGTGGTAGCCGAACTGCGTTTTCACGGGCCCACGAATTTCGCCCTCCTTCATGCTGAAGGCCGCCTCGGCAAACGGGCCGACGAATACCTTGCTTTCCGACCAGCCCAGATCGCCGCCCTGCGCAGCCGAGCCGGGATCTTGCGAGAACTCTTTCGCCAATTTGGAGAAATCCTCGCCGCCCTGCGCGCGCTTGAGAATGCCCTCGGCTTTCGCCTTCACCGCCGCATCGTCCTTCGGCTCATTCACCGCCAACAGGATGTGCCGCACGCGGCGCTGCTCGGGCTGCGCGAAGCGCTCCGGCGTCTTCGCCTTCTGCTCATCGTAATAGGCTGTGAGCTGCGCATCGTCGACCGCCACCTTGGCCGCCAGTTGCGCCAGACTGACCTCCACGTATCTCAAGTCCACCGTCTCCGGCGTCATGTATTCGGATTTGTGTGCGTCGTAGTAGCTCTTGATCGCGGCTTCATCGGGGGTGGCATCGGCGGCGAATTTCGCTGCCGAAACCGTGACCCAGGCGATCTCGCGCTGCTGATGCGTCAGTGCGCGAAATTCCTTGATTTCGGTGGGTGTTGCAAAGCTGGTGGCGCTGAGCGCCCCATCCAATTGCCGCAGCTTCAGATCGCGGCGAAACAAACCTTCGATCTCATTCATCGAGCGGCCCTGCATGCGCACCATGGCCACCGCGTGATCCATGTCGAACTTGCCGTCCACTTGGAACGCCGGCACCTGCGCCATGGCGGCCAGAAGTTCGGCATCGCTGACGCGGTAACCCAAGTCATCGGTTCGGGTCAGCAGTGCTTCGTTGGTGACGGCATCTTCGAGCACGCGCCGTTTGATTTCGTTGCGCATGCTGTCGGTGAGCGGGATGCCGCCCATCTGCCGTTCGAACTGCGCCAGCTGTTGTTGATAGCGCTGGCGGACATCGTTGCTGGAGATTTCGGTGCCGTTGACTTTGGCTGCATAGGTCGGAGGAGCCAGAGTCCAGTTGATGCCCCAGAACACGAACACCAGCCCCACGGCGCCCAGAATGACACCCGCGACCCAGCCTTTGACCTTATCGTGAATCGTTTGCAGCATGAACCCAACCCCTATTCCCTTACTCTTCTGACCTTCCCGCAGCGCGGCCTTGCGGCTCGCGCGGGGTCACATCAGGAAATGGCGGAGTGGACGGGACTCGAACCCGCGACCCCCGGCGTGACAGGC
>CAZZWM010000153.1:0-8217 GCA_964657945.1 uncultured Steroidobacteraceae bacterium
CTTGACGGCGCGCTTGAGTTTGGCGGGAGCTTTGGCAGTGGAAACGCGCTTGGCGATGCTGGAATCGTGACCCAACTGTCTATCTCCGGGCGACATTCGTTCGCCGCTGCGCGCGCGGTGTTTTATCCATGAGAGACGGCAATACTTGCATCCAGCATCTCGTTGAATCCCGACGGCGGCACCTGAGCGGCCGTGGCAACATTCATTTAATAATATTGAAAATCGCGTTGCGACAAAGCTTGTCAAAGGCACTGAGGAAAGTCCAAGTGGGTACGCCCGTAGAGATTCCCAACTTGCTGTAGGATAATTCCGACATTGCAGAAACTGTGACGGACGAGACGAATCAGCGTTGCCTTACAGATCGAGCGACAGCCAGATTGCCTTGGGTTCGGTGAAATTGTCGATGGCGGCATCGCCGTGCTCGCGACCCAAGCCCGACTCGCCCGAGCCGCCCCATGGCAGACGCACGTCGGTGTAGCCATAGGTGTTGATCCATACGGTGCCGGCCTTCAACCCCGCGGTCACCCGATGCACGCGGCCGATGTCCGCGCTCCACACCCCCGCAGCCAGGCTGTAGGCCGTGCCGTTGGCGATGCGCAGCGCATCGGCTTCGTCGTCGAACGGAATCACCGACAATACCGGGCCGAAAATCTCCTCCTGCGAAATGCGCATCTCGTGCTCCACATTCGCAAATACCGTGGGCTCGATGAAATAACCCTGATCGCCGATGCGTTGGCCGCCGGTCACGATGCAGGCACCCTCTGTCCTGCCGATATCGATGTAGTTGAGCACGGTCTTCATCTGCCCGGCGGAGATGACCGGGCCCATGGTGGTTTTCGGATCAGCCGGATCGCCCACCTGAACTGCGCGGGCGCGCTCCGCCAGGCGCTGCACCACTTCGTCATAGGCGGCCCGCTGCACCAGCACCCGAGAGCCGGCGGAGCACACCTGACCGGCGTTGAAGAAGATACCCGACGCAGCGGCGCGCGAGGCGCGCTCCAAATTCGCGTCCGCGAAAATCACGTTCGCCGATTTCCCGCCCAGCTCCAGGGTGACTTTTTTGAAATTCGAGGCTGCGCCTTGCATGATGCCGCGCCCAACCCCGGGCGAACCCGTGAAGGTGATCTTGTCGATGCCCGGGTGATGCACCATGGCTTCACCGACCACGCTGCCCTTGCCAGTGACGACGTTCAACACGCCCGGCGGCAACCCCGCTTCGAGGAACAGTTCCGCCACTCGCAACATCGATAAGGGCGTGAGTTCGGCCGGCTTGACCACCACGGTACAGCCGCAGGCCAATGCCGGCGCGATCTTCCACATGCCGATCATCAACGGAAAATTCCACGGCACGATGGCGCCCACCACACCCACCGGCTCGCGCACCGTGTAGGTCAGCGCATCCGGGCGCGCGGGGATGACCTGTCCGGTGATCTTGTCGCACCAGCCGGCGTAGTAGCGCACCGTGTCGATGACCGCCGCCATGTCTTGGCGCCGCACCGCAGCCAGCGGCTTGCCGGCGTCGAGGCTTTCGATCCCGATCAATTCGTCCTGATGTTGCTCGAGCAGCGCGGCGGCGCGCTGCAAGATGCGGCCGCGTTCCGCGGCACGCAGGCCGCCCCAGACTTTCAGCGCAGCTCGCGCGGCGATCACGGCCTGGTCCACGTCCGCCTTGCTGCCCTGAGCCACTTCGGCGATCGGCTGCTCGGTGGCCGGATCCAAATCGACCGAGTAAGTGCCGGAGACCGGGGGCACATGCCTGCCGCCGATGAACAGCTCGTAGTGCTTCAGGTCGGCTTTTTGATCCACGCTGTGTCTCCTTGAAAATTACCGGGCAAACGAACTTCGGCGTCCCATCGATTTGGTAGCTTTCGATGTGGAATCAAGGCGCATAGGTGCTGACGGATGAACATGCAGCCATCTTGCCGAAATGGAGCTAACATTGCCGCGCCATGTCGCTACCCACCGAAATGAAAGTCGTTCACATCGCCGCACCCGGCGGCCCCGAGCAGCTGCAACTCAGCACGCGTCCCACGCCGAAGCCCGGCGAGGGTGAGGTGCTGGTGCGCGTCGAAGCGGCCGGTGTCAATCGTCCCGATGTCATGCAACGCCAGGGCCGCTATCCGCCGCCTCCGGGCGCCTCCGATCTGCCCGGCATGGAGATCGCCGGGCAGATAGTCAGCCTGGGGTCCCATGTCAGCGGCCTCGCGGTCGGCGACAAAATCTGCTCGTTGCTCCCCGGCGGCGGTTACGCGGCCTATGCCGTGGCCGCGGCCCCCTTGTGCATGCCCATCCCGGAAGGACTGAGCATGGTGGAAGCAGCAGCCATCCCGGAAACCTTCATGACGGTTTGGACCAATCTGTTCGAACGCGGCCGGTGCAAGGCCGGCGACACGGTGTTGGTGCACGGCGGCACCAGCGGCATCGGGACCACGGCGATTCAATTGGCCAGCGTACTGGGTGGCAAGGTCTACGCCACAGCGGGTTCGGAAGACAAGGCTCGCGCCTGCGAGAAGCTCGGGGCGGTGCGCGGAATCGATTATCGCAAGGAAGATTTCGTCGCGGTGATCCGCGCCGCCACGCAAGGCTATGGCATCGATGTGACCTTGGACATGGTGGCGGGCAGCTACATACCCCGCAATATCGACATTGCAGCGGTCGAAGGCCGCATCGTCATTATTTCCACGCTCGGCGGCCCGAAAACGGAGCTGAACATGCTGCCGGTGATGGTGAAGCGCTTGATGCTCACCGGCTCGACTCTGCGCGCCCGCAGCGTGGCGCAGAAAGCCGCGGTGGCCGATGCCATGCGTCAGAACGTGTGGCCGCTGATCAGCGCCGGAAAGGTCAAGCCGGTCATCTTCAAGACCTTCCCCCTGGCCGAGGCCGCCGAAGCGCACCGCTTGATGGAAACCTCGAACCACATCGGCAAAATCGTACTGACGGTGTGATCCCCGGCGTGCCATCACACGCCCAACAGGGTGCCCACGCTGACGCCGGCTTCGCTGCAAAATTGCGGCGCAGAAATTTTCTTGCCGCCATCGTAGCGCACGCGCAGCACTTCGATCTGACCGCCCTGCGCCGACACCGTCATGCTCTTATCGCCAATGGCAGTCACGCTGCCCACCTTGCCCTTCACCTGCGAGAAGCTGGCCGCCGGACGCTTGCGCGCGTCGAAGATCTGCAATCGCTTGCCGTTGAACAAGGTCCACGCGCCGGGTGCGGGATTGCAGCCGCGGATCAAGTTGTAAACCTGAGTGACATGATTGTGCCAATTGATCAGCGCTTCGGAATCCCGGCACCAGCCCTCATAGCTCGCCAACGACTCATCCTGTGCCGATTCCTGCGCCTTGCCGCCGACGATCAAATCGGCAGCCTCCAGCAAGGCGGCGACCCCCATGGGAAACAACCGCTCGAAGTACACCGTGGTGACGCTGTCGTCCGGACCGATGGGCGTCTGCTTCTGCAACACGATGGGACCTTCGTCCAATCCATCGGTGGGGCGAAAAATCGTCAGCCCCGTCACCGTGTCGCCGAGAATGATGGGCCAATTGATGGAGCTGGGACCCCGATAACGCGGCAACAGCGAAGGGTGGTACTGAATCATGCCGTGCCGGGGGATGGTGGCGAATTCCTGCGGCACGAATTGCAATACGTAGGCTAGCACGCCGATGTCGGCCTGGAGCGAGCGCAGGGCCTCGCGAGCCTCCTCGACGTTCAGTGAGGGCATCCGGTACACCGGCATGCCGCGCTCCTCCGCCGCCAAACGCAACGGGTCCGCCGACTCGGCCGGCTTTTCCGGCGCGCAAAACACGCCGGCCACCGTATCACCCCTGTGGATAAAGCCTTCAAGCACTGCCTTGCCGAAGTCTCTCTGGCCTATTATGGCAACGTGCATTTGCTTCTCCCCTTTATTTCTGGCTAGTATGCCGGGGTGATATTCAATATATCATAATCAATATGCACTAACGTATAAAGTGCAGGATACTGGCAGACCGCGCTTTCTCGCCCATGCTCACGGGCGTTGGGCGACGATCGAGGCCGTTTTACAGGAGATCATCAATGGCTGGCCGCAATTCTTTGTTCGTTCCGGGACCGACCAACGTGCCCGACCGGGTGCTACGCGCGATGGTGGTTCCCATGGAGGATCACCGCTCCCCGAATTTTCCTGAGCTGACCTTCGCCTGCTTGAACGGCCTGAAGCCTGTCTTCAAAACCCACACGGGGACGCCGTTTATTTTCCCCTCCTCCGGCACCGGCTGCTGGGAAGCGGCGCTCAGCAATGTGCTCAACCCGGGCGACAAGGTGCTGATTGCGCGCTTCGGCCAGTTCAGCCATCTGTGGGTCGACATGGGTCAGCGCTTGGGCTTCGATGTCGAGATTCAGGAAACTCCCTGGGGCGAAGGGGCTCCCGTCGACAAAACTCTTGCCGCGCTCGAAGCGGATAAACAGCACAAGATCAAGGCCGTGCTGGTATGTCACAACGAAACCGCCACCGGGGTCACCAGCGACGTGCCCGCCATCCGCCGCGCCATGGACAGCGCCAAACACCCCGCTTTTCTGTTCGTGGACTGCGTCAGCTCGCTGGCCTGCATCGATTTCCGCATGGATGAATGGGGTGTGGACGTGTGTATCAGCGGCTCGCAGAAGGGTCTGATGCTGCCGCCGGGACTCGGCGTCACCTGCGTCAGCCAGAAGGCCTTGCAGGCCGCGAAGACATCGACCTTCAAACGCTGCTACTTCGAATATGCCGACATGGTCACCGCCAATGCCAACGGCTACTTTCCGTATACACCGCCCATCCCCATGATGTACGGACTGCGCGAAGCGCTGAAGATGCTGGCCGAGGAAGGCTTGGAAAACGTGTTCGCGCGCCATAAGTTTCTGGCCGGCGGCGCGCGCGCCGCGGTCAAGCAGGGTTGGAATCTGAAGCTGTGCGCGGTGGACCCGAAATGGGAGTCCGACACGGTATCTGCCGTGATGGTGCCGAGCGGCGCGAATGCGGTCGAGGTGATTGCCCGCGCCTACAAACGCTACAATCTGTCGCTGGGCGCCGGTTTGTCGAAGGTCGCCGGCAAAGTGTTCCGCATCGGTCACCTGGGCGACATCAACGAGCTCATGTTGCTCGGCGCGATCGCAGGAGCGGAAATGTCGATGAACGACGTCGGTATCAAAGTGGAGCCGGGCAGCGGCGGCGCGGCGGCGCAGAAATTCTGGCGCCAGGCAGCGGCGTGACCACACGGGTGGTGTTTCTCGACCGCGCCTCGCTGAAGGCGACGGTGCGTAAATTCAAATTCGATGCCGAGTACATCGAGCACGAAAAGACCGCGCCCGAACAGGTGGCGGCGCGGCTCGCGGATGCCACGGTCGCCATCATCAACAAGGTACCGCTGCGCGCGGAAACCCTGAAGCAGCTGCCGAAATTGAAAATGATCGCGGTCGCAGCCACCGGCTATGACGTCGTCGACGTCGCCTATTGCAACGCACATGGCATCGCCGTAGCCAACATCCGCAACTACGCCGTGCACACGGTTCCCGAACATGCCTTTGCGATGATTCTGGCATTGCGCCGCAATCTGCTGGCTTACCGCCAGGATGTGGAAGCCGGCGTTTGGAACAGATCGGAACAGTTCTGCTTCTTCACCCACCCGATCGGCGACTTGTTCGGCGCAACCTTGGGCATCATCGGCGAAGGCGCCATCGGCCAGAGCACCGCCGCCATCGGGCGTGCCTTCGGCATGCGCGTGCTGTTCGCCGACCATCCGCCGCCGAAGATGGAAGGCGTGCAGTTCACGCCGCACGAGGAGGTTCTGGCGCAGTCCGATGTCATTTCCTTGCACTGTCCGTTGGTGCCTGCAACCCGCAACCTGATCGACATCGACGCGTTTCGCAAAATGAAACGCAATGCGCTGCTGATCAACACCGCGCGCGGCGGCTTGGTGGACGAAGCGGCGCTCATACAAGCCCTGGACGAAGGCTTGATCGCGGGCGCGGGCTTCGACGTGCTCACCGTGGAGCCGCCCCGCAACGGCCATCCGCTGCTGGATGTGCACAGGCCGAATTTCATTCTGACGCCGCACATTGCCTGGGCCTCGGATGGCGCCATGCAGTTCCTCGCCGATCAGCTGGTCGACAATGTCGACCTGTGGGTCGCGGGCAAGCCGCAGCATCTGGTGACGTCGTAAAGAAGCTGCTGTACCAATTCGACACCGATGCCCTGCCCTCGGTGTTCGACAACGTCGTGGGCTACGACGGCGGCGCCGATCACATCACGGCCTATGGCGGCGTGACCGCGCAAAATGTCGGCGGCTTGGTGGAGGGTGCCATTTTCACCCGCTCGCCAAAGGACAAGAGGAACACCGCCATCTTCGTCGGCGGCGGCAATCTGGCGGCAGGCGAAGCGGTGCTCGCCGCCATCCAGGCAAAATTTTTCGCCAAATTTCGCGTCTCGGTGATGTTCGACAGCAATGGCTCCAACACCACGGCATCGGCCGCCGTCGCGTGGCTGGCGCATGACCGCTCGCTCAAGGGCAAGCGCGCCGTGGTGCTCGCCGGCACCGGCCCGGTCGGTCAGCGCGCCGCCGTGCTGCTGGCGCGCGAGGGCGCGCAAGTCGCCATCACCGGGCGCAGGCTTGGGGCTGTTCAGGCCGCATGCGATTCGCTCAAGACCCGATTCGCAGCGGATATCGACGCCATCGAGGCGCCCGGCAACGAAGACCGCGGCCGCGCGCTGCAAGGCGCTCACATCGTGCTTGCGACCGGCGCAGCCGGTATCACGCTGCTCAGCGCATCCCAGTGGCAAGCGCACCCCACTTTGGAATTGATCGCCGATGCCAATGCGTCGCCGCCCTCCGGCATAGAAGGCATCGGCATGAGCGATCGCGGCGTTGCCAGCCACGGCAAGACCGTGTTCGGTCCGCTGGGATTCGGGGCGTTGAAGCTGGCCGTCCACCGCGCCTGCATTGCACGCCTGTTCGAGCAGAACGATCTGCTGTTGGATGCCGCGGAAATCTACGCAGTTGCCAAGAGCATGGTCGGCGCATGATCACGCAAAGCACGGTCGAAAAATTCCTCGACGAACTGGCAAGTTCGGCGCCGACGCCGGGCGGCGGCAGCGCTGCGGCCATCATGGGAGCCATGGGCGCCGCGCTGATCTCCATGGTATGCAACGTCACCTTGGGTAAGAAAGGCCAGGAGGCCGCGGCCGCCGAGATGCACGCGGTACGCACCGAATCCGAAAAGCTGCGCGCCCGGCTCACCGCCATGGTCGCCGAAGACGTCGCCGCCTTCGACGGACTGATGGCCGCGTACCGGCTGCCCAAGAGCAGCGACGAGGAGAAGACACGGCGCAACGAAGCCATCCAACTCAGCCTGCGCGCTGCAACTGAAACGCCGCTGGCATGCGCCCGAGCCTGCGCCGAAGTCATCGCGCTATCCCAGCGCGCCGGCGAGAGCGGTTATGCCGGTGTCATCAGCGATGCCGGCGTCGGCGTGCTGGCAGCGAATACCGCCCTGCGCAGCGCCGCTTTGAATGTCTACATCAACGCACCCTCATTGAAGGACCGTGCCTTTGCCGACGCTGCCGTCGCCGACATCGAAGGCATGCTGACCAAGGGCGCGCAGATCACGGAAAGCGTGTTCACCCAGGTGCGCGGCCGGCTGGGCTAGGGAGCAGTCGTGCCCGGCGGCAGGATAGACACCGAACGCAGCTTTCAATCGCTTGGGATAGCCGTGCTCACGGTGTCCGACTCACGCAATGAAAGCAACGACGCCGCCGGCGATCTGTTGGTGCAGCGTCTGAATGCCGCCGGCCATCTGCTGCGCGCCCGCGCCCTGGTGCGCCACGACCGCAGCTTGATCGAACAGCGCGTGCGCGAGTGGATCGCCGATCCTGCCATCGATGTCATCATCACCAATGGCGGCACCGGCCTGTCGGCCCGAGACATCGCGCCCGAAGCCGTGCGCCCGCTGCTCGAGCGCGAGTTCGAAGGTTTCACCGTGCTTTGGCATCTCATCTCCTACGACAGCGTCGGCGTATCCACCATGCAATCCCGCGCCTGCGCAGGCGTTGCCGGCGGCACCATCATCTACGTGATACCGGGATCGCCCGGCGCATGCGGCGACGGGTGGGACAGGCTGATCAGCCTGCAAATCGATAGCCGGCACCGGCCTTGCTCGGTGATCGAGCTCATCCCTCGCTTCCAAAAGCACTGAGCGCCGTTT
>CAZZWM010000154.1:0-8013 GCA_964657945.1 uncultured Steroidobacteraceae bacterium
TGGTCGAAATCAATTGCGCTACAAGATCCGCCGGCTTGGGCGCCGGCTTCACCGCTGGTTTCGGCTGGCCCGCACCGGGCTGGCCAACGCCCGGCTGTCCCGCGACACCTTGCGCATGCGCTGTCGGGTTCGGCGGCGTGCGGCCCGCAGCTCCCTGTGCGCCCGGCGATCCCGGCGCGCCACGCGTGTTGTTCGGCGTTCCGCCCGGCGAGCCGGTTTGACCATGACTGGCAGCGACAGCCGGTGACACGGCCGCGCCATGCGCGCCCACCACACCCGGTGCATTGAACGCGCCCGGACGCGGCGTCGCGGCAATCGCCGGACGTCCGCCATTGTTTTTTGCGGCGAGGTCCGGATTGCGCGCCGCTTCCTGCACGTGCTGATGCTGCGCCGGTGTGGGCGGCACATGCGGCTCGGAACGCGCGGCAATTTCCTGCTGCGTCGGCGCCGCGTGGGTGCCGGCTGGGCCACCGTTGTAGCTCACCTTGTTGACGGTGACGTTGTTGACCACCGTCTCGTTGTAGGTATTGTGCACATTGGTGACGTTCACGTTCACGACGGTGCGGTTGTAAGCGAAGGAATTGCCGACCCAGCGGCCGCCGGCAAAGCCGACACCGACATAGCCGAAGCCGTAGTTCACGCCGCCATAGAAGCCGACGTGCGGTCCCCAATAGCCGACGTTGAAGCGATATACGCCGCCCACGAAGCCCCAATAGCCCGGAGTCCATAACAGGCCGACCCGCGGCGGTTGCACCCAGGTGCCGGGGACCCAATAATAGCCGCCACCGCCCCAAGCCCAGTAGCCCGGAGTCCAAAGATAGCCGTCCTCGGGGCAAGGCGGTTGTTCATAGTCGGGCAACGGAGGAGGTGCCTCGTTCGCCGTCACTTCGACGTCAACAGAGGGTTCGCTGTAGGCCGGCGCGGGCGGTGGCGGCGGCGGGGGCGGCACATACACCCGGGGTGGCGGCGGCGGGGGCGGCGTTGCGACTCGCACCACGCAGCCAGCCAGCATCGAAGCGGCCAGAAGCACGGCCACTCCCATCGGAAGCGTTGATTTAACTACCTTTTTACTTGGGGTCATGTTGTCCGCCAGTGTTATGTCAATACGTCAGCGTACGCGAAAGCACGCCGTCCATTGAACGCTTAACGTCACACTTCTTGAATCGACTACCGAGTGAAGCGATTGTAACGGCCGGCACGCGATGCCGGCCGCCTGTCCGATCCATCCTCTACGCGTCGATCGACCGCTTGAAAGTCTCGGGCAAGAACAACAGCCCCAAGACCAGCGCCGCGCCTGCGACCACAATGGGGTACCACAGTCCGTAGTAGATGTCGCCGCTGGCGGCAACCATGGCCACCGCGGTGGCCGGCAGGAATCCGCCGAACCAGCCATTGCCGATGTGATACGGCAGCGACATCGCGCTGTAGCGGATGCGCGCCGGAAACAATTCGACCAGCATGGCGGCGATGGGTCCGTAGACCATGGTGACGTACAGCACCAAGGTGAACAGAATCAAGACCACCATGGGCTTGTTGATCCGGGCGGGATCCGCCTTGTCCGGATAGCCTGCGGCGGTGAGCGCGGCCTTGACCTCCTTCTGAAATGCGGCGATGGCCGCCTTCTTGTCCGCGCCGCTCACCGCCTTCGGATCGGGCGCCGTGAACACATTGCTGCCGCTGCGGATCTGCGCCACCGTGCCGGCCGGCGCGTCTTCGCTCTTGTAAGTCACGCTGGCCTTCGCCAGGAAGGCCTTTGCGATGTCGCAGGATTTCAAATCGAAGGTCTTCTTGCCGATCGGATCGAACTGGAACGAGCAATCCTTCGGATCCGCCAACACCGTCACCGGCGCGGAATTCTGCGCCGCATATAGCGCCGGATTGGCGTAGTGCGTGAGCGCGCCGAACAGCGGGAAGTAGGTCAGCGACGCCAGCAAGCACCCCGTCATGATGATGGGCTTTCTGCCGATTCGATCCGACAGCCAACCGAAGAATACGAATCCGGGCGTAGCCAAGGCCAATGCGATCGCAATCAGAATGTTGGTCGTGGCGCTGTCGACCTTGACGGTTCGCTCGAGGAAGTACAGTGCGTAGAACTGACCCGTGTACCAGACCACCGCCTGGCCCATGACGGCGCCGAACAGACTGATGAGCACGATCTTCAGATTCGACCAGCGGCCGAAGGCCTCGCCCAACGGCGCCTTCGACGTGGTGCCCAAGCTCTTCATCTTCAGGAACACCGGACTCTCCGCCAACTGCATGCGAATCCACATCGACACCGCCAGCAACACCGCCGACACCCAGAAAGGTATGCGCCAACCCCAATCCTTGAAAGCATCCTCGCCGAGGTAGATGCGACAGCCGATCACCACCAGCAGCGCGGCGAACAACCCCAAGGTTGCCGTGCACTGAATGAAGCTGGTGTACAGGCCGCGCTTTGCGGCAGGGGCGAATTCGGCCACATAGGTGGCCGCGCCGCCGTACTCGCCGCCCAGCGCCAAACCCTGCAGCAGCCGCAACGCCAACAGCGCGATGGGCGCAATCATGCCGACTTGCTTGTAGCCCGGCAGGCAGCCGACCGCAAAGGTCGAAAGACCCATGATCCCCATGGTGATCAAGAAGGTGTACTTGCGGCCCACCAGATCTCCGAG
This sequence comes from uncultured Steroidobacteraceae bacterium, assembly GCA_964657945.1. Lineage (GTDB taxonomy): Bacteria > Pseudomonadota > Gammaproteobacteria > Steroidobacterales > Steroidobacteraceae > Bog-1198. Next base: position 2,649 of record CAZZWM010000154.1, read on the forward strand.
GCGGCCGAACACCAAGGCGCCGAACGGCCGCACCGCAAAGCCGGCGGCGAACGCCGTCAAGGCGAAGAAGAAGCCGGTGGCATCGCTGACCCCCGAAAAGAACTGGGCGCTGATGACGGCCGCCACCAGTCCGTACAGATAGAAGTCATACCACTCGAACACCGTGCCGAGCGACGATGCGCCGATGATCAACCATTGATTGGGCAGCTCTCCTTCAACCTTGGCCAATCTTGCATCTGCGGGTGTGCTCGCCATGTCATTCCCCTGTTTTCCAATTTACCCGAACGAAACGATTCAATGCTTGGGCGGACTCGTTGCGAGTATGGCCCGCAATTGCGTCAGTTTTTCTTTTATGACGGCTGCATTTTCCGGTCCCATGCGAATCAGCAATTTCTGACCGGCCGGGCGCGCTTCCAGCGCCGGATCGGCAAACGTATACATGACATTCGGCCGTACCAGCTCAACCGGGCCCGTGGGTTGCGGCGTCGCCAGCAATACATCGATCACCTGCACCAGGCGATCGTTGAAATATCCATTCGGATAACCCAGGTCCTGATAGGCCTGTTGGAACAGCGGATAGAAATGCGTGTAAACGGCCGCAAGTTTCTGCATGTCCATATTTTGAATGACGCTGACCATGGCCTTGTAGCGGTCGAAATTGCGCTTGTCCAGAGTGGCATGCAATTCATCGCCCGTGGCTGCGAAGGCTCCGGGTACCGCCGTGGTCGGGCGCTTCTCGACCGCAACCTTCTGCCGCGGCAGGTTGTCGATGGTCACGACCAAATGCCGCACCACGCCTTCCGGCTGCAAATAATCCTTCACGGCAGCCGGGCTGCTGAGTTGCGCCAATGAGTCGAGCAGCGTCGCGTCGCTGTCGTTCAGCGCAGGCAGCGGCGCCGCCGCGGTGGCGGCTGGGTTCTCCGGCACCGGATGCGCGATGCCGGTGCTCGCTTCATCGGCCGCGGCCGGCGGCGGCGGCGGCGGCGGCACACTGGGCAGCTGCGTGCGGTGGCTGTGCAAATAGAAACCCACCGCCCCGACCAGCAGCACTACGGCCGCGACCGCACCGACCATCGGTTTGTTGACGACCATAATTTCCGCCTAGCCCGAGTGCATCATGCGCAGCTGAAGTTCGTGCCGCTTGTAGTCGATGATCAAGGTATCGAGCAATCCCAAGGTATCCATGCCGATAAGAATAGCGGGCTGATGCAGCATCTTCCATTGTTTGAAAATGTACAGATCGCTGTAGGTCACCGTGGGATCCGCGATCTTGATGCCGCCGATTTCTACGTCGGGTGTGTGCAACAATTCGCCTTGCTGCACCTGCATGGTGGCGCCGACGATCTGGTCTGGCTTGCCGCCCAGTATCATATGGCTGCTGCGATTCAGCGCATTTTTCAGCGCCATATTGGCGATGGTGGTCTGACCGCCCGTGTCGATGATGGCCTTGGCGTGGACATCGCCGATGACCGCGTCCACCACCACCAAGGTCCCGCCGATGGCGTGAAAAGGTATGGTGTAGAACCCGCGTCCCGATCGTTCGTTGCGCGAATATGCGATGTTGATTTGATCGTGCCGAAAATCGATGAACACCCGCTTGCCCACCAGACCTTCCGCACCCAAGACGCCTTCCGCGCCACCCAAAGCGTCCGGAACGATGGGCAGCACGGCTTGATCCACCGATAGATCTCCGATGCTGAGAGTGTCCACCTTGATGGTGGGTACCGTGGCGTATCCCGTGACGCCGCGCACGATCACCGGCGGAGACTGATCCGTGGGCAGACCCAATGCCAATGCCACCAGCGCCGTAATCGCACTGTGCGTGGCGCCGGTGTCCAGCACCAGGCGAAACGGACCGTGGCCATTGATGACCACCGGCGCCCAGATGCGGCCGATCTGGTCACGCTTCGTGGGGGAGACGTAGCGCGGCTCGCGCGCTTCGACCATGATCTCCGTCAGCTCTTCTATTGGATCGATTTTGGGAATCGAGGGCGGCGAGATTTCTGGCGCCGTCGCACCGGTCCAACGTGGACAGACCGCCACGGCGCCCAGCGCCGAGACCGCCAGGATAATTCCGCGCAGAGACTTGTGCATGTGCCCCCCTGAACGCTTCGATGGCGTCAGCCGTACGGCACTTTACCGTTACCCGGCAATAGTTTGTGAAACTTCTTTCGCGTGACCGAGCGGTTCCGCCTTATGTCAGGCCGGCACACCATCCGCCGCGCGGGCGGGCTTGGGCCCGAATTTGCCGCCGTGTGCGATGATAACCGCATGAAAACCTATCAAAACGTTTCAGAACTCGAAGTGCTGGTCGGATCCTCGATCGGCACCAGCGACTGGCTGACGCTCGACCAGGCACGTATCGATCAGTTCGCTGCCGTCACCGGCGACGATCAGTGGATTCACGTCGATCCCAAGCGCGCCGCCGCCGGCATGTTCGGCACGACGGTGGCTCACGGATTTTTGACCTTGAGCCTGCTGCCTTTTTTTGGCCGAAGTTCGCACAACGTCGAAGGCGCGCGCATGCAGGTCAACTATGGATTGAATCGCGTGCGTTTTCCCGCTCCGGTGCCGGTCAACAGCCGCCTGCGGGCGCATTACAAATTGGTGTCGTTCGAGCGCATCGAGGGCGGCGTGCAAATGGTGACGGAAGTCAGCATCGAACGTGAAGGACAAACCAAACCGGTGTGCGTCGCTGAATCGGTCATGCGCGTCTACGTGTAGCGATCCGGCTGCCGTCAGGCGGCCAGCGCCTTGACGTGCGCGACCGCACTGCGCCCCAGCGCCGACAGGTTGTAGCCGCCCTCCAGCATGGAGACGATGCGGCCCTCGGCGTGACGCTCGGCGACCTCCATCAGTTCGCGCGTCATCCACACATAGTCGGCTTCCACCAGCGCCATGCCGCCCAGCAGGTCCTCTTTGTGGGCATCGAAGCCGGCTGAGATGAAAATGAATTGCGGCTTGAAGGTCTCCAGCGCAGGCAGCCATTGTTCTTCGACGGCTTGCTTCGCCGCAGCGCCGCCGCTGCCGGCGGCCAGAGGCACGTTGACCATGTTGGGCGCCGGATGCGCGGTGCCGCTGTAGGGATAAAACGGATGCTGGAAAAAGCTGGCCATGAGTACTTTCGGCTGCCACTGCGGCCGGCTGAACATGTCCTCGGTACCGTTGCCGTGATGCACGTCGAAATCGATCACCGCCACCCGCTCCAAACCCTTCTGCTGCAGCGCGTACGCAGCCGCAACGCCGATGTTGTTGAAAATGCAAAATCCCATGGAGCGCACCTGCGTGGCGTGATGTCCACAGGGGCGCACCGCACAGAAAGCATTCTTGGCGCGGCCGTCCATCACTTCATCGACAGCCAGCACGCCGGCGCCTGCCGCGCGGCGCGCGGCCGACAGACTATGTGGATTCATGGCCGTATCGGGATCCAACTGCACATAGCCTTCGTTCGGCGCGTTGTCGAAAATAGAATCCACGTAGGCGGAGGCGTGAACGCGTTTCAGATCCGCCGGCGTCGCCAGCGGCGCTTCGAGCACTCGCAGCGCTTCCAGCATGCCCGACGTGCGCATTTCCTCATTCACCGACTTGAGACGATCCGGAGATTCAGGATGGCCGGCGCCCATCTCGTGGCGCAGGCAGTCGGGATGGGTGATATAGGCCGTGGTCATTGCTCGGTCAGCATACAGACCTGTGGTTTCCGCTTCCACCGAGCTCAGTTGAGACTGCCTCCGGGGGCATATCGTGTGCCGGGCCGGGCTGTGGCCACCACGGCTTGGATGGCCGCCGCGATTTCCACTTGCGTGCAAGGCTTGGCGAGGCGCGGGATGCCGAGAGTGATCGGATCAACGGGCAACTCCGCGTAGCCCGTCGCCAAAATGATCGGCAACCCGGGAAACTGCGCCCGAATACACTCTGCGAGCTGCAGTCCCGTCATGGCCGGCATGGCATGATCGGTGAGCACCACGTCCACCTGCAAGCCGGATCGGAGCAGCCGCAAAGCCTCGGCGGCCGAATGCGCTTCGATGGGCGTGTGGCCCAGATCCTGAACCATCGCTGAAGTGCCCGTCATCACCAGCACGTCGTCGTCGACGACGAGCACCCTGCACGGCGCCAACGCGGCGAGCGGACCCGCAACCTCAGCGGTGCGCACTGCGGGCGCCGGGGCTGTCTTTGCCTCCGGCAGCCACAACTCCACCACGGTGCCGGCGCCCGGGCTGCTCTGAATACGCAGCAAACCGCCGGACTGCCCCGCCAAGCCCTGCACCATCGATAGTCCCAGACCCGTGCCCTTGCCAGGGCCCTTGGTGGTGAAAAAAGGCTCGGTGGCTTTCGCCAGCGTCGCCTCATCCATGCCTTCACCGTTGTCGGCGATGGCGATGCGCACATACTCGCCCGGCGGCAGATTCGGCGAGCCCCAAGACAGCGCGGCTCCGCGCCCGCCGACGGTGTGCGCCACCGCGGAGATTCGAATTGCGCCTCCGGCCGGCATGGCGTCGCGCGCGTTCAAAGCCACGTTCAGCAACGCCAATTCCAACTGATTGGCATCCGCCAATATCGGCGGCAGATCGGTGGGCAATTCCACGTGACAGGCAATGCCGTGACCCACGGCCCGCCTCAACAGCTCCTCCATGCCGGTCATCAGGCGCGCGACATCCACCGCCTCGGGTTTGAGCTCCTGGCGACGGGAGAACGCCAGCAGCCGCTGCGTCAACGCCTTGCCGCGATCGGCGCCCTGCAGCGCGTTCTTCAACAGCTTGCGGCTTTGCGGATCCTCCGGCAGACGCTTCTCGAGCAGCGTCAGGCTGCCCAACACCGCCATCAACAGATTATTGAAGTCGTGCGCGACGCCGCCGGTGAGGCGGCCGATGGTGTCCATCTTCTGCGCCTCGAACAACTGCGCCAGCGCCAGCTCGCGCTCGCGCGTCCTTTCGTCGATGCGCAGCTCGAGCTCTTCATCGATCACGCTCAGCTGCTTGATCATGGTGTTGACGATGTTGGCGGAGCGCAGGAACTCGCCCTTCAAAGGGCGCCCATCCACGTCCAGCGGCACGGTTTGCAGCAAGTCGCCGCGCGCCACGGCCGTCACGGCGCGCGTCTTGCCTTCTCGACCAACTACTTCGCCCACATGCTCGAGCTGTTGCGCAATGAGCCCATTCGCCGCCGCGATGGCGTTGAAGGCATCGCAGATCTTTCCGGCCAAGCCGGTCCGATGACCGGGAAGGCGCACCGAGAAGTCTCCCGCCTGCATGGCGTGCAAAGCATTCAATAATTCGTGCTGATCGAGCTCCGTATGGGTGCCGCCGAGCGTGTTGCCGTCGGCGCCAGGATCATGGCGATTGCCATCACCATTGCCATGAACATTGCC
>CAZZWM010000155.1:0-7817 GCA_964657945.1 uncultured Steroidobacteraceae bacterium
GGCTCGAGCTTGGGCTCGGCGTTGCGGCAGGAGGCGCAGCGGATCTCGGCTTGCCGCTCATGGGGCGATTGGGCGAGCGCCGTTCGATTTTCGTCGCGGCCGGCGCAGCAAGGTGCCCGGCTTCGGCGTCATCCACCCGGTAACGAGCGATCAGGTGAGACAGGCTGGTCGCCTGCTCGGATAGCGCCTGGGCCGCAGCCGATGCCTGTTCGACCAGCGCGGCATTTTGCTGCGTGACGTCGTCCATGCGAGTGATCGCGACGTTGACCTGATCGATGCCGGAGGATTGCTCGCGGCTCGAACTGGCAATCTCCGCCATCACATTGGTCACCTGCGTGACGCTGCTGACGATGCTGCCGAGCATTTTGCCGGACTGGTCCACCAACTTGGTGCCTTCCGCGACCTTCTCGACCGAATCGTGGATCAAGGCCTTTATTTCCTTGGCGGCCTCGGCGCTGCGCGACGCCAGGTTTCTCACTTCGGCAGCCACCACCGCGAACCCGCGCCCTTGTTCGCCGGCCCGTGCCGCCTCGACCGCGGCATTCAAAGCCAGCAAATTGGTTTGAAAGGCGATTTCATCGATCACACCGATGATGTCGGCGATGCGCTTCGATGAGGCATTGATCTCGGCCATGGCCACGACGGCAGCATTGGCGGTATTGCCGCCTTGCTCCGCCTGTTCGCGGGCGGCGGCGGCCAACTGAGTTGCCCGTCCGGCATTGTCTGCGTTGTTCTTCACCGTGGCGGTCATCTGTTCCATCGACGAGGCTGTCTCTTCCAAACTGGAGGCTTGTTCCTCGGTACGCTGGCTCAGGTCCGCATTGCCACGGGAGATCTCCTCGGCGCCGGCCCGTACTTCGGCGGCCGCCTTGCTCATGCTGCGCACCACATCGGACATGTTTTCGAGCAACCGGTTGGTGCCGTTGGCCAGAGCTTGGAAGAAAGCCTCCTTGCCGACCGCGTCGATTCTGGCGGTGAGGTCGCCGTCGATGGCCTTCGCCACCGTGGCCTGAACTTCTTCTTCGGTGGCGGCTTCCTGAGTGCGATCCACCCATTGCACCACGGTACCGACACGCACGGCATCGATGCTGACGGGGCTGGCAATGATGCGCAGGTTGGCTGCGCCCAGCTTGACGTCGAGGGTTTGCGTGGACGTGAGAGCGTTGAGCTGTTCCGGCCGCAGCAATGCAATGGCGTGAAAGCTGTCGATGGGACCGCCCAAGATGCTCGCCGGATCGAATCCGGGTATGGCCTTGCGGAACTCGAGCACTTGGCCGCTCAACAGAGCCAGCAGCGCATCGTTGAGGTAGATCACCGTGCCGCCTGCGTCGATGAGCAGCGTGCCCACCGAGACCCGATCGAGGGCCGAACGAATGCGCTGACTCTCGGCCGCCGCGGCCTGTTCCTTCTCGGTGCGCCCGCGCAGCGCGCTTTGCATGCGTTCGACGCCCTGCAGGACGCGTCCAATTTCATCGTTGGAGCGCACGACCACCTGGTTGCCGTACTCACCCGTTTCGATGGCACCCAGCACTTCCAGGGCATGGGCCAGGGGACGCTGGATGGAGCGGGTCAGCAGATAAGCCAGCACGCACGCCATCGCAATGGCGGCGATGGTCAGGGTGAACAGAAAGCTGCGCGCACTGTGATAGGAAGCCTCCATCGCGGCAACTTGCTGCTGAATTTGCTCCTTGTGGTACTCGCCGAGTTTCTTGAGCGCGGCGATAAGCGCCAGCTGTGCCGGGCGCGCCCGCTGCAGCAGCGTCTCCTTGGCGCCCTTCATGTCGCCATCGGCGACCTGCTTCACATACTCTTGATCGAAGGGCAACAGCACCGCGCGCGCGTCCGTGGCCTCCTTCAGCAGCATCTTGCCGTCCAGCGTTTGGATACGATTCGACAGGAATTCGGCCAATTGCCCGCTGGCGTCCGAGAGCGCGGCTACCTTTTTGATTTCGCCCTGAATTTGGGCCTTGTCGTCCATGATCAGCATATTGCGGGTATGCCGCATCGATTCGGAAAGGTCGGCCGACCAGTCCGTGGCAGCTTCGACGATCTGGTACTGCGGCCCTGTGATTTCGCTGACGGCCGTATTGAAGGTGGCCAGCCGATGCAGACTCAGACCCACGGCAACGCCGAAGATTGCGATCACACCGACAAACGCACACAGCAACCGTGCGCCGACGGAATTGCGGAAACTCATGCCTATCTCCCAGGGGTCGTCATTGGCCTCTGCAGGTTATCGTCTCCGCAAATCGATTCTTTAGCTGATTTCCCGCCATTTCAGCCGTGATCAAGCGGCGATCAAGGTGAGAACACCGCCGCCGTATTTCGGCAATTTCAGCTGAAATTCCCGCCGGCGGCCGGCTGGCGTCAGCAAAGCGGCCGCGGGAACCGGCAGAGTCTTGACCGGATAGATTTGCTCGAGCCGCAGATGCGGCGAGGTGTTGTCCATCACCAACCGAGTGCAGATATTCATGATCTCGCGCATGTTGTCGGTCATGACGCCGGTCAGTTCGCGCGCCTTGGCGGCTTCCTTGGCCGCATTGACCGGCAGCATCGAAAATGCCGCACCGAAGTTGGCGGCCAGATTCACATCGGCGCCGCACAGTGCCACCGGTTCGCCGCTATCGGACACGAACACGCCGAACCACGCGCCGCCGGCGGGTGTCTGATCGAAACTGCCGCCTTGTTTGACCTCGAGTCCGTCGAACAGCAGTCCGAGGATCTCGATGACCTTGGCGACGTCGGGCAGGGGATACGCGGTTGTCATGTCAGCGAATGTGCGCGCTTAAGTGTTCTTTGAATGACTCAGGCGTGAAGGGCTTGGAGATCAGGAACTTCGCGCCCGCGCCCAACGCCTTGGTCCGCATGTCGGGCGTGGCTTCGGTGGTGACGAATCCAAAGGTGAGTTTCACGCCATCGCTGCCCAGTGCTTCGAGCAGCTGCAGCCCGGTCATGTTGGGCATGTTCCAATCCGACAGCACCAGATCAGGCTTGGCTGCCTTTATCGCGGCCAAGGCCTTGGCGCCATCGTCCGCCTCGGAAATATCGTGGCCTTCGAAGCCCGCCAAGCGCAGAGTTTTCTTGACGATCATCCGCATGGCGACGGAATCGTCGACGATCAAAATTTTCATTCATTGGGCTCCTTTGACTGGTGAACTGTCGGCAAAGGCGCCGGTTTCTTGAGCCCTCGGTTCTCTCGCGGCGTTTGTGCGCTTGCACAGCGTCATGATTTGAGCCGCGATATCACTCAACGGGTGCAGCGCCTGGGCGGCGCCGATTTTCCAAGCGGCACCGGGCATGCCCCATACCACGCTGGATCGTTCGTCCTGAGCGATGGTCGCGGCGCCGGCTTCGAGCATCTCCTTGAGGCCCTCGGCGCCGTCACGGCCCATGCCGGTGAGCAGCACCCCGACGGCATGATTTCCCGCAGTCTGCGCCACGGATCGAAACAGCACGTCCACTGCGGGTCGATGGCGATTTACCAAGGGTCCCGAGTCGAGCCGGCAGCGGAAACCGCGGCCTGCGCGCTCCACCAGCAGATGCGAATCGCCGGGTGCAATGTAGACGTGGCCTGGCCGTACGGCGTCGCCGTCGCGCGCTTCGCACACGGTGAGCGCCGAGCAGGCGTTCATGCGCGCGGAAAAGGGCCCGCTGAAGGCCTTGGGAATGTGCTGCGCAATCACCACGCCGGGAAGATCGGGCGACAGTTGCGTGAGCAGCTCCTTGATGGCCTCGGTGCCACCGGTCGAGGCGCCGATGGCGATGATGTGATCGGTCGATGAAGTGCCCTTGGCCATGGGCCGCTTGGCCAGCACGGCACCGGCGTCGCGGCTGACTTCCACGACCCGCGGCGCGTACTGAGCCGGCTCGCGGTCAGTCTGCGTGCGCACTTTGGCGCTCGCCGCCATTTTGACCTTGGCGATGATTTCTTGAGCGGAGTCCTTGATGCAATGCGCCGCATCCATGGTCGGCTTGCCCACCACATCGACTGCGCCCAGTGCCAGCGCGTCGAGCGCAGTCTCGGCGCCGGCCTGGGTCAGTGTGGAGCACATGACCACCGGCATGGGCCGCAGGCGCATGAGATTGCGCAGAAACGATAGGCCGTCCATGCGCGGCATTTCAACATCCAGCGTCAGCACATCGGGGTTCAGGGACTTGATCATGTCGCGCGCGACATAGGCATCCGGAGCCGTACCGACCACATCGATCTGGGGATCGGAGCCCAGGATCTCGCTCAGCAGCTTGCGCATCAGAGCCGAGTCATCGATCACCAGAACTTTGATTCTCTTATTCATGGCGTCAGAACAGCTCCACCGTGCCGGATTCCATCTGGGTGCGCGTCGGCGCGCTGTCGCGTTCGCGCTCGAATACCGCGCGATTTACCGTCGCCGTGAGGCGCTTGGCCCGAACCTTTCCGGTCGACGGGTTGTAATAGACCTTGCGCGCAAATACATCGCCCAGATCCTCCGCAGTGATCGGAAAGCCTTCGGTTTTCAGATATTCGCGGATGAACTTCACGTTGCAGGCACCCACATCGAGCGCAATGTCCAGCACCTTGCCGCCGCCCAGCAGCTTGAACTCCAGGTTGGCCCGCTGGCCGCCGACCTTGAGTATGTCGTTGATGAGCCTTTCCATGGCGACATTGCCGTAGCGGGTCGCCGAACTTTCCAAATCCGTGCCCCAGCCGCCACCGCACGAGTTTCCGGATAGCGGCAGCATGAAGTGGTTCATGCCGCCCACGCCGAGCTTGACGTCGCGCACGCAGGCCGACACGCAAGAGCCCAAGGTCGTGAAGATCAATTCCTCGCGGCGGGTCACGTAGTACTCGCCGGGCAGCAGCTTGGCGACCGTGGCGCCGAGCTGGGCATCCCAGCTGCGCCGAATGTGGCGGAACTGCGGCAGGGCCGGCGGCAGGGCAGGCGGCGGAAGCGGTTCGTTCGCGGCGCTCCGCATGGCGCCGGCGGGGGTCATTGCAGTCTCCGGTAGACCGTGCGGCTGACCAGCTTGTAGCGGCTGGTGACGTTGATGAGGCTTTCGGAGTGGCCGATGATCAACCACGCGCCCGGTTCCTGTAGTTCGGCCATGCGCTCGAACAAGCCGCGCTGCGTCTCCTTGTCGAAATAGATCACGACATTGCGGCAGAAGATCAGGTCGAAGGGCCCCTTCATCGGCCAGTGGTCGAACAGATTCAGCTGCTTGAAGGTGATGAGGCTCTTGAGATCGCGCGATGCTTCGCTGTAATTCGGGCGGCCGGCCACGGGTGCGAACCAGCGCTTGATGCGCTCGGGCGACACGCCCTTGAAACGATCCTCGGGGTACACGCCGGCCGCTGCCGTATCCACCACCTTGGTATCGATATCCGTGGCCAGGAGCTTGATGTCCCAATCGCGCAGATGCGCGAGCGCCTCGCGCATGACCATGGCAATCGAATAGGGCTCCTCGCCGGTGGAGCATCCGGCCGACCACAGGCGGATGCGCTTGATGGCGGCCCGATGGGCTTCGATTTGCGGAAAAATTTCATTGGCCAGCTGTTGGAAATGGTGATTCTCGCGAAAGAACGAGGTCAGGTTGGTGGTGATGGCGTTGGTGAGTTCCTGAATCTCATCGGCGGTGCCACTTTCGATCAGCGCGCAGTACTCGGCGAAGGATCTCAGCTGCAGCGCCCGCACTCGCCGCGCCAAGCGGCCGTACACCAGTTCGCGTTTGGATCCGGCCAGCGAAATGCCGGTATGGCAGCGAACCAGCTCGCGCAGCCGGTCGAACACCGCATCGGTGAGCTCGAACTCCTGAGCTTCAGCGGTGCTGTTCATGGGAAGTGCAGGAGTTCCGCAACCCCGATCAAGGCCGCGCAGCGGCGCATGGTGTCCGAGACGCCGATCCAGCTCCAGGCGATCCCGCGCCGGGTGCAGGCCCGCGATGCGCTGACCAGCAGCTGCAAAATGGACGTGTCGACCGTTTGCACGCGCGTGGCGTCGATGGTCAATGCCCCCGCCGCAAGCCGCTCCAGCAGCGTGCGCCGCAACTCGGCGGCGTGGGCTATGGTCATCTCGGTCCCCAGTCCGATGGGCTGCGTCACGCAGCGGCTCCGGCCAATTCATTGGGCGAAATGCTGGCACCGATGAGGCGCTCCATGTCGAGCAGGATGAGCATCCGGTCGTGCACCGTGGCCAATGCCTTGACGAACACGGTGTTGACGTTGCCGCAGACATCCGGAGGCGGCTTGGTTTCAGAGGTTGCGACGTTGTAGACCTCCGACACCGCATCGACCACCATTCCGACGGTGCGCTCACCGCCGCCGTGGGAGACGCGCACGACGATGACCACGGTGGTGGGTCCGAAGTCGATGCTGCCCAGTCCGAGCCGGCGGCGCAGGTCGAGGATGGGGACCACGGCGCCGCGCAGATTGATGACACCGAGCACGTATTCCGGCGTGTGGGGAATGCGGGTGACCTTGTCCCAGCCCTTGATCTCCTGGACCTGCAGGATGGCGACGCCGTATTCCTCGCCGTCCAGCATGAAGGTCAGATATTGTTCGCTGGCGGATTCGGCGGGGGAGTTGGTCATGGTGATGGCTTCCGTTCTCAGGCAGCGTGCGCCGTGGCGCCGCGTTCAGTTGAAGATCGAATCAGATCGGGCACGTCGATGATGAGCGCCACCGCGCCGTCACCCAATATGGTGGCGCCGGCGATGTCGGAGACGGCGTTGTAGTTGGTCTCGAGACTCTTGATGACGACCTGCTGCTGCGCGAGCAGGTCATCGACGAGGAGTCCGATGCGCTTGCCGTCGGCCTCGACGATCACCAGAAGCCCGTCCAGCGAATCGCGGGTGTCCGGTTCGACGCCGAAGTGATCGCACAACCTGACGATGGGCAGGTATTCGTCGCGCAAATGATACAGCGCGGTCAGACCTGCAAGTTTGTTGACCCGCTTGGGATCGATTTGAATGGTCTCGAGGATGGCGAGCAACGAAATGATGAACACTTCCTTGCCTACGCGTACCAGCTGGCCGTCGAGGATGGCCAGGGTGAGCGGCAGGCGGATTCGGATGGTGCTGCCGCTGCCTTCCTTGGAGTGGATCTGAACGTGACCGCCCAGGTCATTGATATTGCGTCGGACCACATCCATGCCGACGCCGCGGCCGGAGACATCGCTGATCTGTTCGGCCGTTGAGAAACCCGGCATGAAAATCAGATTGTCGACTTGTTCGTCGCTGAGGGCTTGATCCGAGCCGACCAGCCCGCGATCCAGCGCCTTCTGCAGGATGCGTGATCTGTTCAAGCCGGCGCCGTCGTCGCGGACCTCGATGATGATGTTGCCGCTTTCGTGGAATGCGCTGAGTTCCAGCGTGCCGGTATCGCTCTTGCCGGCGGCCAGCCGGCGCTCCGGCGTCTCCAGGCCATGATCCAACGCGTTGCGCACCAGATGCACCAGCGGGTCGCCGATTTTCTCGAGCACCGTCTTGTCCAGTTCGGTCGATTCGCCCTGCAGTTTCAACTCGACCTTCTTGCCCAGTTTGCGCGACAGATCGTGCACCAAGCGCGGGAAGCGGTTGAAGGCGAAGCCGATCGGCAGCATGCGGATCTGCATGACGCTTTCCTGCAGCTCCCGCGTGTTGCGTGACAGCTGCGAAAGGCCTTGGCGAAGGCGTCCCAGTTCGTTGGGCTTGATGCCGTCGGCGAAGCCCGAGAGCATGGATTGCGTGATCAACAACTCGCCCACCAGGTTGATGATGGCGTCGAGTTTCTCGGTGGCGACTCGAATCGAGCCGGCGTCGCCGGCGGCTCTGGGCGTCGCGCTTGCAGGGGCCGCGGGCTTGGC
>CAZZWM010000156.1:0-1743 GCA_964657945.1 uncultured Steroidobacteraceae bacterium
AGCAACAGCAGCGGGTACGACAACGATGCGGCGCGAACTTTCACCGCATCACTATAACCTTCAGAAGGCCATGTCGAACGACACCTCGCCCTGCACGGCAACCTGATAGGCAGAGACCTTGCGCTCGAAGAAATTGGTCAGTTCCTGCACATCCTGCAATTCCATGAAGGCAAAGGGATTGCGAACGCCGAATCGCGCCGGCAGTCCCAGCATCACCAGACGCTGATCCGCCACATAGTGGATGTACTGATGCATTTCGACTCGAGTCAGGCCGACGACGCCTTGACACAGCACATCGTCGGCAAACGTAGCTTCGCAATCGACCGCCTCGTCCATCATGGCGCGGACATCGTCGGCCCACTGGGCATCGAACAGCGCCGGTTCTTCCCGGCGCACCGTGCGCAGCACTTCGTAGGCGAAGGCCATGTGCGCGCTCTCATCGCGAAATACCCAGTTGGTGCCCGATGCCAAACCCGGGAGCAGGCCGCGCGAGCGTAGAAAGTAGACGTACGCGAATGCGCCGAAGAAAAACAAACCCTCGATGCAGCTGGCGAAACAGGTCAGATTCAGCAGGAACCGGCGCTTGTCGCGTTGCGTTTCGATGCGCTGCAAGTCCGCCACCGAGTCGATCCAGCGCTGGCAAAAGCGCGCCTTCTTGCTGATCGATTCGATACTCTCCACGGCGGCGAATGCCTTGGCGCGCTGTTCCTGATCCGGTACGTAGTTGTCCAGCAGGGTCAGATAAAACTGCACGTGCAGCGCCTCCTCGTACAACTGGCGCGACAGGTACATGCGGGCTTCCGGTGCGTTGATGTGCTTGTACAGGCTCAAGACGACATTGTTGGCCACGATCGAGTCGCCGGTTGCGAAGAAGGCCACCAGGCGTTCGATCAAATGCCGGTCCGCGGGATTCATGCGGCGCTGCAGATGGCCCAGGTCGATTTGGAAGTCGATCTCCTCGACGCTCCAGGTGTTCTTGATCGCCGCCCGATACATGTCGTAGAACTTCGGATACTGCATGGGCCGCAGGGTGAGATTGAAGCCGGGATCGAGTAGGCGATTCACTGGCAGGCCTCGCAAGATGCGGGATTTTCCAGGGAGCAGGTCACGGCGCCAGCTCCCGTCTGCGCCGGCAGTTGCTGGTCGGTGAGCGTGGTCTTGGCAATGCGGGTGGCCGGGCGCGAGCGCAGGTAGTACGTGGTCTTGAGGCCGCATTTCCAGGCGTACATGTACATGCTCGACAACTGGCCGATGTTGGGGCTGGCCATGAACAGGTTCAGCGACTGGCTTTGATCGATGTAAGCGCCGCGCGCGGCAGCCATTTCGATCAATGCCTTCATCGGCAGCTCCCACGCGGTGCGATAGGTGGCCTTCAGTTCATCGGGCAATGCGCCGAGCGCCTGCACCGAGCCGTCGGCCGCCTTGATGGCGTCGCGGATCTCGTTGGTCCAAAGACCGAGCTGTTTCAACTCTTGGATCAGATAGCCATTGATCTGAATGAAGTCGCCCGACAAGGTCTCGCGTTTGAACAGATTCGAGAGCTGCGGTTCGATGCATTCGTAGCAACCGGCGATGGAGGCGATGGTTGCGGTCGGGGCGATCGCCACCAACAGGCTGTTGCGCAGTCCATGCGAACGAATTTGCGCCCGCAACCGATCCCAGCGTTCGGTGTCGTGCGGGGCTATTCCCCATGCGTCGAACTGCAGTTCCCCGGTCGAGGCGCGCGTGTCGGCAAATGCCGGA
>CAZZWM010000156.1:1753-7708 GCA_964657945.1 uncultured Steroidobacteraceae bacterium
ATCGAGCAGATTCGCGCCTCGATGCCGGAGTTGCCGGATGCGCGCCGCGCTCGCGTGCCAGCTCGCAGGAAGTGCGCAGGGCATGAAAATAGATCTCCTCGGCAATGCGCCGCGACAGATCCCGCGCCGGCGCCGAATCGAACGGCAGCCGCAATTTGAAGAATACGTCTTGAAGTCCCATGAGCCCCAGGCCCACCGGCCGCCAGCGCAGATTCGACTGGCGCGCGGTGGCCAGCGGATAGAAGTTCAAGTCGATCACGCGGTCGAGCTGCCGAACCGCGAGTTCGACGGTGTGCGCCAGCTTGTCGAAATTCACTTCGTTGCCGGCAACGTGCCGTGCGAGGTTGATGGACCCCAGGTTGCACACGGCGCTTTCCGCGGGGCCGCTGACCTCCAGAATCTCGGTGCACAGATTCGACAGATGCACCACGGCGGCCGGCGCCAAGGTTTGGTTGCAGGCGCGATTGGCTTTGTCCTTGAAGGTCATCCAACCGTTGCCGGTTTGCGCCAGCGTGCGCATCATGCGGCCGTAGAGTTCCCGCGCCGGCAGCTGCTTGCGCGCCAGGCCGCGCGCCTCCGCCTGCGCGTAAGCGTCCTCGAATGCCTGACCCCAAAGATCCGGCAGCTCGGGCACGTCTTTGGGATCGAACAGCGACCACGATTGGTCCGCCTCCACCCGTTTCATGAACAGGTCCGGAACCCAATTGGCGAGATTCAGATGATGGGTGCGGCGCGCGTCGTCGCCGGTGTTGTCGCGCAGCTCCAGGAAGGCCTCGATGTCTGCATGCCAGGTTTCCAGATAGACGCAGGCGGCGCCTTTGCGCTTGCCGCCCTGATTCACCGCAGCCACGGAAGAGTCCAGCGTTTTCAACCAGGGAACAATGCCGTTCGACAGCCCGTTGGTGGAGCGGATCAAGGAACCTTCCGAACGCACCCGGTGCCAGGCGACACCGATGCCGCCGGAGAATTTGGACAACAGGGCGATATCCTTGTACTTGTCGTACACACCCTCCAGGGAATCGGCGGGGGAGTCGAGCAGAAAGCAGCTCGACAGCTGCTCGTGCAGCGTGCCGGAGTTGAACAAGGTCGGCGAACTCGGCAGATAGTCCAAGGCGGAAAAGGCCTGGTACAACTCGATTGCCTCGTGGGCCGAGCTGCTCAGTGCCACGGCCACCCGCATCCAGAAATACTGCGGCGTTTCCACCACTTGGCGCAGCGTCGGATGCTTCAGCAAATACCGGTCATACAGAGTGCGCAGTCCGAAATATTCGAAGCCGCGCGTACGCGAGTTGTCGATGGCGTCGTTGAATTTGCGCGCATGGGATTCGACGAACTGCAGCACGCGCTCGTTGATCAGGCCCACATCGAATCCAATGCGAATCGACTGCGAAAACGAATACACGCCTTGCGCCTCGACTTCTTTGTCGATGAATGCGGCCAGCAGGCGGGCGGCCAGCTGCGAATAGGCCGGATCGTCCACCATGAAAGAGGACGCGGTGCGGATCGACAGCTCATCCAGTTCGCGCGTGGTAGCCCCGTCGTACAAGCCGGCGATGGTCTTGAGCGCAATGCGCATGGGATCGACATCGGGGATGCCCTCGCAGCAACGGGAGACGGCGCGCACGATCTTGTTCAAGTCGATGGGCTCATGCATTCCAGAGCGCTTGGTGACTCTCATGGGCAGGCGAGGGGCGGGTGAATTCATGGCGATACTCTTCCGTTGTGTCCAAAGACCCCTGGATCCTCGTCGCAACGAACGGAGCAGCCCGGGCGCGTCATGCGCGCAGGCAATCACTCCGGCCGCTCCTCCCACGAGAGCTCCAAAGCCTAGCGGCATCCCATACGGGATGCAGATTGCGGCAGGTCTTCGGACTTCCGGGCATTGCCGATGGAGTCGGCCTTCCTACTTCGATGCCGCTTCCCGAAGCGCCCTTTGCAGGCATTTCAGTGCGTTGGCATCGTTCGTTCCCAGTTACCGCTGCGGGGCAGCTCCGGAATTGCACCGGATTCCCTCTTAGGCCCAGCAGATGTGCCAGGCACCGCAATGGACCACAAGATATTGTGTTTGGTGAGATGAGTCAATCGCGCTAGACTTCCTGCTCCCCCGTGCTGAACTCATTCCATCCTGCCGTTGCCGCGTGGTTTTCGCGGACATTCGATGCGCCGACGCCTGCGCAGCTATCGGCGTGGCCGGCGCTCCAAGCAGGACGGCATGTGTTGGTGGCCGCGCCGACCGGATCGGGCAAGACCTTCGCCGCGTTTCTGGCGGCCATCGATTCGCTGGTGCGAGAGGGGATGCAAGGTCCGCTGCCGGACGAAACGCGTGTGTTGTATGTCTCGCCGCTGAAGGCCTTGTCCAACGACATTCAGCGCAATCTCGAGGCTCCGCTTGCAGGCATACGCGAAGAACTGGTTGCGCTGAACCTGCCCGACGTGGAGATTCGCGCGGTGGTGCGCACCGGCGATACGACGCAGGCGCAACGCGCAGGCATGCGCCGTCGTGCACCGCACATCGTGGTGAGCACCCCCGAGTCGCTGTACATCCTGCTGGGCTCCGAGTCCGGGCGCAACATGCTGCGCACCTGCCGCACCGTCATCGTCGATGAGATTCATGCCATCGCCGGCGGCAAGCGCGGTTCGCATCTGGCGTTGTGTTTGGAGCGGCTGCACGCACTGACCGGTGCCACATTGACCCGCATCGGCCTGTCGGCCACGCAGAAACCCATCGACGAGGTGGCTCGATTCCTGGTCGGCGGGCAAGCGGGCGAGGAGTGCACCATCGTCGACAGCGGCCACGCGCGCTCGCGTGACCTTGCGATGGAAGTGCCGCCTTCACCTTTGGAAGTCGTCATGTCCGGAGAGGTGTGGACCCAGGTTTACGATCGGCTGGCCCAGCTCGTGCTCGAGCATCGCACCACCCTGGTGTTCGTCAACACACGACGCCTGGTGGAAAGAGTGGCGCGGCACCTGTCGGAGCGCGTGGGCGAAGCGAATGTCGCGGCACATCACGGCAGCCTGTCCAAGGAAAGGCGACTGCTTGCCGAGCAACGTTTGAAGCGCGGCGAGCTCAAGGTGTTGGTGGCCACCGCCTCGTTGGAACTGGGCATCGACATCGGCGATGTGGACCTGGTATGCCAGATCGGCTCGACCCGCTCCATCAACGCTTTCCTGCAGCGGGTGGGTCGGGCGGGTCACTCCGTGGGCGGTACATCCAAGGGACGGCTGTTTCCCCTGTCGCGGGACGAACTGGTGGAATGCGCCGCGTTGCTCGATGCCGTGCGCCGCGGCGAACTTGATCGGCTGCACATTCCACAGAACGCGCTCGATGTGTTGTCGCAGCAGATCACCGCCGAAGTCTCGTGCCGCGAATGGGCGGAGGATGAACTGTTCGCGTTGATACGCGGCGCTCATCCCTATCGACATCTGCCGCGGGGGGAGTTCGATGACTGCGTGCGGATGCTGGCGGAGGGTTT
The DNA here is from genome assembly GCA_964657945.1 of uncultured Steroidobacteraceae bacterium. Taxonomy (GTDB): domain Bacteria; phylum Pseudomonadota; class Gammaproteobacteria; order Steroidobacterales; family Steroidobacteraceae; genus Bog-1198. The sequence goes on from CAZZWM010000156.1 coordinate 5,227, forward strand.
CAGCACGCGCCGCGGTCGGCGCGGCGCCTTGCTGCATCATGACGCCGTGAACCACGTGCTGCGGCCCCGCAAAGGGGCACGGCTCACCGCCATCACCTCCGGCGGCGCGATACCGGACAATGCCGACTACCGTGTGATGCTGGAACCCGAATCCATCGTGGTGGGCTCGGTGAATGAAGACTTCGCGGTCGAAAGCCTGCAGGGCGACGTGTTCCAACTGGGCAACACCTCCTATCGGATCTTGCGCGTCGAACGCGGCACGGTGCGGGTCCAAGATGCACAGGGTCAGCCGCCATCCATTCCATTTTGGTTGGGAGAGGCTCCGGGCCGCACCTGGGAATTGTCATCGGCGGTGTCCGGTCTGCGCGCCGAGTTCGAGCGGCGGATCGCGGGCAAGCCGGGAGCGGCACTCTCGTGGCTGCTCGACGAGCTTGAACTCGATGAGGCATCGGCGCAGCAAATCGTGCAGTACCTGGCTGCGGGGCGCGCGGCGCTGACCTGTTTGCCGACCTTGGATACAGTGGTGTTCGAGCGTTTCTTCGACGAATCCGGGGGCATGCAGCTGGTGATTCATTCGCCCTTCGGCAGCCGCGTGAATCGCGCCTGGGGCCTGTCGCTGCGCAAGCGTTTTTGCCGCACCTTCAACTTCGAGCTGCAGGCGGCGGCCACCGAGGACCACATCGTGTTGTCCCTGACACACGCCCACAGCTTCGAACTCGCCGAGGCGGCGCGTTATCTGCATTCCAATTCGGTGCGCCATGTGTTGACCCAGGCGCTGTGCGCCGCGCCCATGTTCGAAGTGCGTTGGCGCTGGTGCGCAGGCATCTCCCTGGCACTGCCGCGGTTTCGCGGCGGCAAGAAGATTCCGCCGCAAATCGCGCGTATGAACGCGGAGGATTTGCTGGCGGCCGTGTTTCCCGATCAGGTTGCCTGCGCCGAGAATCTGCCCGGGGAAATTCAGATTCCGCAACATCCCTTGGTCAGGCAGACGGTCCGCGATTGTCTCGAAGAGGCCATGGATGTGGATGCCTTCGAGGCCGTGTTGCGCGGCTTGGAAAGCGGCGCGATTCGCGTGGTGGCGCGCGATCTGACGGAACCTTCGCCTCTGGCTCTGGAGGCGCTGAATGCGCGGCCTTACGCATATTTGGACGATGCGCCGCTGGAAGAGCGCCGCACACAGGCCGTCATGAGCCGCCGCTGGCTGGACCCGGTCGAGGCCGGCGAGATCGGCAGGCTCGACCCCGAAGCCATCGCCCGGGTGCGCGAGGAAGCATGGCCCGACGCGTCCACGGCGGATGAACTGCATGACGCATTGTTATGGCTGACCTTCATCACCGATGAGGAGCTGCAACGCAACGCGGCTTGGCCGGCGCTGCTGGCCGAACTCGCAGCGCAGGGACGCGTCGTGCGGCTCGTGGAGGTTTGCGGCGATCGGTGGGTGGCGGCCGAACGGCGTGCGTTGTTTGACCCGATGACCGATGAATCCCGGGTGGATATCGTGCGCGGCCGCCTCGAGGGTTTGGGACCGGTCACTCTGGCGCAGCTTGCCCAGCCTCTGAGCGTCGCGATGACCTGCGTGCAAGCGGCACTGGCAGCGCTCGAGGCCGAGGGGTTTGCCATGCGCGGCCAATTCTCGCCGGGCGCGGCGCACGAGGAATGGTGCGAACGCCGTCTGCTCGCCCGCATACACCGCTACACGGTGAAGCGTCTGCGCGCGGAAATCGAGCCGGTTGCGGCGCGGGATTTCCTGCGTTTCCTGTGCGAGTGGCAGCGCGTGCTGCCCGGCGCTCGCATGCAAGGTTCGGACGCACTGGCCGCCGTGCTGGCCCAGCTCGAAGGTTTCGAGGCGCCTGCCGGCGCCTGGGAGACGGAGGTCATTCCGGCGCGCATTGCCGAGTACGAACCGCAGTGGCTGGATGAGCATTGCCGCGCGGGCCGCTTCAGTTGGAGCCGCATGGCGGCGCGCGAAGTCCGCATCGACAACGGCACCGATGCCGTGCGTGCAAGGCTGGGCTCGCCGGTGCGTTCCACCCCCATCGTTCTGCTGGGACGGCGCAATGTGCCGCAGTGGTCGAGCTTCGTGGCCAACTCCGAGCCGGCATTGAGCTCGAGGGCGCAGGGCGTGGCGGATTTCATCCGCGAACATGGCGCGTCATTCTTCGACGAGATCGCCGACAACGCCGGCATGCTGCCCGCCGAGGTCGAGCAAGCATTGGGAGAACTGGTCGCCGTCGGCCTGGTCAACTCCGACAGTTTCGCCGGTTTGCGCGTGCTGCTCATGCCCAGCGGGCGCCGCGCCAGGTCATCGGGTCACGGCCAGCGGCACAAGCGTCGGTTGGCGCTGTTCGGCATGGCCGATGCGGGCCGCTGGGCATTGGTGAAACGGCGGCAATCGGTCGATGCGCAGCGCCGGGACGAGGCGGTCGATTTGATCGTGCGTACCTTGTTGCGCCGCTGGGGCGTCATTTTCTGGAAGCTGTTG
>CAZZWM010000157.1:0-7665 GCA_964657945.1 uncultured Steroidobacteraceae bacterium
CCGGAACGCGATATTTACAGTGTTTCCCGCTTGAACCGCGAGGTTCGCGTGCTGCTTGAACGGGGTTTCGCCAGCCTCTGGCTGGAAGGTGAGATCTCCAACTTTGCCCGCCCCAGCTCCGGCCATTGGTACTTCTCGCTGAAGGATGCCGGCGCCCAGGTGCGCTGCTGCATGTTCCGCCAACGCAATATGCTGGCGTCGTTCGCCGCCAAGGACGGACAAAAAGTCCTGGTGCGCGCGCGCATCGGCCTGTACGAACCACGCGGCGAATACCAACTGGTCATCGACCATATCGAGGACGCCGGCGTCGGCGCACTGAAGCGCCAGTTCGAGCAGCTGTCCGCCAAGCTGAGCGCGGAAGGGTTGTTCGCTGCCGAACGCAAACGCTCATTACCTATCCTGCCGAAGCGCATCGGTGTCATCACCTCACCTTCCGGTGCGGCAGTTCGCGACATATTGCACGTGCTGGCGCGGCGCTTCGCCGCGGTGCCGGTACTGATCTATCCCGTGGCCGTACAAGGCGCCGCGGCGGCGGCCGAGATCATCGCCGCATTGCGCCTTGCCGGCGCGCGCGCCGAGTGCGACGTGCTGATTTTGGCTCGCGGAGGCGGATCGCTCGAGGACTTGTGGGCCTTCAACGACGAGGCGCTGGCGCGCGCCATCGTCGCTTCGCCGATTCCTGTGATCAGCGGCGTCGGCCACGAGGTGGACTTCACCATCGCGGATTTCGCCGCCGACGTTCGCGCGCCGACACCCTCGGCCGCGGCTGAACTGGTGGTGCCCAATGGAGAAGAATGGCTGCTGGGCCTGCGCCGCAGCCATGCCCGGTTGCTGCGCGGTGTGAATCGCCGCATCGAGAGCCGCCGCGAGCGCTTGCGTTGGCTGATGGGACGCGCCGCGCTGGTCAGCCCCGTGGCCCGCTTGTCGCAGCAATCGCAGCGTCTGGATGAATTGGAAACTCGCCTGGCACGCGGCTGGCGCCAAATCCTCGCGGATCGTCGTTCCTCGCTGCGCGCATGCCAAACACGGCTATGGCAGGCCAGTCCCGTGGCACGGGTGCAAACCACCATTGCGCGCCATGCTGCGCTTTCCGCCCGGCTGCGCGCCGCGGGCAGCGAAAGCCTGCGGCGCGCGCGGGAGCGCCTGCAGCCCCTGGTGCGCACGTTGAATGCCGTGAGTCCGCTCGCGACCCTGGATCGCGGCTATGCCATCGTCAGCATCGAAGGCGGCGCAATCTTGAGGAATGCAGCGGATGCCGCCCCCGGAACGCTGATCGAAGCGCGCCTGGCCACGGGAAAAGTCCGCGCCAAGGTGGAGAAGCCCTTGTGATGCGCATTCTCGCCTGCGCGTTTTCGCTTGCCCCAACCATCGCGCTTGCCTACAACCTTCCGCGCGAAAGTGCCGTGCCAGGCGGCGTAAAGCTGCTCCGCCTAAGTCAACAGAGCGACGCCGAGCCCGCAGTCGATATCGATGGACATCGGGTCTTGGTTGTCAGGGACGGCGATAGCTGGGTGGCGGTGGTCGGTATTCCCTTGTCGGCGCCGCCGGAACCCGAACATGTGATCGTGCACGCCGTCGATGGCCGTCGGGACATCGAATTTCTGGTCAGCGACAAGCAATATGCCAGCCAGTCGCTCAAAGTTGCTCCCAAGCACGTGAATCTGTCCAAGGCAGATCTCGCGCGCGTCGGACGCGAACGCGTGATCATCGATCGAGCGGTGAGCACCTGGTCTGACAACCAACCTGAATCCTTGAATCTGCCGCCCCCCGTCCCCGGCGTGCGCAGCAGTTCCTTCGGCCTGCGGCGAATTTTCAACGGTGAATCGCGCAACCCGCATAGCGGCATGGATATCGCCGCACCTACGGGTACCCCGGTGTTGGCCCCGATCGGAGGCACCGTGATCGAAGCCGGCGAGTTCTTCTTCACCGGCAACACGGTGTTTATCGATCATGGCCGCGGCCTCATCAGCATGTACTGCCACTTGAGTGCCATCGATGTGAAGCCCGGGCAGCAGGTCGCAGCAGGCGCTCGACTGGGTTTGGTCGGCATGACCGGTCGGGCCACCGGTCCGCACTTGCATTGGGGCTTGAGCCTGAACCGCGCCTGGGTGGATCCCGCGCTGTTCCTGCCCTAGCCCATGACAATTGCCGTTTGCCGCAGACCCGGCCCGACTACGGCCGTCGCCAACTTTTATCCGCCGGACGCGCTGCTCAACATTTGATCCACCTGCGGCGATTCGAGCGGCGGCGTCGTCATCGCAGCGGCCCGCAATCGCGCACTGTGTTCCTGCACCGCAGCCCCGGACGGCTGCATTTCGATCTGGCCTTGGAAGAAGGCGCCTTCGCTGATGCCGACTCGCGGCGCGAATACATTGCCTTTGACTTTTGCGGTGGCGCGGATGTTCACCGACTCGGTCGCGTACAAATCTCCGTCCACCTTGCCGTCGATGACGATGACGCGGGCGCGGATGTCGCCCTTCATCGAACCGTCGGTGCCGATGGTGAGGCTCTGCGTGTGGGTGATCGATCCCTCGACGCTGCCTTGGACTATCAAATCTTCCTGAGCCGACAGTTCGCCGCGGAATTTCAAGGTCGGGCCGAGCACCGATGCGCGCGACGGCGCTTCGGGAGTTCTGACTTCCGCCGCGCGAATCGGTTCCACGGCCTTGGCTTCCGGCGCGCGCGGCTCGGGGCGCGGACCGCGGGGTTCGGGTCGCGACGTGGCGGGCGAATTGGAATTCATCATGGGATCTTCTCCGGCGGGTTTCTTAAGCCACGACATCGTCAGGCGGCGCCACCGGCGCTCTTCGGCCGGCTCAAGGGATCAAATTTGGCGGCTTGGGCGGCTTTTTTCGGATCCATGTCGATGCTGCCGCTGAAATTCGCGCCCTCCAAAATGCTGACGGTGGGAGCGAAAATATTGCCTGCCACCTTGGCGGTTTCCTTCACGAACACCGACTTTTCGGCCGTGAGGTCACCATCCACGGTGCCCTCCACGATGATCAGCTGTGCCTTGATGTTCGCCTTGACGGTGCCCTGCGGGCCGACGGTCAGCCGTTGCGTATGGGTGATCGAGCCTTCCACCCGCCCCTGGATGAGCAAATCCTCTTCGGCTGACAGATCGCCTTTGAAATACAGCGTCGGACCGAGAATCGAAGCGCGTTCATTTGCGCTGTTGTACGGATTGCTCATGAATTCTCCCGTCAAAAGTAGGACATCGGACAAGCGGTGAAAGACTACCTGGCATAATCGGTCTTTCAGTGAGACTTTGATCACGAAATGCTGCGCTGTAAAAATCGCCGGCGCGCGCATGTCGCCAATTGCGGACAGGGGAAACATCGATGATCGATGCAGTGAATCAGCAACTTCCCACCCTGGCCATCCCGGTCCTGCTCAAAGGGCAAAAGGCGCGGGTCACGCACGATCGCCATCAAGGCCGATGTTTCCAGCCAGAAGTGTCCGTCGCCGCGGGCAAGATCATTTGCATCAGCTCGGTACACGAAGTCATTCCCTGGAGCACTCATGCCAATTACGCCGCATCCAAGGGCGGCATCATGATGATGATGAAGAGTCTCGCCCAGGAGGTCGCGCCGCTGCACATCCGGGTCAACAGCATCTGCCCCGGCGCCATTCTCAACGGGCGGTTGACCGCTCGGCAGCAGCGACGGATCCTTGCCTGGCCAGATAGTCGTTCAGAGTGTGCGCCAATGATACGAAGTCCGAAGGAATCATCAGCACGGTGGTGCTGTTGTTCTCGGCGCCGACTTCCGAAATCATCTGCATGCGGCGCAATTCCAGCGCCGCCGGATTCGCGGTGATCTGTGCGGCCGCCTGCGATAGTTTGACCGAGGCCTCCAGCTCCGCCTCCGCCTTGATGATGCGGGCGCGCTTCTCGCGGATGGCCTCCGCCTGCATCGCCATGACCTGCTGCATCGCCTTGGGAAGTTCCACGTCCTTCATTTCGAAGCGCTGTACCTCGAGTCCCCACGCCGCGGTCGAACCGGCGATGAAATCGGTCAGCAGCGAATTGATCTTGTTGCGTTCCTGCAGAATCTCGTCGAGATCGTGCTGGCCGATGATGTTGCGCAAGCCGGTGAGCGCCAACTGGTAGACCGCCGCCGGCGCATCGGCCACTTCGATCACCGCCTTGGCAGCATCGGTGATGCGGTACCACAGCACCGCGTTGACCTTGATGGTGACACTGTCGCGGGTGATGGTTTCCTGCTGTTCCGCGGACACCGTGCGGGTGCGGATGTCGACTATCACCGAGCGCTCCAGCCCCAACGGAATGATCCAGTACAGGCCCGGACCGCGCAGTCCCTTGTAACGTCCCAATCGGAATACCACGCCGCGTTGATATTCCTGTGCGACGCGCACGCCGGAAACTGCCAGCATGAGCATCAGGATGATGGCGATGTCTACAAAAGGCATGATCACGCTCCTTCCTTGGGGCGCATTTTACGCCTAATCGCGCAGCCTTGGCTTTTCGGCCTATTCGATGCTCTCGCCGTGCAGGGAAATGTCAAGGCCCTCGCGTTCCTGATCCTCCGTGACGCGCAAGCCGATGGTCAGATCGATGATCTTCAAAATGATGTAACTGACCACGAATCCGTAGATGACGGTCACCGCCACACCCTTGAGCTGAATCAGGAACGAGCCGTCGACGCCGCTGATCTCCTTGCTGACGAACACGCCGGTGAGCAGCGCCCCGATGATGCCGCCGATGCCGTGCACGCCGAAGGCGTCCAGCGAGTCATCGTACTTGAACGCATGTTTCAAGGAAGTTGCCGCGAAGAAGCACAACACGCCGGCGATGAGGCCGATGATCACTGCCGGCGTGGGCCCGACGAATCCGGATGCCGGTGTCACTGCAACCAAACCCGCCACCGCGCCCGACGCTATGCCCAACACGCTGGGCTTTCCCGTCTTGATCCATTCCGCAAACATCCACCCCAAAGCCGCTGCGGCCGTTGCCATCTGCGTCACCAGCATCGCCATGCCCGCGCGCCCATCGGCGGCACCGGCGGATCCTGCGTTGAAGCCGAACCAGCCCACCCAGAGCAGCGAAGCGCCCATCAAGGTCAGGGTGAGATTATGCGGCGCCATCGCCTCGCGACCGTAACCCAGGCGTTTACCGAGCACCAGGCAGCTGGCGAGACCGGCGATGCCGGCATTGATGTGAACCACCGTGCCGCCGGCGTAGTCGAGCACACCGGCGCTGTTGAGCCAGCCGGTCGACTCCCACACCATGTGCGCGATCGGCGAATACACGGCCAGAGACCAGATCGCCATGAACACCAACATGGCGGAGAATTTCATCCGGTCGGCGAAAGCGCCGGCGATCAAAGCCGGGGTGATCGCCGCGAAGGTCAGCTGGAACATGGCATACACGGTTTCGGGAATGGTCAATGCCAGGTGCGACACCGACAGCTTGTTGACGGGGTCGTGCATGAACGTCATGCCGTTGAACAGCGCCCGGCTCGAGCCGCCGATGAAGCCGTTGCCGGGCGTGAAGGCCCAGGAATAGCCGATCAACCACCACAGAATGGTCACCACGCAGACGATGGCGAAGGTCTGCATCAAGGTCGCCAGAACGTTTTTCTTGCGCACCATGCCGCCGTAGAACAACGCCAAGCCCGGGATCGACATCATCAGCACCAATGCCGTGGAGGTCAGCATCCAAGCCGTGTCACCGGCGCTGATCTTGTCCACGGCGACCAATACGGGCTCGGTAGGCGTTGCCGCAGCAGCAGCCGGCGCGTTGGCGGCGCTATCGGCCGCCGTGCCCGGCACATCGTCCGCATGAGCTGCCGGCGTTCCCACCGCAAGCAGAACCAAGAAGCCCAGCAAAGGCAGAATTTTCATCGCATCTCCCTGATTTCAAATGGCGCTGGCGTCGCGATCACCCGTCCGGATGCGCACGACTTGCGTAAGCTCGAAGATAAAAATCTTGCCATCCCCAACCTTGCCGGTCTTGGCGGCATTCATGATGGCCTCGAGCAATTGATCGACCAAGGCATCATCGACCGCGATTTCCAATTTGGTCTTCGGTACGAACTCCACCGCATATTCGGCGCCGCGGTAGATCTCGGTGTGGCCGCGCTGACGGCCGAACCCGCGCACCTCAGAAACTGTCATGCCTTGAACGCCGATGTCGCTGATTGCCTTGCGCACCTCGTCGAGCTTGAACGGTTTGATGATGGCGGTCACGAGTTTCATGATGCGTGGCGTAAGCACCGCTTGTGCCAAGCAGCAGGACTCGAACGCGATCAGCCAGTTAGTCAGATCCGCACTCGCCGATTCAATTTATCTGCACCGAAGCGGGGCGCCATGAATTGGGCCACGCCTTGTTTCGAGGCGCCGTTAGCGCAGCGACATCTCCAGCCTAACCTTGCCGGAATCGTTCTTGGCCTTGTCGTTGGCCACGAGGAAAACCCGCTCGGCATCGATCTGGGTACCGGTGAGCAGCTGCTGCTGCAAGTTCATGGCGCGTTGCTGCCCCAGCGCGGTCAATTCCGCTTCGCCGACGGTGATGTGATCGCGCAGGGTCTGATTCAGGTAATCGGCCTTCGCCGCGGCCAGTTCCGCTTTGCTCTTGATGGCCGTGACCGTGTCGGGGTATTTCAGATCGCCGCCCACGTCATTCGCATACAGTTTCTCGAGGACATCCACCTGGGCCGCGGGGTCCAATTGCGCGAATGGCACGGCAGCGGCTTTCTTGCGCACCGCCCCGGACGCTTGGATGGCTTGGATATGCGCCTGCAGTTGCGCAGCGACCAGCATGGGTGCGTCCAATTCCTTGACGGTCGCGATCGGCACTTCGATCTTGATCTGCGGGCGCTCGTTCAAGGCCTTGACGAGGGTCTGCGCCTTTTGCACCGCCGATGGATCCAGATCCGCAGCCCCGGGCTGGAAATCGATGAACTGCAGGTCCGGGCCGCCGCCGAACAACGAACCCAACAGCGCGAAGGGGGCGGTCACGGCCTTTTCTAGAATATTGACGAAAACCTTCCAAATGACGGGCGCCAATTTGAATTGCGGATCGTCCAACGAGCCGGTCACGGGCAGGTTCAAGTCGATGACGCCGTCGCGATTCTTCATCAGCGCCACCGCCAATTTGATCGGCAGAGAAACCGCATCCTTGCTCTCTGTCTTGTCGCCGAACTCCAGTTGATCGACCACGATGTGATGCTGCGCATCGAGCTTGCGGCCGTCGACGAGGTAGTGCAGATCGGTGCTCAGCTTGCCCTTGCTGATGTTGTAGCCCGCGAATTTGCCCGAGTACGGATTGAAGGTGCTGAGCTCGATGTTGTGAAAGGTCATGGTCAGGTCGGTGTACAACGCGGCGCTCAACACATTCACGTCGCCGACGATGGACACCGGCGCGAACTGATCCACCGAGCCGTGCAGATCGACGTGCGCCTTGGATTTGGGTTGCGATGACAGCCCCGCCACCGAGCCCTGCAGCATCTGGATGCCGGTTGCGAAGTTCGGCTTGACCGACAGATCGGCAAAATTGGCCTCGCCGGCCTGAATGACGATTTTCTTGATGGCCATGGGCATCCCGGGCGCTGCCGGCGGCGGCGCAGCCTTGTTGCCGCCCCCTTTGGCATGCGACTTCACGCCGCTGGGAGCAGCGGGCGCGGGCGCCGCGGTGGCCGCCAC
>CAZZWM010000158.1:0-874 GCA_964657945.1 uncultured Steroidobacteraceae bacterium
GAGCGTCAGCCCAAGCGCCGAGATGTCCGGACTATGGGCGACTGAGTGCGGGCCGCAGATCATAAACCGCTCTGAAGTCCAAATCTCTTGCCACCAACACCTGAATGCGATCGCCCTGCTGCTTGCGCACGGTCGGGGGTATGTTGATGGTGTTCTTGAGCACCTCCGTCAGCACATCCTGTGTCGATGAGGGATTCACCACCACCGTGCCGCTGTTGCTGCGGCTGGCCTGCACAGCGGCTTGCACCACGCCATCGACGACCGACACCAGCATCGCGGCGCCAAAGCGTTCCCAGAAATGACGATCCACGGTGCCGGGGAGGCCGGATCGACCGAGTTCATCGGCACCCGGCGAGGCCAGCGGCACCACGACCCCGGCGGGAGTGCGGGCCTCATCCCAGACGACGAATACGCGCGCGGAGCCCTGCGCCACCTGGCCGCGTGTCTCGCCCACCAATTTGGTGCCGCGCTCCAACAGCACCACCTTGCCGTCGGCACCGAATGCGTCGGTGGCCATCACGCACGTCGTCATTCCCGGCAGGGTGGAGTCGATGGCGGTTTCCAGCGTGCAATCGATGAACGCCCCCTTGGGCAGCAACAATCGCTGGGTCGGCAACATCTGTGCACGCACCGCGGTGGTGGTGGTCGTGCGCAACAGCGCCGGCAACTCTCCGGGTTCGTGCTCACCCGGCGGTCCCGACGCGGCGCTGGCTTCGGGAATCGTGGCCCGGGCCGTGCTCTGCTGCGAGGCCGCTCCGACCGTGGCGGAGATCGTCAGCTTCCCGTGTCCTCGCGGCAGGGTGACGCTGTAGGAGCGACACGCGGCGACGCTGCGGCGCAGAAGCCGGCGTGTCAGGGCGACAACGGCGGTCTG
>CAZZWM010000158.1:884-7640 GCA_964657945.1 uncultured Steroidobacteraceae bacterium
CGCCCGAGAGCTGGCGTTCCAGCGCCAGCTGCGCCTCACTCTTCACCGCCGGCGCTCCGGGCGGCGCTCCCGTCGCAAGGTTAGGCTGCAGTGGAATCTCGGCGAGCGGGGTGGCCGCCAAAGCGGCGGATTGGCCGCCCGGAGTAACCGGCGAAAATACTTCCTCGGCCATCGGCTTCGGCGGATCGATACGCCCGATGCTGGGCAGCGGCAGGTCTCCCGACGCTTTCTTGTTCGACAGGGATTGCGCCGACTCGCGCGCCCGCGAGCTGCGTGTCATCGCGTTGGCGTAGTACCAGGTCAGTAGTCCCAGTCCCATGAGGCTCATCAACCCGATGGCCAACAAATTGCTGACTCGCGATTGCATCGACGGCTTGTCATTGACCAGCGTATCCCGCTCGCCGGCAACCGTCGCCCTCTGAGGCTGCTCCTCTTTCATGGAACTCCTCCCATCACATGCCGCTGCACGGCGGGCGCAACAGTCCCTGACTCGAGCCGCGCACCGCCGCCGCGATAGCCCTGATTGACGATGCAGCCGGTCAACTTGCCGCGCCGCAAGACCAAGCGCCGCGCCACCCGATGAATCACCACGTCTCCCTCATCCATGCTGAAGTTGAGCAGCGACTCAGAGTCGTCATCGTTACGAACGAAAATTGCCGGAAGATCTGCGTTCGCCGTGAATCGGATCCGGGTGTGCACGCCGTCATCCGATGCAGCCATCGGGCGTAATGTGGGGTTGCCGCAATACCAATAATCGATGTTGAGCGGCGTGCCGGCGTTTTCCAATTGCCGGTTGATCTGCGCGGCGGCCAATTCGGCTGCCGATTTCGATTGCGCCTCCGCGGCATAGGTAAAGCGCAGCGCATAAATCACGTCGTCAGCCTGATTCGGCCGCTGCGACAGCGCGCTGTAATCCAGATGGTAGTGTCTGCGATTCGTCAGAACGGTGATATTGGTCGCGACGCGCGGCGCCTTGGGTTTCAGGAACAGGTGATTGGCTTGTCCGACGAAGCCCAGTCCGTCGATATCGCCGGCCCCCAGACCCACGAAGGTCTCACCCGCCTCGAACTCCAGGTCAATTTGATAGCCGATGTAACCGCGCAACCGGTAGACCTGATTGGCGTCATACGCCGCGATGCGAATTCGAGCATCCGTTGCCCCTTTCGCGGGTGTCGTCTCCGCTCGACACGGTCCTATATGAAATGCGCAAATCGCCAGCAATAGGAGCGTCGCCATTTTCACTTCAATTCTCCCGCCGGTGCGGCCACTTCCGGTTCGCTGCGAAAATCGACGATCTTGAAGCCGAGCGGATTCCAGCGCCGCGTCTTCGGATCCTTCGCCGGCTCCACGTACGCGTATTGAACGGTGGCGATCCAGTGCGTGACGGTTTCTTCGCCGCCGGAGCCCGATCGGGTCGCCTTCACATAGCGCACTTGGGCGAGATCGGACAGTCCCGACGCCTTGGTGAAAAAACTCACCGAGTTCACCTGGACCCGCACGCTGCTGCCGTCCTTGTGCACATTCAACGGCGACGCCGGATTGGTGGCGGTCCATTGCGCATACCACGTCTGATTGCGCTGCGCCGAATGAAATGCGCCGCATTCCTCGTAATCACTTTCCGCGGTCACGAAATTGAAGCGCTCGCACACGCTCAGGTAGTGCGACAGAAAGTAACGAGTGACGGCCTCCTCGGGTTTGGCCACTCCGACGAATATCGGCACCACGTCGACGATGCCGGTGCTGCTGTCCACCCGCACCAGAAAAGGATCGACGCGTTTGAGCGGCATGAGCATGGCCAATGCCATGCAACCCGCAACGGCACAAAGCCATCCCGCACCGGCCACCCACCACGCGAGACGCGCGGTTCGGCGAAATTGCGCCGCCCTGTCGGCGTCCCAGGATTGCGCCTCCCGGAAATAATCGGCCGGCACCGACACCGCCGTCATCGAGCGCTCCCGTCGGCGGGCGCGTGGGTTCTTGCCTTCTCATCCGGCGCGTTTATCGCTTGCAGATGCGCGTCGCATCGCACCGCGGTCGAGGAGCAGCCACTCAAGCAAAGAACGCAGAGAATTAGAATGCGCATGAGTTCATCCTCCTTCGGTGAACGGTGAGGTCGCGGGGGCCGCAGCGGGGCTTCGATCCCGGCGTACCATTCCGTAGGCTGTGGGGGGTATCTTGGCCAGCCAGCGGCCCGCAAACGGCGCCGCCATTCCGAGCACCGGCATGGAAGCCCGCAGGGCCGTCCGTGATGTCCACGCCGTGCCACGATTGATGGCGCCGAGGGTGTTCAGCGAGACTCCCCCCGCGAGGCCTGCGGCAATGGGCATGATCTGCAGCAGGACCAGGAACACCAGCACCGAGGCCAACACCATGTCGATGGCGTCGACCGTCGTGAGGGAGCTGCCGAGAGCCGCCGTCTGCGTCGCGAAGGACTGCACAACTTTCAACAGCAAGGCAGACACCATGACGGTGAGCACAGTGATCAGCGCATAGTTGGATAACTGCGCCAGCCACGCCGAGAACAGCCTGCGCGTGGCGTCGAACAACAACATACCGATGAACAAAGGGCCCAATGCAAGAAGAACGGCGAGCGCCACGCTCGACAGGGCGATCAGAAACATGGCGTACACGCACAACATTCCCACCAGCACCCAAACGAGAAGCGCGGCAATGTAAAAGCCGAAGTTGGCAAAATAGCCGCCGCGGGCCCACAACTGGCCGGCGACTTCGCCGCCGGCGTTCCAAATGGTGTCAATGGTGGAAACCGGATCGCCGGCGCCAACCACTGCCGCGGCCAGCTGCGCCGGCGCATCGTAAAAGGTGTCGACGACGATGCTGTTGTACAGCCACAGCCGCAAACCCGCGCCCAACACCAGTGCGATCAGGCCCAGACGCCTGAACCCCGCTTCCAGCGGCTCGGCCACTTTGCCGGTGAGGTACAGATAGCCCAACGCCATCACATAGATCGTCGCCGCCGTGACCATCGCCGGTTCAAGTACCGCGGCCAGTCGGGCGGTGTTGTCGCCTATATAGGTCGTCAGCTGGCTATTGAGCCAGGACCAAAAAGTTGCAAAGAATCCCATGACGCCGTGCTCACAGCGTCGGGCGGAAACGCGCATCGAAAAGGCCATGGCCGCTGATGACCTGCTCTCTTGCTTGCTGCTGAAGAGCGGCTTGCTGCGCCTGGGTTGCTTGATTGAGAACCTGCAACTTGGTCTGCTCGTTCTGCAACATGCCGAGTTCGCTGCTGATGCGAGCCTGGAGATCCAAAATACCCTTCTGATCCGAGGCCGACGGGATCGCTGCAATCAACGATTGCAATGAAGCGAAGCGGCTGCTGGCATTCGCTACCGCCTGTCGCGACATCGATTGCTGCAAGCCAATCCATTGCCGTGATCCTTGCAACAGCTGCTGCGCCGCAGGCGGCATCGCGGCGACTTGCGCCGGCGTCAGCACGGCGTTTGTAGACACGATGTTCTGCGTGTCCGATGACGCGGCAGCCGCGGATAGCTGGGTCCAATTGGACGGCAGGTAGTTGCGCACGGTGCCGCTCAGCAGTTGTTCCATGCCGCGGCCGCCGGTCATGGTTTGCAAGGCCTGCTGCGCCTGCAGGAGCTGATTGCGGGCGGTGGCCAGCTGCTGCTCCGCATTGGCGACTTGCTGGATGAGCTGCACGATGGCGGGCGCATCGACCACCGCCCACTGGGCTTTCGCGGGCTGCATGATGAGGCCTGATCCGATCAAGCAGGCCAATATCGAGTACATCTGGATGCGTCGCATGGAAAACTCCTTTTTTCAGTTAGGGCATTGATCGTCGTTCATGTGCGGCAAGGAATTGCGGCAGCCACATTTTGGAATCGGCACCGACCGCCGCGATGATTTGATGCATCCGATGCACTTCCTGGGTTCGGCCGGAAATCACCGCAAGCTCTGCGTCGAAGCCTTTCAGATCCAACTGGCACACCACGCTGTGATGCGCTTGCTTCACCAGGAACATGCGCGATCCCGGCTCGAGTTGATCCTTGATGAGCTTGAATTCGCGCTCGGTGAGTCCGAAACCTTCGGTGTATTCGGCCAGGTTCGCGTCCGCATTGGGAAAGAAAATCTTGGTCGGCGTCTGCTCTATCAGGGTGCGGCTGATGGCACTGTCAAGAACATCGCTGGGACTCTGCGTCGCAAGGCTCATGACGGCATTCAACTTACGCCAGGTCTTGGGGCCATCCTTGGCGAAGCTTTCGAATGCCGGATCCGCGAGCAGCCGCCAGAATTCATCCATCCAGCACACCAAGCGGCGGCCATCCAGCAGCTGGCGCACCAGGTGGAACAGGTAGAGCGTGATGGGGGCCCGGGTCAGCGGGTGATCGAGAAACTCCGTCACGTCGAAGCCGATGACGCTTCGCCCGCCCAGGCGGGTCACCACCGTGTCACGTGCATTGTCGAACACCCAGGCGTATTCGCCGCGGCACGATTCGCACCAGCGCGCCAAGCGCGCATGCAAGCCTTCGGGATCGGTGGGATCGAGGAACTCGACCAGCCGGGACAAGCGGCGCGCTTCCGGTTCGAGAGCCAGGGTGCCGCGCAACGCCTGGTCGAGATCCGCCGTCTCGCGCACCGTGCCGCCACCGCGCTTTTGCTGTCCGCTGCTGCTCAGCACCCCCAGCCAGGTTTTGAGAAACTCGACATTGGCGGCGCTCGCCGGCAGTTGCAGCGGATTGAAGCCGGTCGGAACCCCGTTCCTCAGCGGCAGATACTCGCCGTCCAAGGCGCGCGCCAGAATCTCCAGGCCCCTATCCTTGTCGAAAATGACCTGGGTTACGCCTTGACGAGCCAGCATGGCCACCAGAAAACCGATGAACACGGTCTTTCCGGATCCCGTGGGGCCGCAAATCAAGGTATGCCCCGTGTCCTTGCGGCTGCCGCCATCCGGGTCCTTAGGATCGCTGGCGTGCAGCGAGAAATAATACGGCGATCGCGCGCTGCTGACGAACAAGCTGAGCGCGTCACCCCAGTGATTGCCGTGCGCCCTTCCGGCGGGAAAGTTGTGGAACGGCGCCATGGCGGCAAAGTTTCGCGACGTGATTGGTGCCTTCCTGGGCCGCATCGGAAAATTGCCGGGCAGCTGCGCCCAGAATGCCGCCTCCAGCCCGAGATCCTCGCGCGCGACCAGCATACCGGTGTCGGCAAGGTAGCTGCGAGCCAACGCAACGCCATCGTTCAGCGCCTTGAGGCGGGTCGGATCGCTGCCCTCTCTTTGCGTCGCCGTCACGGCGGCGAGCACTTGCAGCGAAAAGTGATGCTCACCCATGACGAACTCATTGCTGGTGAGCGCATCGAGTGCCTGGGTGAGTTCGGCCGCCTGTGACACGGCGAAATCGCCGGCATTGGCCATGCGGTTCGCTTGCCGCTGCAGCAGCGACTGGCCGGCGGACTTGGTCAGAAACGCAAATGACTGCGTCGCCACGAAGCCAAAGGGCGCCGACAACAGCCGGTTGTACATGCCGACCACGCTGGGTGTTGGATACTCTTTGATACCCAGCATGGCGCCGACTTTGGTTTGCGTCGGCGCACGATACTCGATGGTTTCCGTGCCGAAGAGCAGGCGTGTCGTTGCCAGCGCTTTGCTGATCGGTCCGCGGGGCAACGGTGTGCGCTGCCACTCTCCATTGATCAGCAGACCCAGGTATTCCAGGAGCGACGAGCAGTACAGGCGCTCGTGGCGGTAGGTGCCGAGGATTTCCGGTTCGTATCGAGCCAGAGAGGCAGTCAGTGTTTGGGACAGCTTCTCGCAGGCGTCCAACGAGTCGCTCACCATCGTTCGTGTCGCGTCGCTTTTCGCCCGGGAGAAGGCCTTGGCCACCATTCCTGTTGCGATGTCGGGAGCCGGACGAAACACCACCGCCAAGTACAGCTCGTTGATCATCAGCGTTTCATTCGCCAAGCGCCGGTAGTACCTGCCACGCAGCGCTTCGGCAAAACCCACCGATCTCGCGTTCGCAACTCCCGGCTGCTCTACCCCTGCCCGGCGGCGGATGACGTGGCTCCATAGCGCCACATTGGGACTGGCGATGTTTCGCCACAGCACATTGAGGCGTTCATGCCAATTGTTGAGTTCATCGTCGTCGTTGCTCTCGAAGCTCGCACCGCCGAGGCGAAAAACCTGGATGTAATCGCCCAACTCGGTGCGGATCACCGCAGGAGCCACGTGCGCGGTATAGGGAATGCGCTGCGCGGCGGTCATCTCGCGGCGGATGGCAGAAGCGTTTCGCAATGACGGCATGACGATTCCCTGGAAGAGCATGGCGGCGAGGTGTTCGGCGCTTGCAGAGTTTGAATAACGGCGCGTTCGAGCTGAAGCCGATTAAATGCTCGCTTCGGAGAGAAACATGGTCGAATCGACGGTGCTTGTTATACTTGCGCTACCCATTGGAGTAATCGCCATGGCTGTATGGTCCATTGTCCGGTTCAACGTCCTATCGAATTACAAGATCGGGGTGTCGTTTGCGGACGCCTTGACATGGCCAGGCGGCATCGATCTGGCACCCGATTCGATGTATCAGCGGATCCGAGAATCAGGCATTTCGACTCGCAACCCCTTGCGGTTGGGTAGGTCGAGAGTGAGAGGGCTGTAGCTGCTGGCGCGCCACAACCTCAAGTTCGCCATGAGCGCCGGCAAGCGCGTTCGGGCCCACAGCAAGATCAGATCGAAAAAGCGGGCGTCGCGGGCGCAGAGCAACACGCACACCCCGTGAATCGGCA
>CAZZWM010000159.1:0-5170 GCA_964657945.1 uncultured Steroidobacteraceae bacterium
GATCCATCGCCAGGTGCGGCGGCTGGGTCGGCGGCAGGTCCATCGCCAGGTGCGGCGGCTGCAGAGCGGCGATGCTGGCTGCGTTGGCGAGTGCGCCAATGGCGAGCGCGGCCGCTAATCCGATTAGACTCTTCTTCATGGTGGTTTCTCCGACGTAACGTTGATGCAGGGGTTGGGATCCGAACCCAGATCGATGGGCTCATTCAGTAAAGCGACAAACGCGTCGTTTCACCCTCATGTTGCGCAACGATGTATGCTTAGGGGAAAGCCCGACGGGCGGTTGGGACACGCCGACGCAGGCACTTTTTTGTTTGTTGTTGCGGGAAGACAACGATGGAGGCGCAGGCGAATTTCACACAGCTACTGACGGATTGGCGCTCGGGCCATCCGCAGGCACTCGATCGTTTGACCCCTTTGGTGTACGACGAATTGAGACGCTTGGCGCGCAGCTACATGCGCGCGGAACGCGGCAGTCACACCTTGCAAGCCACGGCGGTGGTGCACGAAGCATTTCTGCGGCTGGTGCAGGCCAATGTAGCGTTGCAAGATCGCGCCCACTTCTTTGCCCTTGCCTCACGCTTGATGCGCCGCGTACTCGTCGATCACGCCAGGTCGCGTTCGCGCGTAAAGCGCAACGCCGGCGCGCAAGAACTGCCGCCCGAGCACGATGAGCGAATCGAGCTGGCCATGGACGTGGATGTCATTGCGTTGGATGAAGCGCTGGAGAGTCTGATGCAGCTTGAGCCGCGGTTGGCTCAGGTCGTCGAACTGCACTACTTTGGCGGCATGACTTACGAGGAAATTGCCGCTTCCGTGGGCGCATCCGCAGCCACGGTGCACCGCGACATCCGCCTGGCGCGCGCATGGCTGCTCAACCAGATCGGGGACACACGCTGCACATGATTCCACGCGCCCGCTGGCAGCGGATACAGACCCTGTTCGAACAATTGGCCGATGTCGATCACGCCCAGCGCGCAGCTCATCTGGACAGAACCTGCGGCAACGATGCGGAGTTGCGCCGGTCGGTCGAATCGCTGTTGAATCTCGATCAGAATCGCAAGGATCCGATACTGCATGCGATCGGCGCAGCGGCGGAGTCGATGCTCGAGGATCATCGGGATAGCCTGATCGGTACGCGCATCGGGCCGTACCGGGTCGTGTCGATCTTGGGTCACGGCGGCATGAGCGTGGTGTATCGCGGCGAGCGCGACGACTCGCAGTATCAGCAAACCGTGGCCATCAAGGTCTTGCAGCATGCCACGCTGCATCCTCGCCTGCGCAGCCGGCTGCACAGCGAGCGCCATATCCTGGCGACGCTGGACCACCCTTGCATTGCCCGACTCATCGATAGCGGCGATCTCGAGGACGGCACTCCGTACTTGGTGATGGAACACGTCGATGGCGAGGCAATCGACGTGTTCTGCGACAGCCGCACGCTGTTCATCCGCGAACGGCTGGAATTGTTCGTCGAAGTTTGCACGGCAGTGCAATATGCGCACCGCAACCTGGTGGTCCACCGCGATATCAAAGCTTCCAATATCTTCGTCACCGAAGAGCGTGCTCCCAAGCTGCTGGACTTCGGCATCGCCAAGCTGTTGGCCCCCGAAAGCCTGTCGCACACCTTGCCCGTCACGCGTTTGCAGGAGCGCATTTTGACGCCCGAGAACGCAGCGCCGGAACAAGTGCTGGGCCGGCCGATCACAACGGCCACCGACATCTACGCTTTGGGGGTGCTGCTGTATCAACTGCTGACGGGCCGCTCTCCATACCGCCTGGTCAGCTACAGCCAATTGCAGCTGGAGCGCGCCATTTGCATGGACGATCCGACGCGTCCCAGCCAAACGGTGGTTGCGAAACTCAAAGGCGAAACCGACGCCGACCGGGGCCGAATTTCCGACCGTCGCGGGTTGTCGCCACAACGATTGCAAGCGCGATTGGCCGGTGATCTCGATGCCATCGTTGCCATGGCGATGCGCAAGGAACCCGAACGCCGGTATCCTTCGGTAGAAGCACTGGCCGATGATGTGCAACGGCACCTGCAAGGTCAGCCGGTACGCGCCCGTTCGGGCGATTGGCGTTACAACTCCATGAAATTTCTACGCCGCAATGTGTTCGCAGCTGTCGTGGCTGCGACGGTGTTTGCCGGCCTGATACTCGTCGCCGGTGTCACGCTCTGGGAAAACCATCGGCTCGGCTTGGCGCGCGACGCCACTGTACAGGAGCGCGACCGCGCCCAGAAGGTGTCCTCCTTCCTCGTCGCAGTATTTTCGCATGCCGATCCGTACAGGGCCCAGGGCAATGAAACCACGGCAAAGGACCTGCTCGACAGCGGCGCCGCTGAGATCCGGAACGACAGCTCGTTGCAACCCGAAGTGCGCGCGCAATTGCTGGCAAGCATTGGGCTGGCATACCGGCACCAACAGCATTTCGAATCCGCCATCCCGTTGTTCGAGGAAGTCGTGGCCATCCGCCGTGACGAACAACCGTTCGACAAGCAGATGGTCGCGGTAGCACTGGCAGATTTGTCACAGGCGCTGATGGATGAGGGCCGATACGTGTCCGCGGAGCAGGACATCAAAGAGGGGTTGCAGATGCTGCAGGCCGGAGATTCCGCGCCAACCCTCGTGACCGCCGATTTGCTGTCGCAATACGGTCACTTTTATTTATCCGCAAAAAGCGACTACGGCGCCGCGTCGGAGATGTTCAAACGGGCGCTTGCCATCTACCGCGGTTTGCCGGGAGACCAGAACTTGGCGATTGCCACGACCTTGAGCCAGCTCGCATCCGCGGCAACCTGGTCCGGCAAGTACGAAGAAGCAGAGGACTATCAAACCAAGGCTCTCAACATTTTTCGGGCCACCACCAGCAGCAAGTTCCCGGATCACAACGTAGCCTTGAACGCTCTCGGGCTCATTCAGACCAAGCTTGGCAAATATAATGAAGCCGAACAATCGTTGAATGAGGCGTTGAACGTGGAA
Source organism: uncultured Steroidobacteraceae bacterium (assembly GCA_964657945.1). GTDB lineage: Bacteria > Pseudomonadota > Gammaproteobacteria > Steroidobacterales > Steroidobacteraceae > Bog-1198. The sequence continues at coordinate 2,979 of CAZZWM010000159.1, forward strand.
ACCACGGTTTTCGGCGCCGATAGTCCGCGCAGCGCCGCCATCGAATCGGATCTGGCTGAATTATATGAACTGGAGGGCGACATCGACCGCGCCCTGCACGCGGCCAAGGAAGCGCTGCGCATCGGGATGCTGCGCAAGGACAAGAATGCCACGACAGGCTATTACTATGACGGCTTGGCCATCCTGTACTTGAAGGCCGGCAATCTGCCGGAAGCAGAGGCCAACATGCGAGCGGCACTGGCTGAATACTCGGCCGTACTTCCCGCGCGCCATTTGTACGTGGCAACGGGCGAGCAGCTGCTCGGCGAAGTGCACCTGCGGCGTCACGCCTTGGCCGAGGCGGAGCGGGAATTGCGCAGTGCCCTGGAACTCGAGACCTCGCTGAAGGCAGCCGATTGGCAGATCGCGCGAACCAACGCCAGTCTCGGCTGGCTCGAGATCCAGAAGGACAATGCGTCCGAAGGTGAGCCGCTTTTGGTCGACGCACAAGCCAAATTGCTGGCGTTATTGGGACCGAAGAACTCCGAAACTGCGCTGGCGACGACGCGCTTGGCGCAGTATTTTCGCGTTCATCATCGCGACGCCGAAGCCGACAAGCTGTTGCAGGCGCTGCATTAGCCGCAAAGGTTGCCGAATCGTCAGGTTCGAGCATTCTCAGTTGCGGTAGACTGGCCGCAATCAATGAGGAGGCCGTAATGGCAAACGTAAGAAGTTTAACTCTCGGGGGATTTCTCGCAGCCCTTCTCGGCTTGGCTACCGCCCCGCTCATCGCTGAAGGCGGCGCGCGCGAAGAAGGCAAACTGCTCACGGCAACCGAGGTGCTGGAAGAGGTCGAGGCCATGCCGGACGTGCGTCTGCCCGACACCTTGCTCTCGCATGCTTATGGAATCGCCGTTATACCCGACGTGACGAAAGTGGCATTCATTTTCGGCGGGCGTCATGGCGATGGCGTGATGGCGGTACGCGACAAATTGACGGGGCCTTGGAGCAATCCAGTCTTCATTTCTCTGACCGGCGGTAGTTGGGGTTTCCAGGCAGGCGCACAATCGTCCGACATCATCCTGGTCTTCACCACCAAGGCGGGCATTGACGGTATCGCCGGCGGTAAGATCACCCTTGGCGCAGACGTCTCTGTGGCGACCGGGCCGGTCGGCAGACAGGGCTCTGCAGCAACCGATATGACGTTCAATTCCGAGATCTACTCCTACGCTCGTACGCGCGGCTTGTTCGGCGGCATTGCCCTTGACGGCAGCGTGATCCGCATCGATCGCCCCTCGAACGCCTCGTTCTACCGAACAGCCGGGATCTCGGCCACAGAGATCATGTCCAGCCAGGCGCCGTCACCGCCGCCGACCGCGCAGCGCTTTCTTGCGCGCCTGGCAGAAGCGACGCGGACTTCGGTGCGCGGCTCGCCGGCGCCGCAGGCGGACGTGCCTGCCCAATCCCAGAACTCACCGCCCCCCGCTCCGGTGGCTGAGCCGGCCCGCACCTATCCCTTGGATGACCAAAAGAAGTGACCGCGGCGGCCGCACCGACCTGATGCTCAGGTTCGCGCGGCAGGCCTTGCTTGGAATGGGATTGACGCTGCTGGCGGGAGCCGTGGCGGCGCGCAGCCCGCTGGTGTTCCTCACCGATTTCGGCACGCAAGATGGCGCCGTGTCGGCCATGAAGGGAGTGGCCTACAGCGTCTCGCAGGATCTGCTGGTTTCCGACCTGAGCCACGAAAATCCCAGCATTTTCGCCGGCGCCTACCGTCTGTACCAAACCGAACAATTCTGGCCCGATGGCACGGTATTCGTCGCGGTGGTCGATCCGGGCGTCGGAACCAAGCGGCTCTCGGTGGTGCTGAAAACCCGCACCGGACATTATTTCGTCGGGCCCGACAATGGACTGTTGTCGCTGGTTGCGGAACGCGACGGTATCGAAGAACTGCGCGAGATCGACGAGAAGGTCAATCGCCGTCCCGATTCCGGTGAATCACATACCTTCCACGGCCGGGATGTATTTGCCTACACGGGCGCGCGCCTGGCGGCCGGGGTCATCAGTTTCACGCAGGTGGGGCCGGTGCTGCCGCCGGAGAAGCTCATCGTCATTCCCTACCGCAAGCCCAACCGCGTCGGCGATACGATTTCCGGAATCATTCCGATCTTGGATGTGCAATACGGAAATGTCTGGACCAACATTCCCAAGCC
>CAZZWM010000159.1:5270-7612 GCA_964657945.1 uncultured Steroidobacteraceae bacterium
CAAGCCGCTGTTGTACATCAACAGTCTGCTGAATGTCGCCATCGCCCTGAATCAGAAAAGTTACGCCGCCGCCCACCACATCGATTCGGGCCCGGATTGGTCGATCGAGGTCAGTCCGTCTCCTCGACACTGACCATGGCGGCGCCGAATACGTTGGAGCAATGCCGCGCGACGGCCAGATCGCGTTTGCCGCCACCGCTCTGACACTCCTTGGTGGTGAAGGCCGCCGACAGCGCCGCTACTTGACCAATGCGCGCAATCGCTTGGGCGGTCGGCTGAATCTTTTCGAAGGGGCCGGACTTGCTCACATACTCGGCCGGCAAGGCCAACGTCGAGAAGTCCCGCGGCGTCTCCGTCACCATCACCATCAGGTGATCGGTGCCCTTGGGACCCAACGCGGTGACATTCCAATCCTGCCGCGGCAGCTGCAGGTCTTGGTTGGCTTTGATGGCATTGGCCGCGTCGAGTTGGTTGGGAAACAGCAGGTAAAAACTGTCCGGCTGTGTTCCCCGGTAGAACAGATAGACGAAGCCCTCGCGTTGCGAGTGCACCGTCAGGTTGAGATTGGTACCGATTTTCAATGTGGCCGACTGCAGCTTGGCCGAGACATCCCAACGATCGTCCCGCCGGCCGTATATGTCGTTCATCGATGCCAGGGTGTCGATGTTGGCCGCCGGCGGCGCGCTGGGTGCATTGGTCACGCTGGGTGCGGGAGATGCGATGGATGCGGTGGCTGTGTTGGCGCCGCCGCCCGAGTCGCTCAAAACGGGCACCAGACCGGCATTGCCGGCCAATGTCGGATGTTGAAGTGCCGACTCCTCCTGGGTCTTGTTGAGCCGCGCCTGCACGCAATCCGCCAATTCCTGCATCGAGATCGAGCCGCTGTGATCCGAATCCGTCGCGCCCCCGGCAAGACATTGTTGGAAGTTGTAAGTCATGGCGCCGCCCTTCGAGGTATCCCACGCCACCTCGTTGTTTCGAGCCGCGGCGAGAATCACCATGTTGTTATCGGTGGTGTGCAGATCCAACCCGCGATTGAACGAGTAGCTGCCAAGATTGACGGCCAGCGAACATTGCGGGCTCGACGCCTCCGGGCTGTACTTGGGGCGAAACCCATCGCCCATCGAACGCGAACCGGCGGCGGCCGCGACGCCACCGGAGTGGCAGGAGTCGAGCATCACGATGGTCTTGTCCGTTTTCGCGCTCAAAGGCCGGATCATCGCCGCGAACTCGGTGTTGGTCACCACGTGCATGTCCTGCATCACCAGGCTTTCGGTGCACTGGCCGGTGGCTTTGCTGAAGAAGCGGGCTCCGTGACCTGAAAAATACACGTACAACTTGTCGCCCGGCATGATGGTTTGATTCATATCGGCGAAAGCCTGTTTAAGGCCGTCTCGCGTCACCTGTTGCTCGGAAAGTTGCACGATATTTTCCGGCGGCACACCCAAACGTTGCGCCAGCTCGATGCCCAGTTTGCGATCGGTCAGCACCCCCGGCAGCGGGCTCTTCTGGTACTCCGATACCGTGATGATCAAGGCGTGATTCGATGGTTGCGGCGGGGCGTAGTTGCCGTCCGCGTGCACAGCAGTCACCGAAACGGCCGTCAAGATGAGAAAATTGCGAAGTCTCATTTCCTCTCCCCCTCCCGCATCTACTGGCAGGTATCGTGTCCGTTGCCGGGATAAGTGTTGACCGTGATTTGCTGCAGGCTGAGCGCACCGCCGGTTGCCGCCAGCCCCTTGGCCAAGGATTCCGCCCGTGCGCTGTCGGCCGCAAACCGTTGAGCGCCGGTCAAATCCACGAAGAAAGCCGGTTGCTTTTCGAACGCCATCACTGTGACCAAGTCGGTTCCGAACGGCGGTGTCACCAGGATGTGGTCCTTGGGATCGGAGCCGGGTATGGCTGTCGCCATGCCGCTCTGAACCATGCGCCGTTCCAACGGCCCGGTGGGGTACAGCACGGTGAGGTTTCCCTGGCTGTCCAGGTCGAGCAGCATCACATAGGCGGCTTTTTTCAGGCGCACCTCGAAAACGAAGGACTCGCATTGCACATAGGTGTTGCCGCGACTGCCGGGATCGGTGTCGGCACGCAGGCCCATCTGGTCGGTGTTCACCGGCAACGCGCGATTCAACCAGGCCTGCGCCGCAATGCGCTTCAGCAAGTTCGCATCGCCGGCCGTGGTCTTCAATACGGGATCACCTGCCGGACCCATCAGCACCACCTGCTCACCGCTTTGGCGCACCGCCAGATCGCCCCCCTTCCCGACGATGCTGACGCCGGGTAGCGCCGCAATCCTGTCGCGCAGCCCAGTCGCCACGGTGTCCAGGCGCACGTGAAGGTTC
>CAZZWM010000160.1:0-7577 GCA_964657945.1 uncultured Steroidobacteraceae bacterium
ACAATACCTATCCTGCCAACTGACCCCAGGGCCACAGGCCGGCTCATCCATTCGCTGCCCTAGCGCGTGTCTGAGCCGGCTCGTTTCAAGTGTCTTGACGGGCACCCAGTCGTTCGACATCACCGGGCTGCTCGAACTCTTCGAGCTTGAACAAGCCTCCCAGAGAAATGTGCCCGGCAATCAGAAAGATCAGTCCGAAGATCACCTGCTGACCAAACAGCAGCAACCAGATGGTATTGGCGTAGGCCGCGGTGCGCACCCCGATTTCCGATCCGCCCAGGGCACCGTCGATGAAGATCGAAACGCCCAACTGCGTGAAGAACTGACTGGTGCCCACCATCCCCGGCCCTGCGGGGATCATGATTCCCACCACCTGACAGGCCAGCACCGTGCATGCCATCAACGGCGACAACTGCAGCCCGAACGCATGGGCGACCATCCAGAACCCGAGCACATGCAGGCTCCAATAAAAAACTGTCAGCAGAATGAATTCCACGACCCGCGCAGGCGATCCCAAGCGCAAACCCAGTATGAAACCGTCCACCAGGCGCGCTACTCGTTCCCCCAAGCGCGGCGAAATGCGCCTGAATAGGAGCCGAATCAAGGAGACGGCGCGGACCCGCATGAAAAATGCGAGCACCAGCAAAACGCACAACACCGAGAAGCCGACCGTCACCAACGTCGCCGCCTGCCTTGCGTATCTGGCGGCGTTGCCGACAGTGGCCAGCATGTGCAACGAGACCACGGCCAATACCCCCATGGCCAGGCTGTCGATGATGCGCTCGACAACTACCGTTGCGAGCGCCTCGCCTCGACGCAGCGGAACCGGACTGTCCGGTGTTGGCCGCGAGACCAGCAGCGGACGAACCAGCTCGCCGAGCCGCAGAGGCAGCAGCACCATCAGCATGAAACCTACCGCGGACGCCGTGTTGAGACGCCGAAAGCTGACTTCGCCCAGAGGTCTCAGCAAACAGCCCCAGCGAATGGTTTTGACCAGGTGTATCAAACAAAGGATGAGAAAATAACCGAGCAATGGCAACGGCGGCGCGCTGAGAATGGCGGACAGCACCGAATGAAGGTCGACGTGACGCAGCGAAAACCAGATGAAAAGGCCGCTGACTGCCAGGGAGAGGAAGCCCCGGATGACCAGCCGCATGTGACTGCGGATGATGGAATTCACGCCGCTGCAGGATCGGAGCCCACGGCAGCCCCATTCGCTCTACGTCTCTCGAGCAATGTATCCACGCCAAACGCCGCCAAGATGCACAAAAACGGCAAGACAGGCACGGAGTAGCGCCCGAGCGGTACAAGCAGCGCGACGAAGACATTCAGGACCAGAATCGGCATGAGCAACAGCCATACGGGCAAATGCTGCCGCCGCGCCCGCTTGATACCGATGAACGCCAGAATCCAACCAATCAACGCCAGGCTCGCCGGTATCAGAGAGTTCGCAAGACTGGTCATTTCATACCAGAAGGTGAACATGCCTACGACAACCTTGCGGATGGTCAGAAACGGATGCTCACGGATCATCCGCTTCATCTCTTTCGAATTGTTTACATCATCCTGAACTTCGTCGACGTTCCAGGTCGTGCCGTTTTCCGCCGCGATGCGGCGGAACAAGGCATTGGATTCGTTCTCGGCGTCGGTATACGGCGGCTTTTGCAAGGTCGCGAATTCCACGCGGGTGAAGATGTAGCCGCGCAAAAAAGCATCCGGCATGCCGGGCGTGATCAACACGAACTTGCCGTGCGTCACTTCATAGTTGCGGTAGGTCCAGGGGGCGATGATCACGGCCATGGTGATCGCCATCGCAATGACTCCCGGGATGGGATTCGGCGTTCCGAGCTTGCGCAAACCGCGCACGAACATGATCATCCCGAACACCAGCGAGAACGGCAGCAAAACCCCTTTCGCGATGGCCGCGGTGATGCCCACGACGCCGGAAATGCAGCCGTTCTTGATGGTGGGCGCCTCGTAGAATCGGATGGCGCACCAGGTCATCAGTACCGACAGGAAAACGAGCAGCGTCTCGGTATGTAAATCGGCCACATAGCGCAGCAGCATCGGATGTACCGCGGTGGCCAGGCCGGCCAGTACTCCCGTTCGCGTATTGAACATATGGCGGCCGATGATGAACACCAGCGAGCAGCTCGCCGTGTGCAGCAAGACCTGCGCAAATTGAACGGCGCGGTCGCTGGCGCCGAACCAGTAGAATACCGCCAAGAGGTGCGGATACAGCATTGCAGCACGGCGCGTCAGCTGATCGAAGCCATGCTCGACGAAGCCGTGGGCGATCGCACCGTACAGGTAAGGGTCCCCGGTATTGTCGACCAGACCCTGCTTGCGAAACACCAGCAACACCATCACCATCGCGGCGACGAAGGCCAGCCCGGCTACCGGCAACAGGGGCTTCAGCCACGACCGCCGCGACTCTGTTTCCATTCAGATGCCTCTCCGATTAGGTGGCGCCACGGTGCCAGCAGGGCACGTTCATTGTCAATGTCAGCAAGCGGCGCCGCTACCTGAGTTTTTCGACGACCGCGAGAATGGTCCTACCCTTCTTGGTCGCTACGAGCCGGCCCGCATTCTCGGTGGCCAAACCGCCGCGCAGCAGCTCGTCGATGCGGGCCCGTTGACCATACTGCGCCAGATACCTCGAGACCAACGCGGATTGCTCCATTGGCCCGGCACGAAGCACATACAGCATTCTCAACAGGATGGAACTTTCGATATGGCTGCGAACGCCGAACCAGCTGAGAAATGCGCCGCCCCAGAATAAGGTGAACGAGAATGCGCTCGCGCCCCCGCCGATCAACAGAGCGATCAACGTACCGAGATAGACAGCGGCCCAAACGATGAGAACGCGGCCCAGTCCGGTTTGGAGTTTGGTGCCGCGCAATGCAAGTTCGCTGCCGATCAGAGCGATCAGCAACGCGGCCAGGACTTCTGCCAAGGCAATCAAACCTTGATCCTGAAAGTGGCATACAGCCCCGTGACGATGCTGCCGACCAATTGTCCAAACCCGCTCAACCTCACCTCACTCCCCTGCCCGACGCGGATCAGTCCGAAGCCTTTCATGTCATCCAGGCGCGAGCCGATGCCGCGGCTGAACTCATCGTTCAGCGCCGCCCCCGGGTGACGCAACAGTTGCAGGCTGACGCTGCGAATGAGCATCACGCGCACGATCAGCAGGCCGAAAGCAGCGAGGCACAGGCCGGCAAGCGTCACCATCCAAGGACCCGGACTGACCGACGGAAAATCCCGAGTGGTCCAGATAAAGGCGAGAATGACCATGCCGCATGCCAGTGCATAGCGTGGGATGTTACGCACCGCAAGGAAGCTCAAGAATATGGCGCCAACGCCCGCCAGTGCATACCAGTCAAGCACCATCATCGCCAAATGCTAGCACAAGGCACTCAGGTGTCTTCAGGGACACGGAACACAATTCGCAGATTGACCCAAAAATTGATCAGAAAAGTGCTGCCTACACCAATGATTTTCGCAATCACCGGCGGGATTCCCAGATACAGGCTGCCAATCGACGTTATGCCGACGTTGATCAGCAGGCCGCCTGCAGCCGCCAGAAAGAACAATCCAAATCCCCACACGGTGGGCGCTCGATGGAACACGTAACGGCACACCAGGGGAAATTTGGCGATCGTGGCGAGCGAGAAACTGGTGGCTGCGGAAACCACGATGGGCAGCGGAGTCAAGCAGAGCAAGGCAAAGCCACCGACGTCCACCATGGCCGCCATGCCGGCCATGAAAAAATAGCGGATCAACTTGGGGAGCAAGGTCGTCAACTCGTGAAGCCTATTCCCACCACGTATCGGGAGCAGGACGACCGTCCAGGGAGGCTTCCGCAGCCGATCTTGCGGTGGCCGTAAACCGCTCCAAAGTGTGGTGCTTCTCGACGTGAGCACGCGCATTGCGTCCCATCTGCTCAACGCGCGACGGGTCGTGCCAGAGAGACACTATGGCGCTTCGCATCGCGGCAGCGTCCCCGACGGGCACCAACAATCCGGTCACGCCGTCCTCGATGACGTCGACCTGGCCGCGGGTTCGGGAGCATATGACGGGCTTGCCCATCGCCATGGCTTCGAGAATGACGGTCACGCCGTTGTCGGTGTCCGAGGGCAGCAGTGGAACCACGACGAATTTCGAGCGCGCATACAACTCGCGCAGATCGGTGAGCGACAACCGGCCCGCGGTGATGCCCGGATCAATGCGCTTGCCGATGGCCTCGATGGGTACGCGACGATCGTTGAGGAGGCGAAAGCGGCCGGGGATGCGCACGTGATCCGCGCCTATGTGACAGCGCAGGTCCGTCCCATGCAAAGCTTCCAGCAGCGTCGCGTAGTCTCGCATCTCGGCCCCGACCGCACAGATCATGTCCTGCTCACGCGGACGGGGACTGTAGAAAACCTGGTCCACGTAATGACGGATCAGATACACCCGCTCGGATGGAAATCCTATCCGGTCGATCAGCGCCCGCCGTTGCACCGAACTCCAGGTGACGACCGCGTGAAGATTTTTCTTGAAGAGCCCCAAGGGCAGCCGTATGTTCGGCTTTTCGAATTGATACATCATGGCAATGTGCGGCTTGCGCAGCTTCGCAAATTGCTGATGCATCAGCATGGCCAGAGACAGCTTCTCGCCCCACGAAACGACTCCGTCATATTCGGCATGCAGTCGTTGGATTTCCCGGGCCATCCGCCACCAGGTGGGGCCGGTTCCGGATGCGGCGGTTCCGTTCAAGATCGACTCGTCCCAACGGGGAGAGAAGGCTTCGTCGAATACGTACGCGCGCGGCCCAGATTCGCCGGTGGGATCGCGTACCGCAGTCTTCCCGGCGTTTTGCCCCCTGGCCATGGCCAGCGCAACTCTATGCATCCGCTAGTTCTCCCGGGCCTATGCCGTCAGATTGATCGAAGGCCAGTTTATCCGGCGAGTCAGCCACGTTGCAGCTTACCTGGCGCATAATAAGTAAAATCGGCCGCCGACGCCCATCGACGGCCATGCGTGTGCACTTCGCGACAGTTGCGCTACAGTCGCCCGCGTTGCACCTTATATAGCTTGGGCCGTATTCAGGGAGTCTTGAGATGTTCGAACGCCACCCCAACCCAATCACCCTTCGCGGATTCTTGGCAACGGTGTGCTTGGCGCTGCTCGTCGGCTGCGTACCGGCCGGCCCCAAGGGTGGTACCGCTGAGAGCGTACCTGTCATTCCCACAAATCTCAGCGCAACCCCCGGTAATGCGCAGGTGAGCTTGACTTGGACTGCCAGCACCGGCGCGAGCAGTTATAATGTCAAACGCGCGACCAGCAATGGCGGTCCCTATACACAGCTCGCCGCCCCCACCACGGCCGCGTATACCGACACCGCCGTCACCAATGGTACCACCTACTACTACGTGGTCTCGGCGCTGAACTCGGCCGGCGAGAGCGCAAACTCGGCGCAGGTCAGCGCGCTCCCCGCGGCCGCCGCCGTTACCACGCCGGCGGTACCGGTCAACGTCACCGCGACGGCCGGAAACGCGCAGGTCAGCTTGACCTGGACCGCGAGCAGCGGAGCCACGAGCTACAACGTAAAGCGAGCCACCACCAGCGGCGGCCCCTACACGCAGCTCGCAGCGCCCACCACCGCCTCCTACACCGACACGACGGTGACCAACGGTACGACCTATTACTACGTGGTCTCGGCGCTGAACTCGGCCGGCGAGAGCGCAAACTCGGCGCAAGTGAGCGCGCTTCCGGCGGCAGTCACCGCCATCCCAGCGGCACCCACGGGCGTCGCCGCGACCGCCGGAAACGCGCAAGTCAGTCTGACCTGGACGGCGAGCAGCGGAGCCACGAGCTACCATGTGAAGCGCGCCACCACCAGCGGCGGCCCATACTCGCAAGTGGGAGCCCCGACTGCCGCCAATTTCAACGACACGACGGTGACCAACGGTACGACTTATTACTACGTGGTCTCGGCGGTGAACTCAGCCGGCGAGAGTGCAAATTCAGCCCAGGTCACCGCCCTCCCCTCGGCTCCTCCTACGAACTTCGGCGTTTGGACCAACGTGACGCCCTCGGGCGTGGATTTGACCGACACGCTGTGCTCGAACTTTGGCGCCAAAACCATTTCTCAGGACCCGGCGAATCCCTCCCATCTGTACACATCGTTCGACTGCCAGGGAATTTGGAAGTCCACCGATTACGGCGTGACCTGGACTGGGCCGATCAACACCGGCACCAATGGGACTTCGGTAAGCGCCTGTTCAGGGGGACTCGCGATTCCCTCGACCAGTACCGGGAGTGTTCCAACCATCTACCAGTCCTGCATTCGAGGCGGAGCGGGTCTGGGCTTTTGGAAGTCTACCGATGGCGGCGTGGATTGGACTCAGATCACCATCACGCCGACGCCGTCCCGACAGGACTACTTCCATCCAGTCATCGATCCTCACGACCCGAATCATCTGTTGATGGACGGTCACGAATTCATTTCCGTGGTTGAGAGCGTTGACGGCGGTATGACCTGGACCAGCGTCAATCTCGACCCCGGGATGCAACACGAGGGCGCAATCTTCTTCATCGACACCGGCGATCCGGTGACCACTCGCCAGACGTGGTTGTGGATCGCCGATCCATCCGGAGGAACTTATGGGACCTGGCGCACCGTCAACGGCGGTACCACCTGGGTCCAGGTCGACAAGAACGAAAATATTGCCAATGCGGAGATTTACCAGCCTGATACGGGCGGTGTCTTGTACATGGCAGGCAATTACTCGGTCTTCGGTACAGGCGTCTTGCGAAGCACCGACTACGGACAGACATGGAGTCACGTGGGAAACACCGACATCGAGATGGCGGTCACCGGCACCTCCAAGAACGTCTACTCGATGTATGGCTATCCCATCGGCGCCGGCAACTCGGTCAATCTCGCCTTTGAAGTCGCCACCCAACCGGGGACCGGCACTTGGGTAGAACCAGGAACTCCGGCCGGCATGAGCCAGGGAGGTGCCGCGCAGCTCACCGTGGTGAATGACGGCACCCACAATATTATCGTCGGCGCCTTTTGGAACAGCGGCGTGTGGCGATACGTCGAGCCCTGAGCGACGTCAGCCGGGTTCGGGGACGCGGACGCCGAGATAAACCGTGGCCAGCATGAGCGAGCGCGCGAACTTCTTGCGGGCACCCTTGAAACCGCCGCGCTTCAGCTCGGCAACCGCCTGCTTCTGCAAATCGAACACTTCATTGAGCAGCGCCGTGCGGGCGGCCTGCGCCAGGGTTCTGGCCGCTGGCCTGCGCCGGCCGCGGATAGGGATGGGCGGCCGAGGCGCGGATGATCCCGAGCGTCGCGCCGGAGACGCCGGTGATGATGAACTGCACCGCGAGTGCGGTCAGCACCAGGCCCAGCACCCGGACCACAATGGTCATGCCGATCTTCCCCAGCACCCGGGAGATCACGCTGGTCGCGAGAAAGGCGATGAGCGTGCAGACCGACACGCCCAGGATGGCCGCGAGCCCTGCGCCCATGCCGCTCCAGCCCAGCGGCTTGGATTCGCTGGAATAGATCACCGCCGCCG
>CAZZWM010000161.1:0-5417 GCA_964657945.1 uncultured Steroidobacteraceae bacterium
CGGCTTCGTGTCATCAACTTCGGTCAAGCCCGGCTCGTTCCACCCGCCGGTCGGTCGACGCCGCCACCTCCAGCCGCAGCGCCGACGCCATGCTGCAGCAGCAGGCGATCGTGGTCGCGCAGAGCTATCTCGACGAAATCCAGCAACGCTGGGTCGTCGACCCGAACGGCGCGCCGCCCAACACCGGACGCGGCAGCTGGGATCTGGTCGATCAATACAACGGGCTGGTCGATGTGGGCGCGCACGACCAGTTTGGCACCGCGATCACGGCACTGGCCGCCTACACGGTGAGCGTCGCGGTGGCGCAGACGAGCGCTTTGCCCGGCATCGCCGCCAGCGCCGCCCGGCGCATCGATGTGACCGTGACCTACCCGCCCAGTCTCAGCGTCACCCTGTCCGGTTACCGCACGAATTTCTGACATGCGCTGCAGACGCCAACGCGGCATGACGCTGATCGAACTGGTTGTCACCATCGTGGTGGGCTCGGTGGTCGTGGGCTTCATGGCGATGTTCATGGTCGTGCCCCTGCTGGGCTACAGCGCCCAGACGCGCCGTGCACAGCTGGTCGACGATGCCGACAGCGCGCTGCGCTTCATGGGTCGGGACCTGCGCAGTTCCCTGCCGAACAGCGTGCGCATCGCCACCAGCGGCACGGTCACCGCGCTCGAACTGCTGGCGACACTGGACGGCGCCCGGTATCTGGACGGCGGCCCCTTCGCCAACGCGGCGCCGTACCTCGATCTGACCACCGCGACCGGCAGCTTCTCGACCACCGTGCCGTTCACGCAGCTCACCCTGCCGTGGACTTCATCCTCCGCGTACCTGTCGATCTACAACGTCGGCGTGCCCGGTGCCAGCGCGTATGAAAAGGCCAACGTCATTACGCCCTCCGCCACCACCATCACCATCGCGAGCACGGCCTCTGCCAATCAGAATCTCGTGACCCTGAACCCGGCTTTTCAATTTGCGTTCGGCTCGCCGAACAAGCGCGTGTACCTGGTCAGCGGCCCCGTCTCGTACCTGTGCGACAGCGGCGCCGGCACGCTCACGCGGTATTCCGGATATGCCCTCAGCACCACCCAGGCCGTCAGCGCCGCGACTCTGTTGGCGGCGGGCGCCACCGCCTCCCTGGTCGCTGCCGATGTGGCCGTCTGCTCCTTCACCTACACCGCGGGCACGCCGCAGCGCAATGCGCTGGTGACGCTGTCGCTGACGCACTCGCAAAGCGGCGAATCGGTGCAACTGCTGTACGAAGTGCAGCTGGTCAACGCGCCATGAACATCCGGCACGGCAAGCGCCCGCGGCACGCCGGCTTTGCCATCGTGCCAGCGCTGTTCTTGCTGGTGGTGTTGGGTGCCCTTGGCCTGGTGGCGGTGCGTGTGGGCTTGGGACAGCAGCAGGCGGTGACCATGGGGTTGATGCAGTCGCGTGCCAGCGCAGCGGCCGATGCGGGGATCCAATGGGGCGCGTTCCGGGCGCTCAACGGCAGTTGCGTCGGCAGCACGACGCTGTCGCTCACCGAAAAGGCACTCGCCGGTTTCACCGTGGTGGTGACCTGTACCGCCACGGCATTCACCGACGGATCCCGCAGTTCATCCGGCACCAACAACTCCTACGTGCTCAACGCGGCGGCCTCGGCCGGCACCTACGGGCAGCCGGGCTACGTGCACCGCGCGCTGAGCGCGACCATTACCGATGCAACCTCGTGAGGGTTGCCGGCGCCATCAATACACTTCGCGCTGATAGACTCGCGCCGCGGAGCCGGGGTAGATGCCGAAAGTGGCCAGAGCCGACGGACTCGAGGGAGACAGCCACGTGGGTGCGGTGGCCGTCACCGTGAAGGCGCCGGCATTGCCCGCGCCCGGCGCGGCCAGGATCAGATTGAATGACCCGGCCGATGCCGTGGCTGCGTAGGGGTTCGACGCCGCCGCCGGGCAGCCCTGTCCGGAAACGCCGGGCTTTCCCGAATCGCGCACGCAGCTCAGGCCCGAGGTCGCATTGCTGCTGAAGGAAAGGGCCGGGGCCGCGGTACAGGTGTCGCTGCCATTGACCATGAAGCCCTGCGTGGCGTTCTTGTAATACTGGGTCGTCAACGGCATGGGTAGATCCAGCAGTTCGGAGCCGAGCGCACTGCCCAGCGCGAGCTTGCCGTAGAGCTGGCTGGCCCCGGTGCTGAAAGCAATGCCACTGCTGCTGCCGATCGTCACCGGATTGGCCGGGTTCGCCGCCGCGGCGCCATCCAGGTCGATCACATTGATCGACAACGCAATGTTGGCGCTGAAAGGCGCGATGGCGCTGCCGCGCGTGAAGCTGATGCCGGTGCCGGAATTGAAGGTGAGGCTTACCTGCCCGGTGCCGAGATCGGCGATGACGGGATCGGAGGTGCTGGCCGGCAATCCGGAGAGGTTCAATGCCGGACTCGACGGCGTCGGCGTGTAGGTTCGTCCCGTCAACGACGCATTGGTGAGTCGCATCAGCGAGGCGGTGTAGTTCGATGCCGTCGTGCCGCCCACCGCCAGCGCGGTGGTGGTGATGACCGGCGCGACCGTATAGTTGAACGGCTGCCCGACGTAGCCAAAGGCGCCCGCGCTGCAGGCGGTGCCGAAAACCGGCGTATTCACGGTGGTGAGGAAGGCGTTGGGAATGAAGCGGCCGACATTGCCCGAGGCCGTGCCGGTGACGGCGCCGCTGCCCAGATAACCCGGACTGCTCGCCACGCCCGGGGTCAGCGTGATGATGCCGACCTCCGGCCAGGAGAAGGCGGTTCCGGTCGCTGCGCCGCTGGCATAAGCGCCGAAGGTGCCGCTGACGACGGGATCGTGACCGACGGTGGGCAGGACGAGGTTCGCCGTGAGGGCGACGGTCGCTGCGGAAGTTTCCTGACCGAAATTCGGGGTGGCGGTACCCTGGTAGTTTGTCGCCGTCACCGTCGCCGTGAAGGTCTGACCGGCGGCGGCGAAGACGGTTCCCGAGGCGCTGGCGGCGCCCGGATTCGCCGCACCCGTGGCGGTGAGCTTGATGTTCGACAGCGCCAGTGTGTAGGGCTGGACCACGAACTGGCTGCTGCCGGTCATGATGCTGCCGGACGCCGCGCCGCTGCCCAGGGGAATGGTGTACTTGGCGGCGAGCGAGATCTGTCCGGCATCGGTGTAGTTCAGGCTGATCGGCGCCTCGCCGTTGGCCGTCGTGAATTTGAGCGGCACGGTGGTGTAGCTCGTCAGGCTGGCATTCGGATTCGAGGCGACGTTCGTGGTGGCGCCGTTGTTCGTCACGGCGAGGGTCTGGCCGGCAACGCAGCTCAAGGGATTGTTGCATTGGTAAGCGACGCTCACGTTCACCGTGCTGCCGCTGGCAAATACGCTGGTACAGGCACCGGTGTTGGTGTCGGTGCGAACGGCCTGCAGGGCGAGGCTTTGTGTCGATGCGACCCCGGACTTCTGGGTGTTGATCACCGTGGCCACGTTGCTGCCGTTGGTGATTCGAAACCCCGACGCTGCGAAGCTGATGGGTGAATCCTCGGACGCCAGGGCGGCACCGGTTTTGGCGGTTGCACTGCCGTCCGTGACGTTGATCGTCACGGTTTCCGCGTAGGTGTCACGCAGCGAGAACACCGCACTGCCGCCGTCCGCCTGGGCATAGGCGTAGGTGGCTGAGCCGCTGTTGGAAGCGCCGGCTGCGAATGCGCCGTTGCCGCTGGCGAGCGTCCAATCGCCGTGACCGGTACTGGTGGTGATCGTGATCGTATCGGTGGTTGCGAAGGCCGCGTGACTGCTGGTATGCGCGGCGATGGTGACCGGCGTCGCCTGGCAATTGACCGCCGAGGCCGCGGCGCTGACGGCATAGTGGTCGGGCGCGTACGACGCACAGGGGTGGGTCGCGAGAACGAGGCCCGCCACCTGGGCATTCGTCAGTGCGGCATCGTAGATCGCCACTTCGTCGATCGAGCCGGGAAAATGAAAATAGGTGCCTTCCACCGAAGCATCGGCATTGCCGCCGATGGTGGCGTAGGCGCCGGTTCCGGCAGACCAGGTACCGCTGCCCGAGGTGCTTTGCTGGTCGATCAACGTGCCGTTGGAACCGTAGATCGACAGGGTGAGCGTATACGTTGAGCCTGAACTGGACACGGCGGCAGCGATGAAATACCACTGATTGAGGGTCAACGACGCCTGGGAGTTGGCGACGACGGTGCTGGGACTGCGGCCATAGAAGCTGACACGCTGGCTACCCGGATCGCTGTAGCTCACTGCGAAGCCATCGCGGTTGTAGTCGTCCCAAAATATGCGTGCCCCATACTTATTGGCTTGGGGCGACGGCGAGCCGGTGGCGGCCGTGGGGTAAACCCACGCCGTTATCGTCGAGTTTCCCCCTACATGGGGCAAGGTGCTGGGCAGTTGTACATACTGCGTCGATCCGTTGAAGGCGCCGTAGAAACAGGTGCCCGACACGCCACTGATGGCGGGTGTGACGCCATTGGTCGATGCCCCATGTTGTGCGACGCCGCTGTAGCCATTGCCGCTCGAATCGACGACCTCGCCACTGGTTCCTGACCAGGAGGACTGGTCCAGGTGCCACAGAGCCGACGCACTCGGCAAGGCGCCATTCAAAAGGATGGACGTACCGATGCTGGCGGCCGAGGTGCCGGCACTGGAGGTTGCGACCCAGGTCGAGGATGTGCAGGACGACGCGCAGCCGGATGCTTGGAATCCGTAGTAGAAGCCGCCGAGCAATACTCCGCTCGCACCGCTCCCGGTGCCCGTGTCCACCACGTTCGTGGAATTGCCGGGAAGTGGACTGCTGAAGTCGGATCCCGAGGTCGTTCCGTTGGCGATGGTGTAGAGGCCGACCCATGTTTGCGCGACGGTATAGGTGACGGCGGGCGCAGTGGAACTGGTGGAGGCCGCGTTCAATTGAGAGGCCGTGCTTATCGTGGGGTTGCTGGTCGCCGTCCCGCCGAACGCCATGAGGGAACCGGCTGCGACGCCGGCCGAGGGGAAGGTGAACGCATAGGGGGTCGAGCCCGCGACATCGGCGGACGTGGCGATCCGATAATAGACCGACTGGCTCACCGCGCCGTTCCAACTCTCAGTCAACTGCGTCCAACCGGCAGGCGCATTGGCGCCGGCGTTGGAGACACTGAGGCTCATGCCGAACACCACGACACCCGCGCTCGGCAAGGTAATGCTCTTGACGGTCTTCGCCGAATTCAACGCAAAGGTGTAGCCGTAGAGATTCCACCCATTGGCCGCGTTCTGCGTACCCCCGGTCGGCGTAATTCGATACGCTGTCGACAGCAAGAGGGTTTCGCCGGCATAGGTGGTGGAGGAGCCCCAGTTGCTGAAACTTTGTGTGAGGGAGGTGGTGGAGTTATCGGTGTAAGTGACGGTGAGGGTCATGCTCTGACCCGGGTCATAGTTGGA
>CAZZWM010000161.1:5517-7574 GCA_964657945.1 uncultured Steroidobacteraceae bacterium
GCAGTCAGCGTCAGCGAGCTGACAGCGGATGTGCTCGAGGCGGTGGATGAACCGGTGAGGACCGGCGCGTTCTGCGACCACGAGGGGTTGCTGCCGAACAGCACCAAGCTCAGGGCTGCCAGACCGATCCGCACAACTGTCGATGTCTCCATGTCCGCATTCCCCGTCCGGGGTAGTTGTCGGCGCGTCTCGCGATTCCTTGAGTGGGCAACGTATCGAGAACTGGAACAAGCGCCGCCCGTGACCCCCGATGGGTTCAGTACGTCACGGTGACCACGATGGCGTCGGCGTAGCTGCCTGGCGGCACGTCTTGCGATGCCGGTATCAAGCCGTACATGCTGCCGTTGACCTGATAGATTTGGCCGGCAGTCACCGTGCCGGAATCCGACGGTGCATAAGTTCCTGCGCTGCCGTCACCGATGATTTGGGTGTAGCTGGGCGTCAGATAGATGTTGTACAGCAATGAATTGGTGCCGGACTTCATGGCCCTGGCGGCATAGCTTCCGCTAAAGCCGGTGCTCAGGGTCAACGTGCCGGCGACGGTGGCGGAGCCATTGCCGATGGCGTTGCAAGTCACGGTCCAAGATCCCACCGCCGCATTGCCGGTGGCACTCAAGGGATCATAGGTGCCGAAGGCGATCCCAGCCGCGCTGACCGTGCAAGTGAAGGTCACGGCTGCCTTGGCGCTCGTCATCTGCAATAGCAGAAGCGCCGCTGAAAGAACAATGGGGAATCTCATGGCTACCATTTACCGCGGGGTCATTCCCGCATGTCATGTGATTGTGGATTGTCTGTCCATTCAACGATGTGACATGCGTCTGGCATTCGCGATGACTGTCGCGCTCGGCAGACCGCATTAAAAGCCGAGGGCGAAGGTGTATACCCCAGGTATGTCGGCGCTGTCGAAGCTGCCATGGCCGATACGTATCACCGCCGGCGTGCCCTTGAGCGCGTTGACCTCCGCGGGGGTGCATTCCTTGATGTGAATCCCCTGCGAGCGCAATTCACCGATCAGCTCCGCGCTATAGGCACCTGCCGGGATCTGCAGCACCAGTACCTGCGCCCCGCCGGGCTGGAGCTGTGAGTTTGCGAGCAGCAGCGGCGGAGCGATGAGCGCGGTGGTCAGGTCGCTCCCGTAAGCGAGCGTTTCCAAAAGGACCTTGACCGTCTCATGGGCAAACGAGGCGCCGGTTGCGGACATGGCCAGCGTCGGCTGACCGTGCTTGAAAACGATGAGTGGCGCCATGTCGTGAGGAAGCCGTTCACCGGGCATCACGGTGGGAAATCGCAGAAACGCCAGCCCAGCGGCCTCGGGAATCGGGACGCCGCCCACGATCAGGCCGGTGGAACCCCAGGCAACGGTATTGGCTGTGTGGATCAGCGCGGCGACGTTCCCCTCGCCATCGACCACGGTGACGGAGGCCGTATGGGGTGTGGCGACGGGCGCAACGGGTCCGGGCGCCGCGACGAACAGGTTGCGCAGGTTAGGGCCAACTGCTGTGGCATAGGCCGGCGACAGACGACCGGCCAGCGAAAGGTCGATCCCGGAAGATTTGAATGGCGCCGGCGACGCGGGATCGTTGGCGCCTGTCGTTGACCAGCTGAGAATGCGCGAGAGCTGCAGCAGGGACGCGGCGTCGCGTGAATAGGGAGCTTCCTTCACGAGCCCCGTGTGTTCGGCCAGGGCGAGCGACTCGAGGATGGCCGGTCCGCCGAGGGTGGTCGGCGAGAGCTTGATCTCGTATTCCTGAAACTGACCGCTGACGGGCTCGCTCCACTCGACGTGATAGCGCTTCAGGTCCTCGAGCGACGACTTGCCCCCGGCCGCTGCCACGGCGGCGACGAATGCGTGTGCCCACGCTCCGGAGTACATCTCGCGGGCGCCGCGTCGTGCCACTGTGCGCAACGTCGCGGCCAGATCGGTTTGCACGAAACGGTCGCCACTGCGCGGCATGTCGCCGCCGGACTGTCGCATGAACCGTTGGCCCGCCGGGGTTGCCGCGAGAAATGGGGAGTACGCCGAGAAGTAGCCCCCGAGTATCGGGGAGAGCGTGATG
>CAZZWM010000162.1:0-7520 GCA_964657945.1 uncultured Steroidobacteraceae bacterium
CCAATGCATTTTCCGCAGGCGCATGATCCTGGAGTTCGCGGGCGGACTGACCATCGGAGATCGGGTGACATTCGCCGACGGCGTCGTCATCCTGACCACCACTCACGAACTTGGACCGAAGGAACACCGTGCCGGACCGGTGGTCAGGAACCCCGTGTCGATCGGCAACGATGTCGACATCGGCTTGGACTCGATCGTTTTGCCGGGCGCCAAGATTGGCGATGGCGCCCGTGTGCTCGCAAATTCGGTGGTCACGGCCAATGTTGCGGCGGGAGCCACGGTGAGCGGCATCCCGGCGCGACTGGTGCGGGCTACGGCTGCCGCGGTGTGACGCCGAGCGCCGACTCGACGGCTGTCCCGAGGTCCGCAAAGTTATCGACGTTCCGCGCAACGACGGGGTCGAGCGCCACACCGAATCGTTCCTTTATGGCTGCGAGCACATCGTGGATCTTGGTATCGGTCCATTGCTCCGGCCGAAAGGTTCGGCGATCGAGGTCCGGCGGCGAGTCCAGCTGCAGAGCCGCCATCAATACGTCCGGTAGTCGTGCCGCCGCGCTGTCCCAGCGTGACGCCGGATCAGCGGCTTTTCCTATGATGCGCGCACGGGCCCCTGCCGCGCATACGCCCGGTGGAATATCCGTGGAAACCACGCTGCCGGCGAGGATTTCCGCTCCGGCGCCAATGGTGACGCCGCGAGTGATGGTGACCCGTGTGCCGATCAGGCAACCGGCGCCGATCGACACGGGACGGCAATCGTGCTCGATGGACTGATCACCCGATGAGCCGTGGAAATTGGTATCCATGAGTATCACAAAGGGGCCGATCTGCGTGCCGTCCCCGATGCGGATGTGCTGGTAGGCGGCGATGGCTGCGCCGCTGCCGATCGAAACGTCGTCGCCAATCTCGAGCAGCGCTCCGGGCCCCGCCACCAGATGCGATGCCACGGGTCGGGACGCCAAGCGAAATCGATGGCCAATCCGCGTGCGTCCGCCATTGGCATTGATGGTCGGTTTGCCTGACAGACAGGGGTCCGATCCGACCGATTCGCAATGCTGCAACCAACGGCGGGTGCGCGCGGTGCGCCACTTGGAACGAAAAGTCATTTCGCGCGCAGCACCCGGGCAGGGATACCGCCGGCAATTGCGCCTGCGGGTATATCGCCGGCCACCACGCTGCCGGCGGCGATCACCGCGCCTGCGCCGATGCGCGCACCCGGAAGTACCGTGACCCGCGCCGCCAGCCACGCGCCGGCTCCGATTTCCACCGCACGCGGCTGCATCTTGGGACCCGCAGTCGGTTGCTCGATACCGGGAATTTCCGTGTCGGCCACGATGCAATAGTTGCCAACCATGGCATTGGCACCGATCTGAACGCGCAGCTGCGCCGAAATGATCGAGCCGAAGTTGATGAACACGCCGTCCGCAATGTCGATGACGCCGTCGGGTCCGCACACCATCTCCACCGGCACCCAGTGCGAATTGAGACGAACACGGGCGCCGAGCAGGATACGG
The DNA here is from genome assembly GCA_964657945.1 of uncultured Steroidobacteraceae bacterium. Classification (GTDB taxonomy): domain Bacteria; phylum Pseudomonadota; class Gammaproteobacteria; order Steroidobacterales; family Steroidobacteraceae; genus Bog-1198. Next base: position 1,512 of record CAZZWM010000162.1, read on the forward strand.
CCGCGGTTCTCGACGTTCGGCCGCCAAAAAGTGCGGGTCTTGGCACCGACTTGATCACAGTGGCGCAGCCAATAGCGCGCGCGCAGCACGGCGGTGAGTCCGGCACGAGCTCCTTGCAGACGTGCCCACGAGCTCGATAATTTGTCACTGAATATCACTCGGCACCCACGTGGCGTTTCCCCCAGTTTGAGCTTCTCCGTCGAGCAATTGCAAGCGCGGGGCCGACGATCGCTGCGGTCTTCACAGGCCGCCTGCTAGACTGTCTGCATCTTTCGACACAGGTGATTGATGGGATCTGCGACCGTGGCCGAAGGACGCGTCTTTCATACGCTCGATGCGCTGCGCGGCATCGCCGCCATCGGCGTGCTGCTGTTCCACATGGGCGGCGCGTTCGCGCCGCTTGCGGCGCCCGGCGGTTATCTGGCGGTGGACCTCTTTTTCATGATGAGCGGCGTCGTGCTCAGCCATGCGTATGAGATCCGTTTCAAATCCGGCATGGGTACGTTCGACTTCATGCGGGCGCGGCTCATCCGGCTGTACCCGCTGTATCTGCTCGGTACATTGCTCGGCATTGCGGTGACCTTGGCGAGTTTTTTTGGCCACAACATCCAAGCCTGGGATCACTCGAGCCTGGCGCGGGCGGTATTGCTTGCGCTGCTGTTTCTGCCGAATTTTTTCACCCGGCCCGTCGATCAGCTGTTTCCCTTGAACATTCCGTGCTGGTCGTTGTTCTTCGAAATCCTGGTCAACCTTCTGTTCGTCATTTGTTGGCCGCTGCTGACTTCGCGCCGATTGATCGGCATATCGTTGCTGATGGGGGGCGCGGTGGTCTTGGCGATCGCGCATCACGGCAGCCTCGATCAGGGCTCCACCGCCGCGAGTTTTGCGGTCGGGCTGGCGCGAACCCTCTTTGGATTTTGCGTGGGCATTTTGATCGCACGCGATATTCCGCGCGTCCATCGCCGGCAGAGCGATCTGAGCGTGTCGGCGATAGCGGCGGTCTTCACCATTGCAATCGCCGCCTGGCCACAAGGCGAGGGGCGGTCGGTTTGGGATGCCGTTTGCGTGCTGTTGGTGTTTCCCGTGATGGTGTATTGGGCCACCGTCGTCGATCCCAGCCCGCGGTTGAGGAAGCTCAGCACCTTTCTGGGCGTGACCTCCTACGCAGTGTATGTCTTGCACAGCCCTCTGTCGTCGGTGATCAATTCGGCGACTCGCGACATGGCCGGCGGCGGCCGGTTACTGCGCGCACCATATCTGGGCCTGGCCATTTTGGCGGTTTTGTTGACCGGATGCTGGCTGATCGACCGCTATGTCGACATGCCGGTCCGCCGCAAACTAAACCGGATTGTCCCCAAGATGCAGGCGTAGTCGAAGAGCCGCGTATTCCTCGGCGCTCAGAGGGGGAGCCTCTATATAGCGAAGATTGTCTTTCAGGTGATCTTCGGTTCGCATGCCCAGCAGGGTCACGCTCACGCCAGGCGTGCCGCGGCAGTACTGAAGCGCGGTGCCGAGCAGCGAGCCGCCCGTGCTCTCGATGAGCGAATGCAGGGCGAGGACACGTTGCCATTTTGGTGTGGCTGCCGCGAGTTGCGCGGCATCGAGGCCCGCCTTCAGGAGACCCCCTGCAAAGCACCCGCGAGCGATGATTCCTAAGCCGCGGGCCGCTGCCGTTGCCAATGTGCCCTGATCCCAGGCTTCCGGGTCGAGCACGCCGAAACCAACCTGCAGCGAGGAAATGCCGGGCGCCGAGAGACAGAACGGCGCGTCTTGCGGAATCTCCGTGGCAACGCCGTAGAAGCGCAGCTTACCCTGAGTCTTGAGCCTCTCGAGCGTCTGCAGCGCCTCGCCGAAGGCCTCGCTTTGCGCGAACGGCGGTCCGGGGCTGTGCAACTGATACAGATCGACGTAGTCGGTTCGCAGACGCCGCAGGCTCGACTCCAAGGCTTTGATCAGGTAGGGCGGGGAAAAATCCTGCGACAATTTTCCCGACATGCCGGCCGGCAGCTTCGCCCGCTTCAATCCCAGGGCCCGCACCAGCGGGCGGACCAGGGGCTTGATTCGCTTGATGAGGTGCCGCCGCGCGGGCAGGCAGTAGCCTCCCTTGGTCGCCAACACGACCTGCGCTCGGCGCCCGCGAAAGGCCATTCCGATCAGCGATTCGCTCTCTCCCTGTGCGTATATGTCGGCCGTGTCATAAAAAGTGATGCCCGAATGCAGAGCCATGCCGAGTACATCCAGCGCCTCCTTGCTGCTGCTGTTCTTGCCGGCGAAGACGCCGCCTATGCGTGAACCGCCGAAGCCGATCTCCGAAACGGTCATGCCGGTGTTGCCGAATTCATGGAATTTCATGTGGGTGCTAAGCGTGTCTCAAGTCGTGCGCCAAGCGTGTCGCAGCGCGTGCTGCAATCGCCATGACGGTCAAGGTGGGGTTTTTTTCACAAGCGGTGGTGAAGCACGCCGCATCGCAGACCAGCACATTCGCCGCGCCATGAACCCGATTCCAGCCATCGACGACACCGTATGCGGGTTTTGTGTGCATGCGCGCGGTTCCGCCATAGTGTGCCGAGGTTCCGGGGAACAGCTGCGGCACGATCTCCCCCACCGTGGCGCGACAACCCGCCTCCTCCATGAGATCGATCAGGTGCCGGCGGCTGCGAACGATGTTCTCCAGCTCGGCATCGCTGTAGCGAATACAGACGTCGAGGGCGGGCAGTCCGAATTCATCCTTCTGTGTGGTCGATGGTCTGGCAATGCACGACTCCGAGGGAATCATGGTGCCCAGCATCTGCACGCCGACTCCCGTCCCTTTCAACCCGAATCGACTTCGAATGCGATCCTGCGTACTGGCGGTTCCCAGGGTCCATGAGGTCGCCAGCAGCGGGGGCGAAGCATCGTAGGGCAGTCGGGTGAGGTATGCCGAGGGCGACAGGATCCTGCGAGGCCGGTCCATCTCGAAACTCCACCATTCGCGCGGGTGATCGTGCAGAAAGCGTCCCAGCAGCCCTTCAGCGTTGCCCAGGCCATGGGGAAATTCGCGACACACGGAATTGTGCAGCAGCTTGGCCGACCCGAGAGGTCCGCAGGCCACCACCACCGCGCTTGCGGCGAGACGTTCGGTGCGGCCCGTTTGCCGGCAGAAGTACACCACGCCATCGACTCCTCCCTTGATCGGACTCCACTCCAGTTGCAAGGCATGCGCGCCGGTCTGGAGCCGAAAATTCGCTGCATCGAGCAGCGGACGCACGATGCTGGTGTAGCTGTTGAAGGCGGTGCCGCGGCGCACGAGCAGATTCGGCGGACCGTCCGCCAGCGGATAGGTGGTGAATCCCTGACCATGGTTGCCGGCCGCGCGCTCCACATCCTGCCAATCCTGCGGAATGCTGTTCCGATAGGAAACATAGCCGCCGGGTAGTTGCGGAACATCGCGAGGGTCGGCGGAGATGTCGAGAGAGCGCTCGATCTTTTCGTAGAACGGGACGAGATCCGAATAGGTGATCGGCCATCGGAAGCGCTCGTGCAGCCTCTCGCCTTCCGTGAAATCCTGCGGTGCAAAGCGCGGTACTGCGCCGGTCCAGTTATTGGAAAGACCGCCGGGTGCATACTTCACGAAACATTGCGTACGAGGATCCCCGGAAACCGTATGGTTGGCCTCCTCGCCCAGCGCGGGTACGCGGCGGAACAGGTTCTTGCCGCCGGAGCGCAGCAGCAGGCCGCGGGGCAGGGCGGTTCCCGCCTCCAACATCGTCACGGGAATGCCGTTTTGCAGGAGTTCGCGGGCAGCCGCCGCGCCCGCCGGACCACTGCCGATCACCACCACCCGGCGATCCTCGCGGCTATCGGAACTAATATTCGCTGTCAAAGAGTGAGCGCATGAAACGCAGCGTCGAATAGGCGGCCGGAACCTTCACGAATAATTGCTCGCGCAGCCGTCCCGCTCGAGTCGGCTTGAACCAGTTCGGGAAGAATCGGATCTTTCCGCCATGGGCGCTGTACGGATCCGCATCGTTGCTGCCGCCGTTCTCCCAGGTCATGTGAAGCATCGGGCGTACGACGGAGGTTCGATTCTCCATGCCGCGATGCCATAGATTGGAATTCCTGATGAGCACATCGCCGGTGTTCAAGGGGACACGCACAGCGGTGCGGTTGAGCCGCTCCAACACGAACTCGGTATATTTATAGACGCGATTGTGCGTCCCGGGATTCAACTCGATGGCGCCGTTTTCAAGATTCGTATCGACCACCGCGATGTTCAGGATCATGAACATGCTCGAAAATCCACGGTCGGTGTGCGAGTGCTGAGCATGGCTCCCGGGCAGATTGAAGTTACAGCCGACATTCGGCATGCGAGCGGCGTTCGGATCCAGCATCTTGACCAGATCGATGATGCCGCGCTCCTGCAGCGTGTCGTAGGAAAACCGCGCACCCGCACCCGGAAAGCAGTTCAGGTGACCGCTCACCAGGCCCCCGCCGGAAAACAACTCGCCCGACTTCGATGCCGCGTCGAATGCCTCGATCATCGACTTGTGCAATTCAGCGAGGCGTTCGCGCGAGACGACATCGCGCAGAATGATGTAGCCTTCCGTGGCAAATGACTGCTTGGCGCTTTCAATCTCGCTTTCGGTCAGTTTGGTGGTTTGCATCGGCAGTCCTCGGCTAAATTCTGTAAAAATCACGCGGCAGCGATCAGACTTTCGTAGCGTTGTCTGACGGCGGTGCTCTGCAGACGGGGGGTAAATCGGTTGAGAACCGTCTCTCGTGCAAGAGCGCCCATGTTCCGGGACAAGTTCTTATCCTTCAACAACGTCGCAATCCCCGTGGCAACCGCTTCCGCGGAACGCTCCTCCACCAACCAACCATTGCGACCGTGGGTGATCATTTCGGGAGTGCCGCCCGTGCTGCAGGCTATGACCGGTTTTCGCATGGCCATCGCTTCCAGGATGGAGAGGCTGAAAGGCTCGCCGTACGAGGGCTGCACGATCAAATCGAACTCGTTCAAGAAAGGCCGCACATCCTTCTGGTATCCGCCGAAGTGAACCCGCTCTGCCACGCCGCCCTCGCGCGCCCTTTTCTCATACTCCGCCCGCATCTCGGGCACATCGGCGCCGAGGATCATGACGTGCAGCGAGGGGAATGTTTCGCGCAGCTGTGAGACTGCCTCGATCAGTTCATATTGTCCCTTCCAAGGATTCATGCGGGCCGCGATGCCCACCATGGGAGCCTCCTGCGGAATTCCGAATTGCTCGCGAATCGGCGGACGCCTGGCGAGCTCCTTGTCGGGGTCGAAGTAATTGGCATCGACCGCATTATGTATGGTGTAGATCTTGTCTGCCGGAATGCCCAAACGAATCAGGTTGACCCGTATGTATTCCGACACCGCGAATACCGCCGTCGCATGGCGCATGCCCCAGAGGGTGGGCCGACTCAGCTCACTGGGAGGCGCATGCATATGGGCCACGGAAATGGCGCCTGACAGATAGCCCAGCAGGCTCAAGTAGCTGGCATCTCGGGGGCGATCGGTGGCGTGGATCACCTGGATGCGATTTCTTCGAACGAAGGCCGCCGCTTTGGCCAATGATGCGACACTGGGCCCGTACGCGAGTGCTTTGCCCAACTTGTGCCGATTGGACAGTTTCGCGGCCGGTTGCCCCAGCGGCAGGAACAGGCTCTTGACGTGAGGCATGGCAGCGAGCCGCACGCGCATATCCTCGGCGTCCGTGGCCTCGCTGTTCGATATGACATAAACCTCGATCTCGTCCGGCGTAAAGGTTCCCATCAGCATGAGATGTACGGCCACATCGGCGCCGCATTGATCGCGAGTATTCAAGAATAACAGCCGAATGGGCATATCGAGTTTCGCCGATTGAAGGACTGGTATAGCCCGCAAAACTTGCCTGATTATACCATGAACGATTCGGCACTCCATCACGGGCATGGGTCACACTATGAAGCGCCGAAGTCCGCGAAGCCTAGCAAACAACGAGCGCCACGAAGTTGACTCATGTCACG
>CAZZWM010000163.1:0-7474 GCA_964657945.1 uncultured Steroidobacteraceae bacterium
AGCCGCAGCCGCCCGAGGTCGCCCAGGACAGCGTATTGCCCTGACGGTCGGTGATGGTGATGATGGTGTTGTTGAAAGATGCGTGCACATGCGCAATCGCATCGAGCACGTTCTTGCGAACCTTCTTGCGCGCCGGCTTGGCGCCGCCCTGCTGCGCATTAGCTTTTTCGGCGTTCTGTTTCTGATCAGCCATTTTGTATCCTTAGACCTTGCCCGGGGGCGCGTTCATCTTCACTGCCTGCTTGCGCGGTCCCTTGCGGGTGCGGGCGTTCGTGCGGGTGCGCTGTCCGCGCATCGGCAATCCTTTGCGGTGACGGATGCCGCGGTAGCAGCCCAAATCCATCAAACGCTTGATGTTCATGGAGACCTCGCGGCGAAGGTCGCCCTCCACCGCGAACTTGGCGACCTGGGACCGCAGCGAAGCCACCTCGGCGTCGGTCAGATCCTTCACCTTGACGTGATACTTGACCCCGGCGGCATCGCAGATGCGCGCCGCGCGGCTGTTGCCGATGCCGAAGATGCTGGTGAGGCCAATCACCACATGTTTGTTCATCGGAATATTGATGCCGGCGATACGCGCCATCTATCTCTCCACCAGCGCCCGCGAAAAAAGGCGCAGAAGTATATAAGAAAAATCGTTGAAACTCAATTCATTAGACATTGGCTGGCCTATCCCTGGCGCTGCTTATGACGCGGATCCGAGGAACAGATGATGTAGACGATGCCGCGACGCCGCACGACTTTGCAGTTCTTGCAGATCTTCTTGACCGAAGGACGAACTTTCATTTCTTGGCTCCAATGCCTCTCAAACTGGCCTTTTTCATCAGGCCCTCGTACTGCTGCGACATCATGTGCGAGCGCAATTGCGCAACGAAATCCATGACGCCGACAACGATGATCAACAGCGACGTGCCGCCGAACTGAAACGGAATGGCCGGATTGACCATACGAATGATCTCGGGAAGCAAACACACCGACATGATGTACAGTCCGCCCCACAGGGTTAGGCGCGTCAGCACCTTGTCCAGGTAGTCGCCCGTCTGTTGGCCGGGACGGATCCCCGGGATGAAGGCGCCGGCCTTCTTGAGGTTCTCGGCGGTATCCCGGGCGTCATACACCAGCGCCACGTAGAAGAAGGCGAAGCCGATCACCAGGAAGCCGAACAAAAGGACGTGCAGGGGCTGTCCATAATTGAGGACGGCAGCGATCTTTTGCAAGGTCCGCTGAATGGCGTTCGGATTGGCCGTTTGACCGAAGAATTGCGCCACGGTCGCCGGGAAAACCAACAAGCTGGAGGCAAAGATCGGCGGAATCACGCCGGCCATGTTCAGCTTGAAGGGCAGGTGCGTGCTTTGTCCCTGCATCATGCGCCGGCCCACCTGGCGCTTGGCATAGTTGACCTGGATTTTGCGCTGCGCCGACTCGACGAACACACAGAAAAAGGTCACCGCAATCACCACCAGCAGGATCAGAATCACGATCAGGCCGTTCATTTCGCCGGACCGCACCATTTCCAGCGTGCTGCCGATGGCGCGCGGCAGGCCGGCGATGATGCCGCCGACGATGATCATGGTGATGCCGTTGCCGATACCGCGCTCGGTGATCTGCTCACCCAGCCACATGACGAACAGCGTCCCGGTGGTGATGGAGATCGTCGCCACGAACAGGAACTGCGGTCCGGGATTGGGAACCAGGTTGCCGCCGGAATTCTGAATCGCCAGCGCGGCGCCGAAGCCTTGAAAAGCCGCCAGCCCAACCGTGCCGTAGCGTGTGTACTGCATCAGCTTGCGGCGGCCCGATTCGCCGTCCTTGCGGATCTGCGCCCAGGGCGGGTACACCATGGAGGCCATCTGCACGATGATCGACGCCGTGATGTAGGGCATCACGTTCAGAGCAAAGATGCTGAAGCGCTGCAGCGCGCCGCCCGAGAACATGTTGAACATGCCCAGCAGCGTGCCGTTCTGGGTCGAGAAGAACGCCGCAAAGCGCGCCGCGTCGATCCCCGGGACGGGAATGAAGGTGCCGATGCGGTACACCACCAATGCACCGAGCAGGAACAGCAGCCGCTTGCGCATTTCAGCGAAGCGGGTCACATCCCCTAGGGCGGCGGCTGCGTTGGTGGTCGTTGCCATGGTCTCTTCCGATTAGGCGGCGAAACTGCCGCCGGCCGATTCGACCGCGCTCTTCGCGCCCTTGGTGGCGGTGATCGCCTTGTCCTTGATGGCAAAGCCTTTCGTGACCTTGCCCGACAGGATGATTTTCACTTTCTGGGTGTATTCGGGCACCAGATTCGCCTCGATCAGGCCGGCAAGGGTGACATCGCCGCCCTTCACCCGCATCAGATCATCGAGCGTCAGTTCGCAACGCGAGGCACTCATGTGCGATCGGAAGCCGATCTTGGGCAAACGCCGTTGCAAGGGCATCTGGCCGCCTTCGAAGCCCACCTTGTGGTAGCCGCCTTTGCGCGCGCGCTGCCCCTTGACGCCACGGCCGCAGGTCTTGCCCTGGCCGGCGGACGCGCCGCGGCCCACGCGCAATCGCGTGCGTTTTGAGCCGGCGCCCGGTTTGATCGTATTCAGTCTCATTCAGACACCCTTACCCAATGCAGGCTCAACCTTCAGTATGTGGCTGGCCGTATTCATCATGCCGCGATTCGACGGCGTATCCGCGACCACGACGCTGTGGCCGATACGACGCAAACCAAGGCCCTTCACACAGCCGCGGATGTTCGCCAGCTGCCCGTAGACGCTCTTGATCAAGGTCACCTTGACGTTGTCGGTTTTCGCTTGCTCGGTCATGACTTCAGCCCACGATCTCTTCGACGCTCTTGCCGCGCTTGGCGGCGATATCGTCCGGCGTGCGCAGCTTGGCCAGCGCATCCATGGTGGCCCGCACCACGTTGATGGGATTGCGCGAACCGTAGCTCTTGGCCAGCACGTTGCGCACACCGGCGCACTCGAACACTGCGCGCATGCCGCCGCCGGCAATCACGCCGGTACCGTCCGCGGCCGGCTGCATGTACACCCGGGTGGTCCCATGCCGTCCTTTGACCGCATAGAACAGCGTATCGTTCTTCAAGGACACCGGAATCAGGCTCTTTCGCGCCTGCATCATGGCCTTGGAGATGGCGACCGGGACTTCCCGGGCCTTGCCATAGCCAAAACCGACCCTTCCGGCGCCGTCGCCCACGACGGTCAGCGCGGTGAAGCCGAATTGCTTGCCGCCCTTGACCACCTTGGCCACGCGATTGACCGCGACCAGCTTTTCGAGCAGGTCATCGCCGGATACTGGTTTTTCTGTTCTAGCCATTGCGTTTTAAGACCCTTTAGTTAGAAATCGAGACCGGCTTCGCGAGCGGCCTCGGCCAGCGCTTTGACGCGCCCGTGATACATGAACCCCGAACGGTCGAAGGCGACCTTCGCAATGCCCTTTGCCTTGGCGCGCTCCGCGATGGCGCGCCCCACGGCCTTGGCCGCTTCGATGTTGCCGGTGGTCTTCAGATCGCCGCGCACGTCCTTCTGCAACGTGGAAGCGGCCACCAACACCTTGTCGCCTTCGGCCGCAAATATCTGCGCGTAAATGTGCTGCGGCGTGCGGTGCACGGACAGACGCAGGGCGGCCAGTTCCTTGATCTTCACTCGACCTCGCAGCGCGCGGCGCAGGCGGGTGTCTTGTTTGGTCAGTTTCATGATTACTTCTTCTTCGCTTCTTTCAGCGTGATCTTTTCATCGGAATACTTCACGCCCTTGCCCTTGTAGGGCTCCGGCGCACGATAGGCCCGGATCTCCGCCGCGGTCTGACCGACGCGTTGCCGGTCGATGCCTTTGACGATGATTTCGGTCTGGCTCGGCGACTCGATGGTGATGCCCTCGGGAACCGCGTAGTTGATCAAGTGCGAGTAGCCCAGGGTCAACGTCAGGTTCTTGCCCTGCACGGCGGCGCGGTAGCCGACGCCGACCAGTTCCAGCTTTTTTTCGTAGCCCTTGGTCACGCCGGTGACCATGTTGGCGAGGTGCGCACGAGTCGCGCCCGCGATGGCGTTGATGCCCTCGAGCGTCGCATCGATGGTCTCGACTTCAAGGGTCTTCTCCTGCTGCTTGACCTTGAGGCCTTTCTTGACGGCCAAGGTCAGGCTGCCCTTGGCGCCCTTCAGCGTCACGGACTCGCCGCCGATGGTGACGGTCACGCCTTGCGGCAGATCGACCGGCTTCTTTGCAACTCGAGACATATGAACCTACCTAAGAATGCTTATTGAACGACGAACAACACTTCGCCGCCGGTGCCGGCCGCGCGCGCCTGTTTGTCGGACATGATGCCCTGCGGCGTGGAGACCACCGCAACGCCCAAGCCGCCCAGCACCTTGGGCAATTCGTCCTTGCCGCGATAGATGCGCAACCCCGGCCGGCTGATGCGCTCGATGCGGTCGATCACCGGACGCCCGTCGTGGTACTTCAATTCGATGGACAGCGTGCTCTTCGCGCCGGCGCTGTCGACGCCGAAACCGGCGATGTAGCCCTCGTCCTTCAACACTTTCAAAATGGCCAGTTTCAGCTTCGACGCACCCATGCCGACCGTCGGTTTACCGGCGGATTGGGCATTGCGGATACGCGTCAGAAGATCGGCAATCGGATCAGTCATGCTCATTGTGCGCGCCTCACCAACTCGCCTTCGACAGGCCTGGGATTTCACCGCGATTGGCAGCCTCACGCAGCTTGGTGCGCGCCAATCCGAACTTGCGGTACACGCCGCGTGAGCGGCCCGTGATCGAGCAGCGGTTTCGCTGCCGGGTCTTGCCCGCATCGCGCGGCTGCTTCTGCAATTCGTTCTGCGCGGCGACGCGTTCCTCGGCGCCGGTGCGCGGATTGCGGATCAGCTCCTTGAGTTCGGCGCGGCGGGTGGCGTATTTCTTCGCCACCTTGAGGCGCTTCTTCTCGCGCATGAGCATGTTCGTCTTGGCCATGGGCTATTACCCTACTTGCGAAACGGAAAGTTGAAAGCTTCTAACAACGCGCGACCATGTTTGTCGTCGGCGGCCGATGTGGAAATGGTGATGTCCATGCCACGGATCTGATCGATCTGATCGTATTGAATCTCCGGGAAAATGATCTGTTCCTTCACGCCCAGACTGTAATTGCCGCGGCCGTCGAAGGAGCGCCCGCTGATGCCGCGAAAATCCCGGATGCGCGGAATGGCAATGTTGACCAGACGATCGAGGAACTCGTACATGCGATCTCCCCGCAGGGTCACCTTGCAGCCGATGGCCTGCCCGTCTCGCACCTTGAAGGTTGCGACCGACTTCTTGGCCTTCGTGACCGCCGGCTTCTGGCCGGTGATCTTGGCCATGTCGGCGGTTGCGGCATCCATGACCTTCTTGTCGGCCACGGCTTCCCCCACGCCCATGTTGACCGTGATCTTCAGAACGCGCGGCACCTGCATGGTGTTCTTCAGCTCGAGTTTGGCCTTGAGCTCCGGCACGATCTTGTCGTGGTAAATCTGTTTGAGTCTTGCTGCCATGATGTTTACTCGTTACCCGGCCGGCGTCACTTCGCGTCGACCATTTCTTTGTTCGACTTGAAAACGCGCACCTTGCGGCCGTCGTCGAGCGCCTTGAAGCCGACGCGATCGCCCTTCTGCGTCGCAGGATTGAAAACCAGCACATTCGACACGTGCAGCGGCGCCTCGCGCTCGACGATGCCGCCCTGCACGCCGGCCTGCGGATTCGGCTTCTGGTGCTTCTTGGACATGTTGAGTCCCTCGACGCGCACGCGATCGTCCGCCAGAACCTCGATGACGGCGCCCTTGCGGCCCTTGTCCCGACCGGCGATCAAAATCACCAGGTCGCCTTTGCGAATCTTTTTCATAAATGTCTCACAGCACCTCTGGTGCCAGCGAAATGATCTTCATGAACTGCACATTGCGCAGCTCGCGCGTCACCGGTCCGAAAATACGCGTGCCGATGGGCTCGAGCTTGTTGGTCAGCAGCACGGCCGCATTGGTGTCGAAGCGGATCAGCGAGCCGTCGGCGCGCCGCACCCCGCTCTTGGTCCGCACCACCACGGCGTCGTAAACCTCGCCCTTCTTGACCTTGCCGCGCGGGATCGCATCCTTGACGCTGACCTTGATCACATCGCCCACCGCCGCGTAACGCCGCTTCGAGCCGCCGAGCACCTTGATGCACATCAGGCGCTTCGCGCCGCTGTTGTCGGCCACGTTCAAAATTGTTCGCATCTGGATCATGTCGGGTCCTTATTCGGCGCGGGCGCGTTCGACCACGCGGACCAGCACCCAGGATTTATGGCGCGACATGGGACGACAGGGCTTGATGTGCACGATGTCGCCCTCTTTGGCATCGTTGGCCTCATCATGCGCCAGCAGCTTGGTGGTGCGGCGGATGTACTTGCCGTAGGTCGGGTGCTTCACCAGACGTTCGATCGAGACCGCAATGGTCTTGTCCATCTTGTTGCTGACGACCTTGCCGGTGGCGAGGCGCTCCGGTTTGGTTGCTTTCACTTCGGCCGCTTCAGTGGACATCACGCCTTACCTCCGGCGGCCTTGGACTGCGCCAACACCGTCTTTACGCGCGCAATGTTCTTGCGCACTTTTGCAAATTGATCCGGTTTCGCCGCCTGACCGGTGGCGCGCGCCATGCGCAGATTGAATTGTTCGCGGCGCAGCTTGAGCAGCTCCTCGCCGAGGTCCTTGGGCGCCTTTTCGCGCAGCTCTTTCGCCTTCATGAACGCACCTGACGCTTGACGAACGCAGTCGACACCGACAGCTTGGCGGAAGCCAGGCGGAACGCCTCGCGCGCAATCTCCTCGCTCATGCCTTCGATTTCGAACAGCACCTTGCCGGGCAGCACCTTGGCGACCCAGTACTCGACGTTGCCCTTGCCCGAGCCCATGCGCACTTCCAACGGCTTCTGCGTGATGGGCACGTCCGGAAACACGCGGATCCAGATGCGTCCGCCGCGCTTCACGTGACGGGAAATGGCGCGCCGCGCCGCTTCGATCTCACGCGCCGTCATGCGGCAGCGATCGGTGGCCTTCAGGCCGAACTCGCCGAACGCCACGGAGTTGCCGCGCATCGCGCTGCCGGAGATCTTGCCCTTGAATTGTTTGCGGAATTTGGTCCGCTTCGGCTGCATCATGTCGTGTTACCTAGTTCAACCTGCGGCAGGAGCCGGAGCTTCTGCGGTTTTGGCGCCCGTGGCCGCCGCGCCTTCCGCGGCTTCGCCGCCTTCGGCGACCTCCGCTTCAGGCTGCTCGAACACCTCGCCCTTGAAGATCCAAACCTTGATGCCGATCACGCCGTAGGTGGTCTGCGCTTCCGCAAGGCCGTAGTCGATGTCGGCGCGGAAGGTGTGCAGCGGCACCCGGCCCTCGCGATTGGTCTCGGTGCGCGCAATCTCCGAACCGTTCAAGCGGCCCGAGATGCGCACCTTGATGCCGAGCGCACCGGAACGCATGGTGTTGGT
>CAZZWM010000164.1:0-7368 GCA_964657945.1 uncultured Steroidobacteraceae bacterium
GGGCCGCCGGTGAATTTCACGTCGACCTTTTGAATGTCGGCGGTTTTCAAATCCAGCAGCTTGGTATCGATCCAGAAGCGCGGTTCGGCATCCACGGAAATCCCCGGCGCGACGCTGTAGCTCTTTTCCTCTCCGGCGCGGCGCACGTAACTGCCCTCCGGCGAGGATTTGCCGACGATGACGGCGTGTTTGCCGTCGGCCACGCTGATGGACACCTCGGCGCCGCCGGCTTCGGGCTTCAGCGGATCTTCCACACCAATAACGGAATAGCTGGCGGGATTGGAGGTTTTCTCTTCGATGATCTTGGCGTCGATCAGGGACTGCAGCAGGCGGCGCAACTTGGACATGTCAGCCGGATAATCGGCGCGTTCCGCCACGGTCCACTGCTCGTTCTTCTTGTGTACCGTGAGCGATGGCGTGCTGCTGCCTTTGAACACCGTCAATTCGCTGGCAGAGTTGGCCTGGTCAGCCAGTGTTGGAAACAGTGAGGCGCCGCTTCTATCCTGGCTGCCGTCGCGCCTTGCGGCCAGGAAATAAGCGCCGCCGAGCGCCAGCAATGCAATCACGATCAAGGCGACCAGACGCTGACGGCTCATGATGCACCCGCCGAGACGGAGGCTGAAGTTTTGCGACGGCGGCGCATGGACAGCACCACCACGCCGACGATGGCCACCAGCAAAGGTGCAATGCCTATGTTGATGACCTTCAGCCAGCTGTTGAGACGGTTGATGTCGACATCGAGGCCGCGCTGGGTTTCGCGCAATTCCTTGCGCACCTGCGCCTTCTCCGCGGTGAAGGTTTTGAGCTCGGCTTCCTGTTCGGGCGAGAGCGTCAGCGAGCTCTGGTCATTGCGCTTGCTTTGCAGTTCCGTCAGCTTGGCTTCGGTCTGTTGCAATTGGTTCTGCAGTTCCAGCGCCTTGGCGCGCAGGCGATCGTCGGCCTGATGGCGCAGCGCTTCGACCCGCTCGAAGGGCCGCGAGAACGAGGCGCGGCCGCGCACGCTGATCAGAGCACTGCTGCCGCTCAAGTTATCGAGGATATTGGCGATGAAGTCGCCGTTGTTGGCAAAGGCCTGCGCGACGCGCTGCCCCAGCAACTCCCGGACCTGCACCCACATGTAATCCAAGAGGAAGTCGGTGTCGGCGATCACCACGATGTTGGCCGGCGCGGTGGCGTGAGCCAGATGTGCCTGCGGGGGACCGGCAGGCGCAGCGCCGCCGGGTTTTTGATCGGCGGGCAGGCCATTGGGATAGGCCGAGTCCACAGGACCCGTGATGCGCGCCGCGATGGCGTAACGCACGCCCGTGGATTTGAATCCATCTCGCAAGCTGTTCGGGTCCGTCAATGCATTGAAGCGTTGCGCGGGCATGGGCTCAGCCTGATTCGAGCTGAGCAGCAGCGGTTCGAAGGTGGTCTTGGCGCCGGCCTTGGCCGATATCGCCCCCACCGTGGCCAGATTGATCGACTCCAGCGACGCAGTGACGACATCCTTCGGATCCATGTCGCCGTGGCGCAACCCCAAGATGCCGATGTGGCGAACGGGGGCGGTCTGCGCGCTGGCGCGCACTTCCAGGCCCCTTCCCAAATCACCGATCACCTTGCTGGGATCGTAGTCGATGCCCCAGGCGCCGAGCAGAGGCTGCAAATCCGACGAATGATTGGCCATGGCGCCAGCCAGGGGATTGCTGGGATCCTGGCCGCTGCTGTCGGCGCCGGAGTTCGGATCGACCAGCAGCAGCAGGCGGCCGCCGCGCATCACGAATTGATCGATGGCATACAGAGTCTTGGCCGGCAGCGACTTGGGATGAACCACCATCAGGACATCGACGTCCGTGTCGATGTGATCCGCTTCGGGCGTGACGGCGTGGATGGTGAACAACTGCTGCAGCTGTGAAAAGATCGGCCACGGTTCGCCGGGCTGACCGGTGCGAGGATCGAAGGAGCCTTGCATGGGAAGCGAACTGAGAAGGGCGATGACGGGCTTCTTCGGGTTGCCCAGTTCCTGGATCAACTTCGCGACGTCGTATTCCAGGAACTGTTCGCGGTCGGGTGTGAAACTGGGCAGCGCGGAGCGCCCATCGGTAGAGTTGGTTCCGGCCAGCCCGAAGTACAACGCATCGCCCGCTCCGGTGTGCAAGGACTGCAGTCCGAGTTCGGCGGCACGGTCTTCATCTTCAGAGAAGGGTTGCGGATCGAGGACCTGCAAGTGGATCTTGCCCTTCGAGCGGGCAGCGAGTTCCTCGAGAAATTCCCGCACGCGGGTCGCGTACGGCATGATCAGAGGCGCTTGTTTCGCGGCCGACTCGCGCGAGAAATAGAAGTAGAGGTTGACCGGCTCCTTCAACTCGTCGAGCACCTGTTGCGTGCCCTTGCTCAAGGTATACAGCCTGTTCTGGGTCAAATCCAGCCGCGCGCCGCGCAAGCCGATATTCGACAACATGACGACGGCCAAAAACAACACCGCCAGCGCCACCAGGCCGCCGACGCCGAACCAGAGTCTACGCCCACGCGTGCCGTTCACTTATTCCGCCTTCTTCATATCGAGTACCAGGGCCGTGGCGGCCAACCAAAAACCGATCAGCGCGCCGAAGTACACCAGGTCGCGCAGATCGATCACACCTTTGGATATCGCGTCGAAGTGGGTCAGGAAGCTCAAGGAGGCGATGGCATCCACGATCACCTGCGGCAGCACGCCGCGCACGAAATCCAGGACCAGCGGAAATCCTGCCAGTAAGAACACGAAACCCACCAATGCGGCGGTGATGAAAGCAATGACCTGGTTGCGGGTCGCGGCCGACAAGCACATGCCGATCGCCAAAAAACCGCCCGCCATCAGCAAGCTGCCGACATAGGCGGCGAAGATGGCGCCGTTATCCGGTGACCCCAGATAGTTCACGGTGATCCAGACCGGAAACGTCAGAAATAGCGCAATGCCGGCAAACACCCACGCGGCCATGAATTTCCCGACCACCGCCTGCCACAGCGTGATGGGCAGCGTCATGAGCAACTCGATGCTGCCGCTGTTGCGCTCCTCGGCCCACAGCCGCATGGAAATCGCGGGGATCAGCACCAGGTAAAGCCATGGATGCCAACGGAAGAAGGGCTGCAGGTCGGCCTGATTGCGTTCGAAGAAGCCGCCGATCTGAAAGGTGAAGACCGCGGCCAGCACCAGGAAGATGACGATGAATACGTACGCCAGCGGTGTGGCGAAATAGCTGCGCAGTTCGCGCTTGAAAACCACCATCATCTGACTCATGGCGCCGCCTCGATGCCGGCAGGCTGGGTCAGGGTGCGGAACACCTCATCGAGCCTTCCCGATTCCAGGTGCAGTTCGGGAACGTCCCAGTCGTTCTTGTCGATGATGGCGCTGACCGCCGCCAAGGCATTGGCGCCGGGCTTCGGCACCGCGGTCAACTTCAGTTCGCGCGCGTCCGTTTCGATGGCGGCGATCTGCGGCAGCGCCGCGAGTTCAGTCTTCGCCGCCGCCAGCTGATCGGCCTTCTCGAATCGCAGACTGACGGCGTGGTGGTAGCGCGAGCGCGCTTCCAAGGCAGCCGGCGTTTCATCGGCCACGATGCGTCCGTCGGCGATGATGATGGCGCGCGTGCAGACCTCGTGCACCTCCTCCAATATGTGCGTCGAGACGATCACCAGCTTATCCTTGCTCAGTTCGTTGATGAGCCGCCGCACTTCGTGTTTTTGATTCGGATCCAGGCCGTCGGTGGGTTCGTCGAGAATCAGCACCTGCGGATCGTGAATCAGAGCCTGTGCGAGTCCGACGCGGCGACGAAAACCTTTGGACAAGGTTTCAATCACTTGGTCGACCACACCGGACAGGGCCAGGCGGTCGACCACCACGGCGCGTCGCTGCGCGCGGCGCTCGCCTTTCAGGCCGCGCACATCGGCAACGAAGTCCAGGAATTCGCCCACCGTCATTTCCCCGTAGCTGGGCGCGCCTTCCGGCAGGTACCCCATGCAGGCCTTGGCTGCCACCGGCGCCTTTTCGATGTCGTGCCCGCATACCGACACCTCGCCCGCGGTGGGTGAGATGAAACCGGCGATCATGCGCATGGTGGTGGACTTGCCTGCGCCATTGGCGCCGAGGAATCCCAGAACCTCGCCCGGCGCGACGGTGAAGGTCAGGTCATCGACGGCGAGTTTCTCGCCATAGCGTTTGGATAAGTGTTTTGTCGTAATCATGGCCGCCTTTGAGCGTGCAAAATCGACGGAGGTTCCCTAAAAATTGTATTCAGACCGGTTGCGGATGGAAGTGCTTACCCGACTCCGGCTTTCTTATCGATGGCGGCTTTGTTCTCTTTGAGGATTCTACGCACTTCCGGCAGCGTCGGGCGATCGGCCATACGGGCGATCAATTCCGGCAACTCGTACCACTTGCGCCCCCACTGAACCAGGCGCGCCGCGTCGGCGATCACCTGCTCGCGCACGGCCTCCACTGCTTCGTTCCGGTCAGGCGGTGCAACTGCTTTCTTTGGCGGCGGCTTGGGCGACGCTTTCGGCGCCGGCTTGGCCACCACTGCAGCTTTGCGCTCGTTGCGCGCCACCTGTGCGGTGCCGGCGGGCGCAGCGTTGCGCTTGGGTGCCAAGAATTGCGGCATCTCGCGAGTTCCCGTGGCAGCGTCAGGAGCCGTGGGCGCATCCGTGCGCGGCGCGGGCGCCCGCTCGTTCTTGCCTTCCGCCACAGGGATGAAACGCTCGATGTGCTCGGAGCCCACCAGGTTGGCCAGAAAGGTCATCAATTCGAGCGAGTCGGAAAATTGGGCGTCGCCGGCCTTGATGCGTTCCTCGACCTGGGCGCGCAATGCCAGGGTCTTTTGTTTTGCCAGATCCACGATCCAGCGGCTCGGACGTTGGTGCTCCACCCACGGCTGAATGCTCCAGTAGCTGTCGTCATCGAGCGACGAATACTTGGCATGCAGCTCGAGACTTTCGAGCCATTTTCCGAGTAGTTCCAGTATTCGTTGATCGGCCGGTGTTGCCATGTCGATAGCTCCAGCGCGCACCCTAAACGAACCGTCCGCCGATGGCTAGCGGTACATCGCGACTGGGCCGCGCTAGACTGCCGTCCATGTGTGGAATCGCGGGAATCATCGGACCATCGGCCAGCGATGATATCGCCCGAAAAATGGCGCAAGCCCTCCGGCACCGCGGTCCGGACGGCGAGGGCCTGTGGAGTGAGCCGGGCGTCGCGCTGTCGCACCGCAGGCTTGCGATTCAAGACTTGACCGAGGCCGGCCACCAGCCCATGCGCTACGAATCGCATGTATTGACTTACAACGGCGAGCTCTACAATCACGAACCGCTGCGCGCAACCTTGCCCGGGCCGTGGGCTTCCAGCGGCGATACCGAAGTGCTGCTGCGTTTGCTGGCGGTGGAGGGCAGCCCGGGTCTGCAACGCATCGCCGGCATGTTCGCCTTCGCCAGTTGGGACAGCCGTGCCCGGCAGCTGCTGCTGGCGCGCGACCGTCTGGGCATCAAGCCGCTTTACTACCGCCTGTTGCCGCAGGGCATTGCGTTCGCATCCGAGCTCAAAGCGCTGTTGCTGCTGGGCAAGCCCGACATCGATCGAAGCGCGGTGCGCGACTTCTTGTTCCATGGCTACATACCGGCGCCAAAGACCATTTATCAGGGCATCGCCAAGCTGCCGGCCGGCCATGTCTTGCACTGGCGCGCCGGCACGGCGAGCATCGAGCGGTTCTGGAACCCATCCGCCGACATCGTCGAGCGCAGCCCCGGGCAAACCTTGGAACACCTCGATGGCTTGTTGCGGGAGGTGATTCCGCAACACACGCTCTCGGATGTGCCGGTGGGTGTTTTCTTGAGCGGCGGGCTGGACTCGGCGCTGACCACGTACTATCTGGATGCGCCCCACACCTATACCCTCGGATATGAATCCGGGGCGCGTTCCGAAGCTCACGCTGCGCGCAGCGTCGCGGAGCACCTGCGAACCCAGCACATGGAGATGACCGCTCCTGAGGCGAACTTCCAGAGCGCGCTCGATTTGATTCCTCTGATGTTCGATGAGCCATTCGGCGACAGCGCCGCCTGGTCGAATTATCTGGTGGCGCAGTTCGCGCGTCGCGAGGTAACCGTGGCATTGAGCGGCGAGGGCGGCGACGAAATATTCTGCGGCTACCCGCGCTACTGGTCGCGCATCGGTGCACGCTCGAATTTCTTGAAGCGCGCCCTCGCGGCGAACCTGCCGCCGCTGTCGCGTTTCGCATCGTCGATGCAGCGGCACGCCTATGTGGGGCTGCCGGGCTATGCAGCGGCGCTCGGCGGCATGACGGCGCAGCAGATCGATGTGCTGTTGGCGGGACCGTGGCGCGAGGATGGCTATGATTATCTATGGTTCTACCGTCAGTTTTGGCGTGAGGGCATGGCGCCGCTGACGCAATTGCGGTGGTTGGATTTGCATACCGACCTGGCAGAAGGCTTGCTGACCAAAGTCGATCGCACCAGCATGGCGCATTCCCTGGAGGTGCGGCCCCCGCTGCTCGATCACCGGGTGGTGGAGTTCATGCTGAGCGTCGATCCGCAATTGCTGGTCGATGCCCGTGCGCGCCGCGGCAAGTTGTTGGTGCGCCGCCTGATGGAGCCGCGACTGCCCAAAGGTCACTTGGAACGGCCCAAGTCTGGATTCGGATTACCCGTACATCGGTGGCTGAAGCGTCACCCGACGCTGCTGCAGGATGCGGTGCGCCGGCTCATGGAGCGCGGCGTATTGAGCCGGCCGGTCAGCAGCGAATTTCGCCGCGCCTGGTTCTTGCTGGTGCTGGACCGGTGGTTCACCGCCTTTGCGTGATGCCGCGCATCCTAGGATCTTGTTCGTTCCTGTATCGGGCGCGTTCGGCATGGGCGAGTACGCCCGCAGCTTGAGCATCGCGCGTGGCTGCATCGAGCAGTGGCCCGAAGCGCAATTGCATTTCGTGATGAGCCGCCAAGCGCCTTACGCAAACGCGGTACCGTTTCCCACCACACTTTTGGATTCGTCGCCGACATTTCATTCCAAGGCGGTGATCGAGTTGATGGAGACTTTTCGGCCCACCGTGGTGATATTCGACAATGCCGGGCGCACCGCTCAGCTGCGCGCCGCGCGTCGACGCGGCGCACGCGTGGTGTACATCAGCTCCCGGGCGCGGCAGCGGCGCAAGGCGTTTCGCTGGCGGTGGCTGAAGCTCATCGACGAGCATTGGATTGCGTATCCGGAATTCATCGCCGGCGGCTTGGGGCCATTCGAACGCCTCAAACTGAAATTCAATCCGGGTGTGCGGATCCGATTTCTCGATGTCATCTTGTCGCGGGAGGGCGCCGGCCGCACAGCTTCTGCCTTTGCCGCGGGGGCCTTTG
>CAZZWM010000165.1:0-7325 GCA_964657945.1 uncultured Steroidobacteraceae bacterium
GGAGGAGGTGCTGTACCCGGCGATGGAAGACTCGCAGCTCGACCTGATGATTGGCGAGGGTCCCGGCGCGCGCTCCATCAGGCTGGACCTGCCGCCTTTCACCTTGGTGGGCGCGACCACGCGTGCCGGCTTGTTGACCTCGCCATTGCGCGATCGATTCGGCATCGTGCACCGCCTGGAGTTCTACAGCACGGCAGACCTCACCAAGATCGTGGTGCGCAGCGCGTCCATTCTGAAATTGCAGCTGCAGCCGGACGGCGCGGATCGCATCGCGGAGCGCTCGCGGGGCACGCCGCGCATCGCCAACCGCTTGCTGCGGCGGGTGCGTGATTACGCCGAGGTCAAGGCCTCCGGGGTGATCAGCGGCGAGGTGGCGCTGGCGGCACTCGATATGCTGGAAGTGGACCCGCAGGGCTTCGACATGCTGGACCGCAAGCTGCTGCTGACCATCATCGAGAAATTCGACGGCGGTCCGGTCGGCGTCGACAGTCTCGCAGCTGCGATGAGCGAGGAGCGCGGCACCATCGAGGATGTGGTCGAGCCGTTTCTGATTCAGCAGGGCTTCCTGATGCGCACGGCCCGCGGCCGCGTGGCCACCCGTGCCGCCTATGCGCACTTCAAATTGCCGCCGCCGTCGTCGGAGCGCGACATGAATCTGAAACTGTTTCGGGACGATCAGTAGTTGGCTGGCGCGCCGGGCTTCAGCAAGACATTTTCCGTTTACTGGGAAGATACCGACGCCGGCGGCGTGGTGTATTACGCCAATTATTTGAAGTTTTTGGAGCGTTGCCGTACAGACTGGCTGCGCGCCATGCACGTCGATCAGCAGCAGCTGCGCGCGGAGCAAAAATTGCAATTCGCGGTGGTCAACATTGCAGTGACCTACCTGAAGCCCGCCGTGCTGCATGATGAAATTCTCGTCACCGCGGAACTCGAACGCCTCAGTGGTGCCACAATACTCTTCAAGCAAACCATAATGCGGGGCACTGAGCAGCTGATCCACGCCACCGTTCGCGTCGCCTGCCTGGACTCGGGCACGCTGAAGCCGCGGCCCATCCCCAAGGATCTTTTTACGGAGTGGCGCAATGCCGAATGATTTGTCGGTCTGGACGCTGGTGCTCGACGCCAGTCCCGTCGTGCAAGTGGTGGTGGGCTTGCTGCTGGCAGCCTCCGTCGCGTCATGGGCCGTGATCTTCCGCAAGAGCCAGGTCATCGGCCGCTCACGCTCTCAGGCGGAGAAATTCGAAACCGCCTTCTGGTCGGGCGGCGATCTGGCGACTCTGTACCGGGGCATCGAAATCAAGGGCCGCGCTGGCACGGGACTGCAAAGCATCTTCGAATCCGGTTTCGGCGAGTTCAGCCGCTTGCGCCAGCAAGGCACCCCCGCCGACCAACTCTTGGATGGCGCCCGGCGCGCCATGCGCGTGGCACTGATGCGCGAACTCGACCGTCTGGAGAAGAACCTGGCACTGCTCGCCACGGTAGGATCCACCAGCCCCTATGTGGGTCTGTTCGGCACCGTCTGGGGCATCATGAGCGCCTTCCACAACCTCGGCAACGTGCAGCAAGCCACGCTGGCCGCGGTGGCGCCCGGCATCGCCGAGGCCTTGATCACCACCGCCGTTGGTCTGTTCGCGGCGATACCCGCGACCGTGGCCTACAACCGACTGGCCGACCAGGTCAGCCGCCTGGAGCTGCGCTTCGAGACCTTCATCGAAGAGTTCTCCACCATCCTGCAGCGCCACGGCCCGACCCGGGCCGCCGATGTGAAATGACATGCCCGTGATGCAGCGCCGCCGACGCTTGATGGCCGAGATCAACGTGGTGCCCTACATCGACGTCATGCTGGTGCTGTTGATCATCTTCATGATCACCGCCCCCTTGCTGAAAGAGGGAGTGAAGGTGGATCTGCCCGACGCCGGCGCCAAGCCCATCGATGCAGATTTTCTGGCGAAACACGAGCCGCTGATCCTGACCATCGATGCCCGCGGCCGTTTGTACATCAATTTCGGCCAGAACCAGGATCAGCCGGCATCCGAGGCCACGGTCAGCACGCGTACGTCGGCGCTGCTGCGGCGTGATCCTCAGACACCGGTACTGGTCAAAGCGGACACCACCGTGCCTTACGGCGACGTGGTGCGCGCCATGGTGCTGCTGCAAAAGGCCGGCGCGTCCAAGGTGGGATTCCTGACCGACCCGGTGCGTACCGCGCCGCCGAACCGGGTGCGCTGAATGGCGGGCTTTCTGCGCGAGCACTCCGCATCGTTGGCTTTTTCCGTGCTGCTGCATGCGGCGCTGGCAGCTGCTTTTCTGGTGGCGGCGATGATCACCGTGAATCGCACTCTGCCCAGCGTGCAGCCGTTGCCGGTGGATGGCGTGGTGATCGATTCGGCTGTGCTGACCGCCGCGCAGAAGCAGCTCACCGATCGCGCCGAGGCTGAAGCAGCCCGCGCCAAAGCGGCGGCGGATGCGCGGGCGGCGGCCGAGGCCGCTGCCACCGAGAAAGCCGCGCAAGAAGCGAAGCAGCAGGAAGAACAAGCCGAAGCGGATGCCAAGGCCAAGTTGGCGGCACAGTTGAACGCGGTCAAAGCGGCGGCCGCGGCCGATCAGGCGCGGGCCGACGATGCGAAGAGACGCGCGCAAGAGGCGGACAAGGCAGCCGCGGCCAAACGCGCGCAGGATGCGCAGCGCGCCGAGGATGCCCGGCGGGCGGAACAGCAGAAGCACGATGCCGAGGCCAAGGCTGCTGAGGATGCCAAAAAGGCCGCCGATCAAAAGGCCAGATCCGAGCGCGAAGCGGAACTGAAGCGGCAGCTCGCCGAAGAGGAGCGCGTGGCCGCGGTGCAGAGCGGACCGCTGCGCGATCAATACATATCGCAACTGCAGAATCGGATTCAGCGCGCCTGGATCCGTCCGCCGTCAGCGACGGTCGGTCTGGATTGCCTGGTGCAGGTCACCCAGGTGCCGGGGGGCGAAGTGACCAGCGCGCAGGTGACCCAATGCAATGGCGACAGCGCCGCGCGTCAATCGATCGAAAATGCCGTGTACCGCGCTTCACCCTTGCCCAGTCCGGCCGATCCGGCGCTGTTCATGAAGAGCTTCTCGTTTCACTTCCATCCCGACCAATAGAGCCTGCCCATGAAGAAAATCTTGTCCCACTTGGCTCTGATCGCATGCCTGGCGCTGGGGGCCGGAGCACACGCCGATTTCGTGGTCGAGGTGACCCGCGGACAAAGCGAGGCCATTCCCTTGGCCATCGTGCCGTTCGCCTCGGCGGAGCTCAACGCCGCCTCGTTCGACGTGGCGCAATTGGTCAGCGACGATCTGATGCGCAGCGGCCGCTTCAAGCCCATGGACCGCAAAGACATGATCGAGCAGCCGCACACCGGCGCCAACATCGCCTTCGACGATTGGAAGCGGTTGAACAGCGACTACATCGTGGTGGGAAACATGACCACGGATGGGGCCGATCATTTCACCATCACCTATGAGCTCTACAACGTGCTGACCCGCCAGCGCATGCTCGGTTTCCAAATCACCTCGAATCGCCCGGGCTTGAGATCCGCGGGCCATCAGATCGCCGATGCCGTGTTCGAAAAGATTCTCGGCATCAAGGGGGCTTTTTCGACCCGCATTGCCTACATCTCGGTGCTGGGACGTCTGCCGAGCAAAACCTATCAGCTGATGGTGGCGGATGCCGACGGCGAGAATGCCCGCATCGTCATGCAGTCGCACGAGCCCCTGATGTCGCCGGCGTGGTCGCCGGATGGCACTTCATTGGCCTATGTGTCCTTCGAGGAGCGTTTGCCTTCGATCTATGTGCAGACCCTGAAGAGCGGCGAGCGGCGGCGGGTGTCGGCGCATGCAGGTGTGAATCAGGCGCCTGCCTGGTCCCCCGACGGCCGGAAGATGGCGATGGTGTTGTCCACGCGCGAGGGCAACCTCGACGTGTACGTCATGGATCTGGCCACCCAGGCACTGACGCGCATCACCGACGATCCGGGAATCGATACCGAGCCGCAATGGTCCAAGGACGGCCAAAGCCTGTACTTCACCTCGGACCGCGCCGGTGGTCCGCAGATCTACAAGGTGGGCATCCACCCCGGCGACAAGCCGCGGCGCCTGACTTTCCAGGGCAGCTACAGCGCCCGCTCGCGCATTTCGCCGGATGAAACGCAAATGGCTTTCGTGACTCAGGAAGACGGCGCGTTTCGCATTGCAACCATGGATCTGCGCGGCCGCAATGAAATGCAGGTGCTGACCAAGGGCCGCTTCGATACGTCCCCGAGTTATGCGCCGAATGGCGCGGTCATCATCTACGCCACGCGGGACAAGGGCCGCGGCGTGCTCGCGCTGGTCAGCGCCGATGGACGAGTGCAGCAAACGCTGGCGCCGAGCGAAGGGGAAATGCAGGAGCCGGCCTGGGGGCCGTTCTAGGCGGTCATGCAAACGATGTACACTTACACTCAATTCGTACGCTTGGAGAAGTAGATGAAAAGAATGATGACGATTGCCCTGGTCATTGCCGGCGCGGCGCTGCTCGCGGGATGCCCGAAAAAGCCCAATACCAAGGATTTGCCGCAGGCCGGATCCTCCGTGCCGGGCGCTTCGACGTCTTCTTCGGCCGATGGCGCATCGACCTCCACCAGTCCGTTGGGCGGCGATTCCGCCGGTGGCTCGCGCGGCATTCCCGGCGAGGGCACCGGTGCGCTGGCGCGCAAGGTGATTTACTTCGATTTCGACAAGTCCGAAATCAAGCCTGAGTTCGCCGACATCATCACGACGGCGGCGAGGAATTTGAGCGGCAATCCGACCATGAAGCTGAAGCTCGAGGGTAATACCGACAATCGCGGCACGCGCGAGTACAACATCGGACTGGGCGAGCGCCGCGCGCAGGCGGTGCGCCGCGCGTTGCTGCTGCAAGGCGTGGCGGAGTCGCAAATTTCCACGGTGAGCTTCGGCGCCGAGCGTCCGGCGGCCGAAGGCGACGATGAAGCGGCGTGGTCGCAAAACCGACGCGTGGAAGTGGTTTATCTGCCGTGATGAGGCGGCCGCACGTCGCATGGATCGGTACGGCGCTGATGGTCTCGTCCCTGGCGGCGTGCTCGACCACGCCGCCGGAGGAAGACCCGGTGCAGATCAGGCTGCATGACCTGGATACGCGCCTGGCGCGAATCGAGCGGGTGATGGCCAACCAGAGCTTGCTCGAGGTCTCGAACCAAATCGAGGCCCTGCGCAGCGATGTTCGCGGCATGCATAACGACGTCGATCAATTGAACAATGCCATGGATGCAAACCGGAAGCAGCAGCGCGACCTGTATGCGGACTTGGACCGACGTATCAAGGCCCTGGAGGTGCGCGGCGCCGTATCGGCGGCGCCCAGCGGCGCCAGTCTCCCGGTTGCGGGCGGTGCGGCATCGGTCCCGAGTGCACCGGGGGCATCGCCACCCGCGGGATACGACGGATCCGCCGCCGATGACAAATCGGGCTATCAGTCAGCCTTCACCTTCTTGAAGGAAGGCCAGTACGAACGTGCCGTGCCGGCATTTCAAAAATTCCTGGCCACTTATCCGGACAGCGCCCTGGCCGAGAACGCGCAGTATTGGCTGGGTGAAGCGAATTACGTGAACAAGGCCTTCCCCGAAGCCGAAGCGGCATTCCAAAAAGTCGTCGACAAGTATCCGCAGTCGCGCAAGGTGCCCGATGCCTTGCTGAAAATCGGCTACTGCCGCTACGAACTGAAGCAATACGAATCGGCCAAGCTGGTGCTGTCGCAGGTCATCACGCAGTTTCCCGACAATGCCGACGCCAAGCTGGCGCAGCAGCGCATCGAGAAGATGGCGGCCGAGAAACATTGATTGGCGATGCGCCCAAGACCAAGCGCCTGCGCATCAACGAGATCTTTCACTCGTTGCAGGGCGAGGCCGACGCCGTGGGTTACCCCACGGTGTTCGTGCGGCTGACGGGATGTCCGCTACGCTGCTCCTACTGCGACACTGAATATGCCTTTCACGCCGGCGACTGGCGCGATGTCGATTCCATCCTCGATGAAGTGCGCCGCTATGGCGCCCGCCATGTGTGCGTCACCGGCGGCGAGCCGCTGGCGCAGCCGAACTGCCTGGGTCTGCTGCAACGGCTGTGCGATGCCGGCTTCGAGGTTTCGCTGGAGACCAGCGGGGCCATGGATGTCGCCCAGGTAGATCCGCGGGTATACCGCGTGATCGACGTGAAGACGCCCGATTCCAACGAAGCGGCACGCAACCGGCTCGAGAATTTCCCCCTGTTGAGCAGGCGCGATCAGCTGAAATTCGTCATCGGCTCGCGCGCCGACTACGACTGGAGCAAGGACTTCATCGCCGCACAGGGTCTGGGCGAGCGCTGCAGGATTTTGTTTTCTCCCAGCTACCACGAGCTGCCGGCGGCGACTTTGGCCGAATGGATATTGGCCGACAAGCTGCCGGTGCGTTTTCAACTGCAGCTTCACAAGGTCTTGTGGGGCGACGTGCCGGGCAAGTAATCGATGCCGGAACGTGATGCAGTCGTATTGTTGTCCGGTGGGCTGGACTCGGCCACGGTGCTTGCCATGGCGCGAGAGGAGGGGTACCGCTGCCACGCCCTCAGCGTGGAATATGGCCAGCGCCATCAAGCCGAAATCGATGCCGCGGCACGCATAGCGGCGGCATTGGGCGCGCACGAACATCGCACCATGCGCGTGGACCTTGCCGGCATCGGCGGCTCGGCGCTCACCGACTTGCGAATAGCGGTTCCGCAAGCCGGGGGTAACGGCATACCGGTGACCTATGTTCCGGCGCGCAACACCCTGTTGCTGTCATTGGCACTGGGATGGGCCGAGGTGCTGGGAGCTGAGGATATTTTCGTCGGCGTGAATGCCGTTGATTACTCTGGCTATCCCGACTGCCGGCCGGCGTTCATCCAAGCCTTCGAGCACCTGGCTCGCCTCGCCACCAAAGCGGGCGTGGAGGGCGCGGCATTCAAGATTCACGCACCACTCATCGATCTGTCCAAGGCGGATATCGTCAACGTCGGCGCCCGCCTGGGGTTGGACTACGGCATGACGGTGTCTTGTTATCAAGCCGATGCGCAAGGCCGCGCCTGCGGTCAATGCGATTCATGCCGGCTGCGGGCCGCGGGCTTTTCGGCGGCCGAATTGCCGGATCCCACCCGCTATCAACGGCGGTGAACTGCCGGGCAAGTTCGGCTATGATGCGCGGCTCTAAGTGGGACGGTAGCTCAGTTGGTAGAGCAAGGCCCTTTTAAGGCTTTGGTCCTGGGTTCGAGTCCCAGCCGTCCCACCATAAAATCAA
>CAZZWM010000166.1:0-7201 GCA_964657945.1 uncultured Steroidobacteraceae bacterium
AGGGTCAGGAGGTAACCCGATCCGCATCGAACACCGCAGGCAGCGCCAAATTTAACCGTGAGAAGGACCGACGACTTGCGTGAACCTGAGCTCAAAGCTCGAGTTGCTGACCCTTCTCCAAAGCCGACTCTACGCGCTCGCGCAGGATTCGCAAGCGCCCACCGACGTCGGAATCGAGATTGGTGTCACGGTTGCGAAATCGGATCAACTCATTCGCCATGTTGAGCGCGGCAATGACGGCGATCCGATCCAGGCCCACGACCTTTCCGCTGTCGCGGATCTCACGCATTTTCCCGTTGAGGAACTCCGCCGAGTCGAGCAGGTCCGATCGCTCCTCGATGGGGCAGGTGATGTGGTATTCCTTCTCCAGAATTCGCACGCTCACCCGCGCCTGATTTTCGCTCATGCCTGTTCCATCGATTTCAAGCGGCCGATCATGGCTTCCACCCTCGCACGAACCTGCTCATTTTTCTGCAACAGGTTGGCGCGCTCGGATGTCAGCGTATCCTGACGCTGGCGCAGCGCCCGGTTTTCTTCCTTGATGTGACTGACGGTGACGATGAGGTCTTCCAGACGCTTTTCCAAGCGCTTCAGTTCGAGTTCGACGGCTGACTTCGGGTTGGTTTCGTTCATAGGGGTGCCAATATAGAGCGGCCTCTTGCGCAATGCAAAGGTCGCCGGCCGCGTCTGCCGCGCGGGCGCAGGTGCTGTATTATAAGGGTGATGATGCTGTCGGATATCAGATTCAAAGACTTCGAGGACGTGCTGGCCACGGCCGGCAGTCTGGCCGATGCGGCGGAGGCCCATGGCTCGCTGTGCGGCGCCCTATGTTCAATGGCGCCCTACAAGATGCAGGATTGGCTCAATGAAATCCTGCCCGACAGCAGCTCTTTGTCGGAGGAGTCCTCGGCGATGATCGAACGGGTGTTCACCGCCACCTCGACCTCCTTCGGCGAGCAGGGCATGGAATTCGAACCGCTGTTGCCGGACGATGAGTCGCCGTTGAACGGCCGTGCCAATGCGCTTGCATTATGGTGCACCGGATTTCTGTATGGATTGGGAACCGGCGCCATATCCGATCTGGAGGGATTGAACGGCGATGTGGGAGAGATCGTGCGCGACTTCACCGAAATCTCGCGTGCAACCGGCGATGACGCCGACTCCGATGAGTCGAATGAGCAGGCCTATGCCGAACTGGTCGAGTTCATCCGGGTTGCCGCGCAGGTGGTGTTCGAAGAATTGCTGCCGCTGAGGCGGCAGGTCTACCCGGCGCAGCAGCGATTGCATTGACCGGCAATGGATCGCAGTGAGTTCGCGCGGCGGCGGCGCCAGTTCATGCGAATCATCGGCAAGGAGGCCATCGCCATACTTCCGGCTGCGCCCGTGCGTCATCGCAACGGCGATATCGAGTATGCCTACCGCCAGGACAGCCATTTCCACTACCTCAGCGGCTTTCCGGAACCCGATGCGGTGGCGGTGCTGTGTCCGGGGCGGCCGCAGGGTGAATACTTGTTGTTCGTGCGTGAGCGCGACCCATTGCGGGAATCATGGGATGGTGCCCGCGCCGGTACCGAGGGCGCCGTCGAGAGCTACGGAGCCGACGACGCCTTTCCGATTGCCGACATCGACGAGATTCTGCCCGGACTGCTGGAACAGCGTTCGCAAGTCTTCTACTCCATGGGCACGCACCTCGATTTCGACCCGCGGCTCACGGGGTGGGTGAATGGCTTGCGGTCGCAGACCCGGGCCGAGGGCGGCGGCATGCAGGAATTTGTTGCACTGAACCATGTGCTCGACGACATGCGGCTCTATAAGAGCCGGGCCGAGCAGGGGCTATTGCGCCGCGCGGCGCAGATTGCGGTGGGGGCACACCGGCGCGCGATTCGCTTCGCCGAACCCGGCCGCATGGAGTACGAGGTCATGGCCGAAGTGCTGCACGAGTTCCGCTCCCACAACGCCGACACTTCCTATCATCCCATCGTCGGCGGCGGCGCCAACGCCTGTGTCATGCACTACCGCAACAACGATCAGCCTTTGCGCGACGGGGATTTATTGCTGTTGGACGCCGGCTGCGAGCATGATTTCTACGCCTCGGACATCACCCGCACCTTTCCGGTGAATGGGCGGTTCAGCGCGGCCCAGCGCGCGGTGTACGAGGTGGTGTTGGAAGCTCAACTCGCGGCCATCGACAAGGTGCGGCCGGGCAATCATTGGAATCAGCCGCATGAAGCCGCCGTGCGCGTGATCACCCACGGTCTGGTGAAGCTCGGACTGCTCGAAGGCTCGGTGCCGAAGCTGATCCGTGAGCAGCAATACCAACGCTTCTTCAATCACCGCACCGGACATTGGTTGGGACTGGACGTGCATGATGTCGGCGACTACAAGGTGGGCGGCGAGTGGCGGGTTTTGGAAGCCGGTATGGCCCTCACCGTCGAGCCGGGAATCTACATCCGCCCCTCGCCCAAGGTTGCCAAGGAGTTCTGGAACATCGGCGTGCGCATCGAGGATGACGTTCTGGTCACCAAAAAGACGCCCGAGGTTTTGACCGCAGCGCTGGAGAAGACGCCGGATGCGATCGAGTCGTTGCGATGAGGGAGACCCATGACATCGCCATCGTGGGCGGCGGCATGGTGGGCGCCACGCTGGCAGCCGCCCTGGCCCCGCTGAAGCTGCGGATTGCTCTCATCGAGGCCGTTGCGCACGACGCCGCCGCGCAACCCAGCTTCGATGAACGCACCACGGCTCTATCGAACGGCAGCCGGCGGATACTCGAAACCATCGGCGTCTGGTCCGGGCTCGACGGCGCGGCCAGCGCCATCCGCAAGATACATGTCTCGGATCAGGGACGATTCGGCTTCGCGCGCATCGATGCCACCGAACAAGGGTTGGCCGCCATGGGATATGTGGTGCCCAACCGCGCGTTGGGTGAAGCGCTCTGGTCGCGCCTGCCCGGCGCAGGCTTGCAGGTGTTCTGTCCGGCGGCGGTGGCGCAGGTCACCGAAGAGGACGATGTCGTTCTGATCGACATCGAGGAGGCCGGCGCCGCGTCACGCATCGGGGCGAAGCTGGTGGTGGCCGCCGACGGCGCGCAGTCCGCCGTGCGCGGCGCGTTCGGGGTGGCAGCCGAAGTGCGCGATTATGCGCAGACGGCGGTGATCACCACCGTGCTGCCGCAGCGCTTCCACGAGCATGTGGCCTATGAACGTTTCACCGCCGACGGGCCCCTGGCGTTGCTGCCTCTCGAGGGTGGGCGCTGCACGCTGGTGCTCACCCTGTCGCCCGAGGCCGCGCGCGACGCATTGCAATGGTCCGACGCTGAATTCCTGTCCGAGCTGCAGCGCCGCTTTGGTTTTCGCCTCGGACGTTTTCTCAAGGTGGGACGCCGGATACCGTACCCGCTGTCATTGACCCGTGCCGAGCGCACCAGCGAAGGCCGCTGCGTGATCATCGGCAACGCGGCGCAGGGCCTGCATCCGGTGGCCGGCATGGGATTCAATCTGGGCCTGCGCGACGTCGCCAGCCTGGCGGAGTTGATCGCAGAACATGCCGGCGAACCGGACTTCGATCCGGGCAATGCGCAACTGCTCGTCGCCTACGATGCCTGGCGCGCGGCTGATCGCGGCGGCGTGATTGCATTCACGGATGGGCTGGTGCGATTGTTCTCCAATCCGCTGTGGTCCATCGCCCGGTTGCGCAACGCCGGCCTGCTGGCATTCGATTTGCTGCCGCCTGCCAAGGCGGCGCTGTCGCGTCTCAGCACCGGTGCCAACGGACGTGTGCCGAAGCTGGCTCGCGGCGTCGCATTGGCGCCGCGCGCTCCGACGCCGCTGGTCGCCCCGTGAACGCCTCGCGGGCCCGCGATTTCGACCTGATCATCGTCGGCGGCGGCGTGAGCGGCGTCGCGCTGGCTTCATTGTTGGCAGCCCGTCATGTCTGTCCGGCGGAGCGGGTGGCCGTGGTGGCCGATCGCGCGGCAGCCGCGAGCGCAGCGGATGCGGACTGGGATCTGCGCGTGTTCGCCCTCAGCCGCGCCTCGCAGCGCCTGCTGCAGGCGGCTGGGATATGGGATCGCCTGCCGCCGCAGAGGGTGTGCGCCTACGAACGCATGTGCGTGTGGGATGGCGAAGGGTCGCGCGACGGGTCCGGCTCACTGCAGTTCGACTGCGCGCAAATCGCCGAGCCCAACCTGGGTCATATCGTCGAGGGCCGGGCGTTGCAATGGCAGTGCTGGCAGGCCGCGCGATCCGCCGGCGTGGCATTGCTCGAAGGTTCATTGAGCGACATCGCCGTCGGCGACGAGCAAGTCAGCGTGCGTCTGGAGGATGGACGCGAACTGCGCGCCAAGTTGCTGGTGTCGGCCGACGGCATCGACTCGAAGAGCCGCGAATTGCTGCAGATCGGCAGCGCCGGTCATTCTTATGATCAGGACGCGCTGGTGGCGCATGTGCGCACCACGCTGCCGCATCAACATACGGCGTGGCAACGTTTCTTGAGCACCGGTCCCCTGGCGTTCCTGCCGCTCAACGATGGCCGCAGTTCCATCGTCTGGAGCGCATCCCGAGCGCGGGCTGCGGAATTGCGCGCCATGGATGCGCACACACTGGGCGTGGCTGTCACATCGGCCAGCGGCGAGGCGCTCGGTCAGTGCACGGTGACCACGCCGGTGGCGAGTTTCGCCCTCAAGCTGCAATACGCGCTGGAGTACGTGCGGCCGCGCGTCGCCCTGTTGGGCGATGCCGCCCACGTGGTGCATCCGTTGGCGGGCCAGGGCTTGAACCTGGGATTGCTGGACTGCGCGGCGCTGACGCAGGTGCTCCTCGAGGCGGGCGGCGCCGCCAACTTCGGCGACTATTCGGTGCTGCGGCGCTACGAGCGCTGGCGGCGCAGCGAGAATCTCCTGGCGGCGGGTGCGCTCGATGCTCTGGAGCGTTTGTTCACCAATGCCGATCCCTGGAGCGCGGGCCTGCGGGTGGCGGGCCTCAATGCCGTTTCAAGACTGCCCTTTCTCAAGCAGGGCTTTGCGCGCCGCGCCTTGGGGCTCTCCGGCGATGTACCGGAATTTCTTAGAGGCGATCCAATTTACCCGCACAGATGAAATCGTTCACCGACAGGCCGCCGATGGAATGGGTGGAGAAGGTGACATGACAGTGGTCGTAGCCCACCTTCAGATCAGGGTGATGATCTTCGCTGTTGGCCACATGCGCCAGCGCGTTGACGAAACTCATGGTGCGATAGAAGTCCTTGAACTTCAGCGAACGCGTCAGGCTCTTCGAGTCCGGGGCGATCTTCCAGTCCTTGTGCAGTTGTTTGCGAAACTGTTTGGCTTTGGCGGGGGTGAACGGCTTGACGCCGCCCTCGCAGGGCGCGCATTTCTTTTCGGCCAGTGTCTTCATGCTTGTATCCGTTCGTAAGTGCGTTCGATGTATCGTTCGACCAGGTCCTGGAACTCTTCGGCGATGCGCTCACCCTTGAGCGTCACCGTCTTGGCACCGTCCTCGTACACGGGCGCCACCGGATGCTCGCCGGTGCCGGGCAGGCTGATGCCGATGTTGGCGTGCTTGCTTTCGCCGGGTCCGTTCACCACGCAACCCATCACCGCCACCGTCATCTCGGCGACGCCCTTGTGCTGCTTGCGCCATTCCGGCATGCGGTGCCGGATATGGCTTTGAATCTTCTGCGCCAGCTCTTGGAAATAGGTGCTGGTGGTGCGGCCGCAACCCGGGCAGGCGATGACCATGGGGGTGAACGCGCGCAGACCCATGGTCTGCAGTATCTCTTGGGCGACGATGACCTCCTGGGTACGATCGCCATTCGGTTCGGGCGTCAGTGACACCCGGATGGTGTCGCCGATTCCTCTTTGCAGCAGCACGCCCATGGCCGCAGTCGAAGCCACGATGCCCTTGCTGCCCATGCCGGCTTCGGTCAAGCCGAGATGCAGGGGATATTCGCAGCGGCCGGCCAGATTACTGTAGACCGAAATCAAGTCCTGAACCCCGCTGACCTTGGCGCTGATGACGATCATGTCAGGGGCCAGCCCCAGGCTTTCGGCGCGCTTGGCGCTATCCAGCGCAGAGACCACGATGGCTTCACGCATGACGTCGATGGCGCCGAGCGGTGCCGGCAGCTTGGAATTCTCATCCATCATCCGGGTCAGCAAATCCTGATCCAGGCTGCCCCAATTCACGCCGATGCGCACCGGCTTCCGATACTTGACCGCCGTTTCGATCATTTCCGCGAATTGCGGATCGCGCTTGCTGCCGCGCCCCACATTACCGGGATTGATTCGCAGTTTTCCCAAGGCCTCCGCGCAGGCGGGATGCGCCTTGAGCAATTTGTGTCCATTGAAATGAAAATCGCCGACCAAGGGTGTCTTGATCCCCGCCGCATCGAGCTTGTCCCGGATGTGGGGAACCGCGGCGGCGGACTCGTCGTTGTTGACGGTGACGCGCACCAGCTCGGATCCGGCGCGCGCCAGGGCCTTCACCTGGGCCACCGTGCCGTCGATGTCGGCGGTATCGGTGTTGGTCATGGATTGCACGACGATGGGCGACTTGCCCCCTATGGAGACCGAACCCACGTTGACGGTCGAGGAATGACGGCGAGATATCATTGCGACATTATACCTGGTGTGGTCATGGCTGCGGCGGCGGCCCCCAAGTGCTGATTTCCAAGGGAGATAATGAGTTCCAGAATCGTCTATTCCACAGGTGTCGGCAGCTTGTGCCCGAATTGCCGTCGCGCCGTGCGCGAATGCGTGTGTCCCAAGGGTGCTCCGGGGGCGGCAAAAGTGGGTGCCGTGCGCGTCGGGCGCGAGACCCAGGGCCGCGCAGGCAAGGGCGTGACCACCATCGTGGGCCTGCCGTTGACGGCCGCCGACATCGAGGCACTCGCGACAAAACTAAAAAAGCGCTGCGGTTCTGGCGGCACCGTGCGCGAGGGCGTGATCGAAATTCAAGGTGACCACCGTGACACTATTGTTGCGGAGTTGATCAAGCTGGGATGGCCGGCAAAAAAGTCCGGCGGCTGAGGCGCGCCAAACGCCGAGTTTGCTGATATATGAGCTCTCGGCTTCATGTTGCAGATTCGACGGCGTATCATGCGCGCCATCGCGATAAGAGCTGTCTGGAGAGAGTCCTTTGACTAGGACCGCCGAAGGCGCAACCGCCCGGAAACGCTCAGGCACATGAACGGCAGACTCTCG
>CAZZWM010000167.1:0-6975 GCA_964657945.1 uncultured Steroidobacteraceae bacterium
GACTGATCGCGCGGCGACTCGTTGCGTGCGCCCTGCTCGGGTCGCGGCGACTGATCGCGAGCTGCGGGTGCTGGCCCGGGACGGTTGCCGTCGGCGCGGTTGCCGTCGGTGCGCGGCGGTCGTCCGTCGCGCCGTGGATCACGCCCGCCGCCGTCGCGGCGGATATTGCGATCGCGGTCGCCGCGGTCCCGATCCCCTCGATCGCGGTTTCGGTCACGGTCGCCGCCGGCGCTGCGATAGCGATCCGGGCGCGAGTCGCGATGCGGCCGGTCGCGCTGAACGGACGTTGATGGGGGCAGGGCCGGCGCAGGTTCTGTGCCGGGGCCGCCAAACAGCCAGCGCCACGCCCGTACGAATATCCCGAGCTGCGGGACTTCGGCCACCGGGATCGGGGGCGGTGCCGCCACGACCGGCATGGGAATGATGGGCGCGGTGGCGGACGGCACAATGCTCGGTACCAAGGGCGTCTCGCCCACGGGTTTCTTGTCGCGATTGCCGATGGCTTCGTCTTCAACCACCGGCTGATCGGGCAGCGCATAGCTCACGGTGTTGTTCTCCGGCAATTCCTTCTCATCGTCGCGGATTCGGCGCAGCGAATAGGCCGGCGTATGCAGGTGAGGATTCGGCACGACGACCAGGGAAACCTTGTCGCGGGTCTCGATTTGACGCAGCTGTTCGCGCTTCTCGTTCATGAGGTAGGTGGCCACATCCACGGGCACCTGCGTGATGACGCGGCCGGTGCGCTCTTTGCGCGCCTCTTCGCCGATCAATCGCAGCAATGCCAACGACATCGATTCGACGCTGCGGATGGTTCCCATGCCGCTGCAACGCGGACAGTTGATGTGGGTGGTTTCGCTTAAGGCGGGGCGCAGGCGCTGACGCGACAGTTCGAGCAAACCGAATCGCGACAGCCTGCCCAGCTGGATCCGGGCTCGATCCATCTTCACAGCATCACGCAGCATGTCCTCGACGGCGCGCTGATTGGCGGTGGACTCCATGTCGATGAAATCGATGACGATCAAGCCGCCGATATCGCGCAAGCGCAACTGGCGCGCGATTTCCTCTGCAGCTTCCAGGTTGGTGTTGCGCGCCGTGGCTTCGATGTCCCCGCCCCGTGTGCTGCGTGCCGAGTTGATGTCGATAGAGACCAAGGCTTCGGTGTGATCGATGACCAGGCTGCCGCCCGATGGCAGATTCACTTTGTGTGAGTAGGCCGATTCGATCTGGCTCTCGATCTGGTAGCGCGTGAACAGCGGTACGGGATCCTGGTAGAGCTTGAGTTTGCGTTGCGCATCCGGCGGCATGAAGCGCTGCATGTATTCCTGCGCTTTCTGGAAGGCGTCAGGATCGTCGATCAGGCACTCGCCGACGTCGTCGGAGAAGTAATCACGCAGTCCCCGCGTGACCGCATCGCTTTCCTGGAAAATCAGGAATGGCGCCGGCTTGCCGTCGTTGGCGGCAACGATGGCATCCCAGGCGGTCTTCAAATTGTTCAAATCCCATTGCAGTTCTTCCGTGGTGCGCCCGACACCGGCGGTGCGCACGATGGCGCCCATTCCATCCGGAATCACCAGGCCGTTCATGGCGTCGCGCATCTGCTCGCGGTCTTCGCCTTCGATGCGGCGCGACACGCCGCCGGCGCGCGGATTGTTGGGCATGAGCACCAGAAAGCGCCCGGCCAGACTGATGAAGGTGGTGAGTGCCGCGCCCTTGTTCCCGCGCTCCTCTTTCTCGACCTGTACGACGAGTTCCTGGCCCTCGCGCAGCATATCCTTGATGTTGCCGCGACCACCCGCAGGCTGGGCCGCAAAATACTCCTTGGAGACCTCCTTTAAGGGCAGGAAGCCGTGCCGGTTGGCACCATACTCGACGAACGCCGCTTCGAGACTGGGCTCAACGCGGGTGATTCTGCCTTTGTAGATGTTTGATTTTTTCTGTTCCCGAGACGGGATCTCAATCGATAAGTCGTATAGTTTTTGACCGTCGACCAGCGCAACTCGCAGTTCTTCTTCTTGAACCGCGTTGACGAGCATTCTTTTCATGTGCCCCAACTAAAATGGTAGGAGCCGAGGAGAGCTTGAGAGTGGGAGCCAGGGCAGTAGTTCTGCAGGCGGTTAGGAATGGAGGTAAGCCGAGCGCTGACAACGCGACCGGAATCATCTCAATCACTTTAAGCCAAAACGTATACAGCAAGCCCGGGGCCTTCATCTCGGTTAACCGCTTTCCAGCCGCCGAAGCCTAAACCTTTAGGTCTCCGCGCGACCGTCTCATCGGCCGAGCGATGGTCTGGAATTCCAGAACCAACTAATATGCGGCTCCCCAACGGATGGGGGACCACTTGAAACCGGTGTCTCCATGCGCAAACCAGATTCGGGACCGAAGTCCTCGTAAAGGTTGTCGCCCCTGACACGGTTTTAAGACACTATCACGACAACCCACCAGGGTCAATGTAATCAATACCTTAGCAATGAACGCCCCGACTACGACCGAACCCGCCCGCATTCACGTCCCGAAAAGTCCCGTCACGCTGCGCACGGTTACGGAGGATGAGGCCGGTCAGCGCATCGACAATTTCCTCATGCGCCACTTCAAAACGGTGCCGCGCAGCAGGGTTTACCGCCTGTTACGCAAGGGTGAAGTGCGCGTGAACCGCAAGCGCGTCGATGCGGAGTATCGAATCCAGGCAGGCGATGAGGTGCGGTTGCCGCCGGTGCGCATCGATGCGGGCGAGGAACCCGGCCGGCCCTCCAGCAGCCTGGTGGAATTGCTGGAGCAGTCCATTATTTTTCAGGACAAGCACGTGCTGGTGCTGGACAAGCCTGCGGGCGTCGCCGTGCATGGCGGCAGCGGCATGAGCTTCGGCGTCATCGAGGCGCTGCGCGCATCGAGGCCGCGGGAGAACCTGGAGCTCGTGCATCGTTTGGATCGCGATACCAGCGGGGTGTTGCTGATCGCCCGCGATCGCAGCACGTTGAGTGCGTTGCATGCACTGATCCGCAATGGCGGCATGCACAAGACCTACATGGCGCTGGTTGCCGGCAGTTGGCAATTGGGCACCAAGCGCATCGATGCGCCGCTGGCGACCGAGAATCGCCAACATGGTGAACGCCACGTGCGCGTGGCCGCGGCGGGCAAGGATTCGGTCAGCGTGTTCAAGCCGGTGCAGTTCTTTGGACCGCTGGCCACCCTGATGGAAGTCGACATTCCCACCGGCCGCACCCACCAGATTCGCGTGCACGCCTCCTTTGCCGGTCACCCGCTGTTGGGTGATGACAAATATGGCGATCGCGAAAAGAACGCCGACATCAAGGCGTCAGGCCTGCGGCGCACCTTTCTTCACGCCCAATCCGTGGCGTTCGAATGGCCGGGCAGCGGCGTGCCCTTTCATGTCAGCGCGCCCCTGCCTGCGGAGCTGGCCGCTGTCCTGGACAACATCACGCCGCAAAAACGCAGGGCTGGCACGGGCCGGGCCGCCTCATCGAAGGCCGTTTCATCGAAGCCCGACCGTCGGCCACGCAAGCGTTAGGGCAGTGAATAGCCGGCCTCGCGGAGCAGGGTCGACAAACGTATCAACGGCAGCCCGATGAGTCCCGTGGGATCGGCTGAGTCGATCGACTCACACAGCGTGATCCCGAGTGCCTCGCTCTTGAATCCCCCGGCACAGTCCAGCGGCCGCTCGCGCTCGACATAGCGTTCGATGCTTGCCCGGTCCAAAGCGCGGTAGCGCACGCGCGTCGTATCGATGAATTCACGACAGGTCCCGGACTCGTGCTGAATGACCGCGACGCCGGTGATAAAGGACAGTGTCTGTCCCGAGCATTGCTCCAATTGCTGGATGCACCTCGCCGCCGTCCCGGGCTTGCCCAGCATGGTTTCCTCACCATCGGGTCCACTCAATACCGCTACTTGATCCGAGCCGATGACCCAGCATTGCGGGTGCTGCGATGCCACGGCGGCGGCCTTGGCGCGCGCCAAGCGGCCCACCAGCGCCATGCCAGGCTCATTGCTCAGGGCGGCTTCATCGACGCCGGGCGCGACGCAGGAGAACGGCAGCCCCAGCCTTTCCAGCAGGCTGCGTCGATAACGGGAGGTCGATGCCAGGATCAGAGGGGGCGGAGACTTCAAAAACAAAGACTTGCACCGGATTCATTTTGACATGGGTGGCAACCCGCCCTATTATACGCGGCCCATGGCACCGGGCTTGCCTGACCGAGTCGATTGCGTTCGCTTGGCTGAAGAAGCCGCCGTTCTGGAACGAGTGTTCCCGCTCGCGGATTTGCCTCGGCTGCAGGATCAGCTGGCAGAACCGGGGGGTTCGGTATCGGCACGTTACGCCTTCGAGCTGGTGGATGGCAGCCGTGCCGGCGCGACGATCTCCGTGGAGGCCGCGCCGCACTTGGTGTGCCAGCGGTGTCTGGTCGGATTCGCCTTTCCGGTGTCGGCGAGCAGCGAGATCGAATTTGCGGGCAGTGAATCTGCCGCGGCTGCGGACTCGCCCCGCGAGGTTTATGTGATGACCAATGGCTTGGTATCGCTGCGCGAGCTGGCCGAAGAAGAGTTGTTGTTGGCCTTGCCCGCGATTGCGGCGTGCACGACGCCGGCGACCTGCGGACGAGCGCCGGCGTTGGATGCAGATACCGCAGATGCGCCGCGACGGCCATTCGCTGGTTTGCAGGAATTGTTGAAGAAAACTTAAGGTACCCGTCATGGCAGTTCAAAAAAGCCGCAAGACCCCGTCCAAGCGGGGCATGCACCGTTCCCATTCGGCACTGTCGGCCCCGGCAGTGTCCATCGATGCGAAGAGCGGAGAGACGCATTCGCGCCATCGCATTTCCCGCGATGGCTTCTATCGCGGCAAAAAAGTGCTGCAGACCAAGGCCGACGCGGCGGCCGAAGCAGCCGAAGAATAAAGTCCAACGATTGTGGGGCGGATGATTCCGCCTTAGGCCGCTATTCAACGCAAGTGACTGCGCCGCTCCATATTGCCATCGATGCCATGAGCGGCGACAGCGGCGCGTCCGTGACCGTGCCTGCCGCGCTCGCAGCGGCACGCGAGTTCCCCGAGGCGCGTTTCACCCTGACCGGAAGACAGGCAGATTTGGAGCGCGAATTGAACGGCGACAATCTCGCCAACCTGTCGTGCCTGATTGCCAACGATGTGGTGGAGATGACCGACCATCCCCGCGAAGCGCTGCGCCGCAAGAAAGACTCCTCGATGCGGCGTGCCATCGATCTGGTCAAGTCTGGCGATGCGCATGCCTGCGTCAGCGCGGGCAATACCGGCGCCCTGATGGCGACCGCGCATTTCGTATTGAAGATGCTGCCGGGCGTCGAACGTCCCGCCATCGTCTCGATGATTCCTTCGCGCGGCGGCCACACCTATATGCTCGATCTCGGCGCGAATGCATCGAGCACGCCGCTGCAGTTGTGTCAGTTCGCGGTGATGGGTTCCGTGTTGGCCGCCGATCTCGCAGGGGCGCACGAGCGTCCGCGCGTCGGCTTGCTGAACATCGGCGAGGAGGATATCAAAGGCAATGAAACCGTGCAGGCCGCACATAATCTGATGGGCTCCATGGACATCAACTACATCGGCTTCGTGGAAGGCCACGATATCTTCTCCGATGAAGTCGACGTGGTGGTGACCGACGGGTTCACCGGCAACATCGCGCTGAAGGCGATGGAAGGAGCATCGCGGCTGATTGCCGGCCTGATGCGCGAGGAGTTCACCCGATCCTCCATCCGCAAGCTGGGTGCGCTGGCCGCGCGTCCCGCGTTGAACGCGCTTCGCGCCAGGATGGATCCGCGCCGTTACAATGGCGCAACCATGGTGGGATTGAACGGCATCGTGGTAAAAAGCCACGGCGGCACGGATGTCTTCGGATTTCAGCGTGCCATAGAGGTCGCGATTCTGGAGGCGCGCAACGGCGTCCCGGCCCGGATCGTGGAACGCTTGGCCGTGTCTCGCGAAGCTTGAAGGATTGGCATGTATTCACGAATTGCCGGCACCGGCAGTTATCTGCCGGAAAGAATTCTCACCAACGCCGACTTGGAAAAGCTGGTGGAGACCAGCGATGAATGGATCCGCACCCGTAGCGGAATTTCAGAACGGCACGTAGCCGCGGAGAATCAGACCACCACGGATTTGGCCGAATTCGCGGCCAAGCGGGCCATCGCCGATGCCGGCATCGATGCCACCGACATCGATTTGATCGTGGTCGGAACCACGACGCCTGACATCGTGTTCCCCAACGTCGGCACCTTGCTGCAGGACCGACTCGGGATTCATGGGTGTCCCGCCTTCAGCATCGAAGCGGCCTGCACCGGTTTCGTCTACGCGTTGAGCGTGGCGGACAAGTTCGTGAGAATGGGTGAATCGAAGTGCGCCCTGGTGGTTGGCGCGGAAACCCTGACGCGATTGGTCGACTGGACCGACCGTGGCACCTGCGTGTTGTTCGGCGACGGCGCGGGCGCGGTGATACTGACACCGTCCGAAGAGCCGGGCATCTTGAGCACGCGGCTGCACTCGGACGGCAAGTACAAGGATCTGCTGCTCTATCCGGACGGCATATCGAAGGGCTTCGGAGCGACGCGCGCCGGCAAGGTCGGCATCCAGATGAAGGGCAATGAGGTCTATAAAGTTGCCGTCACCACCTTGGGCGCATTGGTCACGGAAACCTTGAATGCCCACGGCATCGCCAAGGCCCAATTGGACTGGCTCATACCCCATCAGGCCAACATCCGCATCATCGAAGCGATGGCAAGGCGCCTGGAGTTGTCGATGGACAAAGTCATCGTCACCATCGGCACGCACGGCAACACGTCCGCGGCGTCGGTGCCGCTGGCGCTCGATACCGGGATTCGGGATGGCCGCGTCAAACGCGGTCAGCTGCTGCTGCTGGAGGCTTTTGGCGGCGGATTCACCTGGGGCTCGGCGCTGATCCGTTATTGAGCAGTACAGCCACGGGCAGTACAGCC
>CAZZWM010000168.1:0-6961 GCA_964657945.1 uncultured Steroidobacteraceae bacterium
CCGGGGGCGCCCAGCCGGGGGCGTCCCGCGCGGGGCGCTTAGCCTTTGCCGCGTGACAAATACTCGCCGGTGCGGGTGTCGATGCGCAGGATTTCGCCTTCATTGATGAACAGCGGCACACGCACCATGGCGCCTGTTTCCAGCTTGGCAGGTTTCGAGCCGCCCGTGGCGGTGTCGCCGCGCACGCCCG
Organism: uncultured Steroidobacteraceae bacterium; assembly: GCA_964657945.1. Lineage (GTDB taxonomy): Bacteria > Pseudomonadota > Gammaproteobacteria > Steroidobacterales > Steroidobacteraceae > Bog-1198. Next base: position 191 of record CAZZWM010000168.1, read on the forward strand.
GATCGGTTTCGATCACCTTCAATTCCATGTGGGCGGGCGGCGTCACCTGCAGCGGCACGCCATTCCACAGCGTCACCTGGCACACCGTGCCGTCCTTCAACCATTGAGCACCCTCGCCCACCGCCTGCTTCGACGCCGTCAGTTGCTCAAAGGTCTCCGGCACCATGAAGTGGAAGAAGTCGCCGTCGCTGTACAAGTACTGCATGTCGGTATCGACGACGTCGGCGGCTTCGACGGTATCGCCGGACTTCCAGGTGCGTTCGACGGTACGCCCGGTTTTCAGGTTGCGCACGCGCACCCGATTGAATGCCTGTCCCTTTCCCGGCTTCACCATTTCGTTCTCGACGATGGCATAGGGGTCGCCGTCGATGATGATTTTCAGGCCGGATTTGAATTCGTTCGTGCTGTAGTTCGCCATCGACGGTCTCAGGTTTGGAGGGCGCGTATCATGCCGCAACGCGCCGCTTTAAGCCAGTTTGCGCCCGAACGGGAGACGCCCGTCCCAGAATCGCCAAAACGCCGGTGTTACACTTCGGGGCCGATTTCAAGAGGGTTTTTAATTGAGCGACCAGGGCGCGGTTCCGATGATAGTCATGACGCGGTCGCAGGACCACGTCGAGGCCGTCAACAGCACCTTGCGCAAGGCGGGCCATCCGGTGCACTGCACCTGGCTGCCGGATGCCCGCGACCTCGGGGATGCCCTCACACAGATCAATCCCGAGATGCTGATCGCCTTCATCGATGAGCTCGGCGTGGATTTGAGCTCCATCATGAAGGTCAAACAGCAAAGCGCGCCGGGCATGCCGGTGTTGATCGTGCGCGAGACCGTCGATGAAGCCATCATCGCCGACGCCATGCGCTTGGGGTGTCAGGATGTGGTGACGCTGGCGAACCGCAATCGCCTGCAGGCGGTTGCGACGCGCGAATTGCGCGCGCATCGGCTGGAGCGCGCGCTGTCCACCACGCTGTCATCGGCGCGCGAATATCGCGAACAGCTGCAGAATTTCCTGGAAGGCTCCGCCGATGCGATCACGCACGTGCAGGAAGGCATCATCGTCGATGCCAACAAGGCCTGGTTGGAATTGTTCGGCTACTCCGAGAGCGACGCTCTCTCCGGCACGCCGCTCATGGACTTGTTCGAGCCGGAGACACACCCGGCCCTGAAGGGCGCGCTGGTCGCCTGCTTGCAGGGCAAGTGGAGCGGGCATAGCCTCAAGGTGCAGGCACTGATGTCGGATGGCTCCAGCCTGGCGCTCGAGTTGCTGCTGACCAAGGCCGACTATGAAAATGAGCCGGCGATCCGCATCGCCATTTCGGCCCTGCGCAAGAAGGATACCGCGCTCGAAGTGCAGCTGGCCGATGCGGTCAAGAACGATGCAACCACGCAGTTCCTGCAGCAGCGTTATCTGATCGCGGCGGTGCGGGAACGCGCAGCGCAAACCATGAAGGGCGGCGTGCGCCAGTTCGCGCACATCAAGCCGGACCGCTTCATCGACATTCAACATGCCATCGGCGTGCTCGAGAGCGACGATTTCCTCGGGCAGCTGGCCGACCTGCTGCGCGCGCAGCTCACGCCCACGGATATCTGCGGGCGCTTCGGCGGCAACGGCTTTTTGATGATGCTGGAGCGCGGCACCATCAAGGACGTCGAGACCTGGGCTGAAAACGTGGTCAAGCGCGTCAACGAACATGTCTTCAGCAGCGGCGAGAAGACCCTGTCGGCGACGGTGACCGTCGGCCTGGGTCTGCTGCATTCCGCCAGTCCCGATGTTGCCGCCGCAATCACCGATGCCATCAGCGCCACCCGCCGCGGCCGCGAGTTGGGCGGCAATCAAATGTACGTGATCGACAAGGCCGATACCGACACCCGCGTGCAGGCCTACGACAAGATCTGGGTGAAGCACATCAAGAGCGCCTTGATGGAGAATCGCTTCCGCCTGGTTCAGCAGCCGATTGCCAGCCTGCTCGGGGAAGACAAGGGCATGTTCGACGTGCTGGTGCGCATGTTGGACGATCAAGGCACCGAGGTGCTGCCCGCGGAGTTCATCGCCGCCGCCGAGCGCAACGACTTGATGAAGAATATCGACCGCTGGGTGATCGGCGCCTCGATGTCCTTCGCAGCGAACCGCAAGGCGTCTTGCATCTTCGTGCGACTCTCCAAGGACACGGTGCTCGACAAGAGCCTGCTGAGCTGGCTGGAGACCCAGCTGAAGTCGCTGAGAATCGAACCGAAGCGCATCTGCATGCAGGTCACCGAGGAGCTGGCGACCCAATACGTGCGGCCCACCCAGGAATTGGCGGGAAGCCTGCGCAAGCTGGGTTTCCGTTTCGCGCTGGAGCATTTCGGCACCGGCCGCGATCCGCTCAAGCTGCTGAACGACATCGAGATGAACTTCATCAAGGTCGACGGTTCACTGATGCAGGGACTCTCGACCAACCAGATCCAACAGCAGCGGGTCAAGGGGCTGGTGGAAGCCGCGAAGCGCAAGAGCATCGAGACGGTCGCCGAGCGCGTCGAGGATGCCAACACCATGGCTGTGCTGTGGCAGCTGGGCATCGAGTTCATCCAGGGCTACTTCGTGAACGCGCCCGAGGATGTCACCATGTCGGGCGAGCGATGAAGCCCGGCGAAACGTCGGCCTCAGGCCGGTGACACGTCCAGCCGGTCGACCTGCTTGTAGGCGCGCGAGAACCGCTGCCGCCGCTGGCCCTTCTTGTCCTGGAACTGTTTCAACTCATCGAACTTGAGCTTCATGGGCGCGCTGTTGCCGCTGTAAACGGTGAGCATCTCGCCCGGCGCCACCACCGCCATGGCCACCAGGTATTCGTCGCGATCCGCGGATTTCTTGCCCGGAATGCCGAATAGATTCTGCCCCTTGCCGGAACTCATCTTCTCGATCTGCGCCGCCGGCAACGCCAGCACCTCGCCGTCATTGTTGACGAACACGGCGAGCGCATCCTTGTGGGTCAGCGGCTGCGCCGGCAGCACCTTGGCGTTCTCAGGCACTTTCAACACCGATTTGCCCTTCTTGTTGCGCGCGTACATTTCACTCAACGTCACGGCGAAGCCGTAGCCTGCGTCGCTGGCCAACAGCCACCTATCCACCGGTTCACCGATCAGCACGGCGGCAAAGGTCGCGCCGTCGGGCGGATCCACGGTGCCCGACAGCGGTTCGCCGTAGCCGCGCGCAGCCGGCAGGGAATGCGCGTCGAGGGTGTAGGCACGGCCGGTCGAATCGATGAACACCGCTTGTTGCAGGTTGCGCCCCTTGGCAGCCGCCTGGAACTCATCGCCTGCCTTGTAACTCAAGGCCCGCGCATCGATGTCGTGGCCTTTGGCGGCGCGCACCCAGCCCAGGCGCGAGAGCACCACGGTGGTGGGTTCGGCGCTGATCAGATCCACCGCGGCGATGGCTTGCGCCGCCTCGCGTTCCACCAGCTTGCTACGGCGCGCATCGCCGAACTCTTCCGCATCTTCGAGCAGTTCTTCACGCACCAGCTTGGTCAGGCGCGCCTTGCTCTTGAGGATCCTGTCGATTTCATCGCGCTCTTCCGCGAGCTTTTTCTGCTCCTCGCGGATTTTCATCTCCTCGAGCCGCGCCAGATGACGCAGCTTGGTTTCGAGAATGGCTTCCGCCTGCTCATCCGACAGCTTGAAGCGCTTGATCAACACCGGCTTCGGTTGATCCTCGGTGCGCACGATGCGGATCACTTCATCGAGATTGAGATACGCGATCAGCAGGCCGTCGAGGATGTGCAGCCGCGCCGCCAGCTTCTCGTGCCGGAACTTCAGGCGCCGCGTCACCGTGCTCTTGCGGAATTCCAGCCACTCGAGCAGAAGCGCCTTGAGGCCCATCACGCGCGGACGGCCATCCAGCGCGATGACATTGAGGTTGACCCGATAGTTGCGCTCCAGGTCCGTGGTCGCAAACAAATGCTTCATCAACTCGGTGGTGTCGACGCGATTCGATTTGGGGACGATCACCAGGCGGGTCGGATTCTCATGATCGGACTCATCCCGGATGTCTTCGACCATCGGCAGCTTTTTCTGCTGCATCTGCGCGCCGATCTGCTCCAGCACCTTGCTGCCGGATACCTGAAAGGGCAGCGCATCGATCACGATCTCGCCGTCTTCGACCTCATAGGTGGCGCGCGCCTTGAAGCTGCCGTTGCCGGTGTCGTAGATCGATACGAGGTCCGCCTTCGGGGAAACGATTTCACCGCCTGTCGGCAGGTCGGGTCCCTTGATGTGCGCCATCAGTTTGCGGGTGGTGAGTTCCGGATCGTCGAGCAGCGCCACGCAGGCGTCGACCACTTCCCGCAGGTTGTGCGGCGGAATATCGGTGGCCATGCCCACGGCGATGCCGGAACCGCCGTTCAACAGCAAATTCGGCACGCGCGCCGGCAGCATGGTCGGTTCATCCAGAGAGCCGTCGAAGTTCGGCGCCCAATCGACCGTGCCCGAACCCAGTTCCTGCAGCAGCAGATCCGCGTAGCGCGTCAGGCGCGACTCGGTGTAACGCATCGCTGCGAAGGATTTGGGATCGTCGGTCGATCCCCAGTTGCCCTGGCCATCGACGATGGGATAGCGGTAGGAGAAATCCTGCGCCATGTGCACCATGGCTTCGTAGCAGGCGGAATCGCCATGCGGATGGAACTTGCCGATGACATCGCCGACGGTACGCGCGGATTTCTTGTGTTTGGCGCCGGCAGCGAGACTCAGCTCGCTCATGGCGTACACGATGCGCCGCTGCACCGGCTTCAGGCCATCTCCCAGGCTCGGCAAGGCACGGTCCAAGATCACGTACATCGAGTAGTCGAGATAGGCGCTCTCGGCGAAGCTCTTCATCGGCCGCTGTTCGACGCCCTCGAAATTCAGTTCCTGATCTTTCATCGCTTAAAGTTGCGCAAGATTTCCCTTGGTTTCCAGCCAGTCGCGCCGGTCGGCGGCGCGCTTCTTGGCGAGCAGCATGTCGAACAACTGATCCGGGCTGTCCTTGGCGTCGATGGTGAGCTGCACCAGGCGCCGCGTTTGCGGCGCCATGGTGGTTTCGCGCAATTGCGTCGCGCTCATCTCGCCCAAGCCCTTGAAGCGGGTCACGACGGCCTTGGTGCGTGAATTGGCTTCGGCGATGCGCTTCAATGCCTTCTCGCGTTCGCCCTCGTCCAAGGCGTAGATGACTTCCTTGCCGGCATCGATGCGAAACAGCGGCGGCATGCACACATACACATGTCCGGCAGCCACCAACGGCCTGTAATGCCTCAGGAACAGCGCGCAAAGCAAGGTGGCGATGTGCTGGCCGTCGCTGTCGGCGTCCGCGAGGATGCAGATCTTGTGATAGCGCAAGCCGGACAAATCGGCCGTCGCCGGATCCACGCCGATGGCGATGCTGATGTTGTGCACTTCCTGCGATTGCAGTACTTCACCGGCATCCGCTTCCCAGGTGTTCAAGATTTTTCCGCGCAGCGGCATGATGGCCTGGGTGACGCGGTCGCGCGCCTGTTTGGCGGAGCCGCCGGCGGAATCACCCTCCACCAGGAACAGTTCGCCGCGCGCCGGATCCTGGCTGACGCAGTCCGCCAGCTTGCCGGGCAATGCCGGCCCGGATACCACGCGCTTGCGGGAAACCTTCTGGCTGTCCTTGAAGCGCTGCTGCGCATTGGCAATGGCCATCAGGGCGATTTTTTCGCCCTGGTCCGGGTGCTGGTTGAGCCACAAGGCGAACGCATCCTTGATGGCGCCCTGCACCACGCCGGCCGCCTCGCGCGAGGACAGCTTCTCCTTGGTCTGACCGGCGAATTGCGGCTCGCGCATTTTCATCGACAGCACGAAACTCACGCCGTCCCAGACATCCTCCGGCGAGAGCTTCAATCCCCGCGGCACCAGATTGCGGAATTCGCAAAACTCCCGCACCGCGTCGGAGGCGCCGGTACGCAGTCCGTTGACGTGCGTGCCTCCCTCGGTGGTCGGAATCAGATTGACGTAGCTTTCCGTGACGATGTGTTCCGACTGCAGCACCCAGGCAAGGGCCCACTCCAGATTGCCGCCCTCGATGTCGCGCTTGCCGTAGAAGGTCTCGGCCGGCAGCCATTCGCCCTTGCCGAGTTCTTCGGCCAAGTACTCGTGCAGGCCGCCCGTATACAGCCATTCGTCTTTCTCGCCCGTGGCTTCGTTGCTCAAGGTGACGCGCAACCGGGGGCACAGCACGGCTTTGGCGCGCAGCACCTGCTTGAGTTTGGGAATGGCGAACTTGTCGGAGTCGAAATACTTCTGGTCCGGCCAGAAGCGGATGGTCGTGCCCGACTTGGACTTGGCCACCTCGCCGACCACCTCCAGCTTCGAGGACGGCGCGCCGCCCTTGTAGCTCTGGTTGTATTCCTTGCCGCCGCGGCGCACCCAGACTTCAAGATTCCTCGACAGGGCGTTGACTACCGACACGCCGACGCCATGCAGCCCGCCGGCATGCTCGTAATTCTTGTTGCTGAATTTTCCGCCGGCGTGCAGCTGCGTAAGGATCACCTCGACCCCGGGCTTCTTTTCCTGGGGGTGGATGTCCACCGGCATGCCGCGGCCGTTGTCCTCCACCTGCAACGAGCCATCCTTGAAGATCGTGACGCTGATGTTGTCGGCGTGACCGTTGACCGCTTCATCGACGCTGTTATCGATGACTTCATGCGCCAGATGATTCGGGCGCGTGGTATCGGTATACATGCCCGGCCGGCGTTTCACCGGATCCAAGCCGCTCAATACCTCGATGTCGGAGGCCGTGT
>CAZZWM010000169.1:0-6703 GCA_964657945.1 uncultured Steroidobacteraceae bacterium
AGGGCACCGAGGTGGAGGACACCGAGGCGGATCAGGGTGACGGCGTCCCGCTCGATGAGAACGGCGACATCAACGGCAATGTGGGCACGCCGGATTACCAGCCGCCAAGCGATTCCGAACATCGCGCCTTCGATCAAACGGGCAGGATTTTGCGCGACAACATCTACGGTACCATCGAAGAAGATGTGTGGCGGCGCGATTTTGCCTGCAATGGCTTGTATTACAGCATCGAGGATTTCTCGATCTGGGATTTCGTCGGCGGCGTGCGCGATGTGCAGGAACGGCGCCTGACCATGATCGGCGATCCGGAGACGCGCTATCGCGAAGATCCGGTGCGCATGCTGCGCGCGGTGCGATTTGCGGCGAAGCTGAATTTCTCCATCGAGGAGAAAACCGAAAAACCCATCAAGGCATTGGCCTATCTGCTGGACGGCGTACCCCCGGCGCGCCTGTTCGATGAAGTGCTGAAATTGTTTCTCTCCGGATACGGTGCGCGTTCGTTCGAATTGCTGCAGCACTACAGCCTGTTCCAGCACTTGTTTCCGCAGTCGGCAGCGGCTTTCGAGTTGCCGCCTTACGCATATGCGCGCGAGATGTTGGAGCTGGGTCTGAAGAATACCGATGAGCGCATCGCGGCGGACAAGCCGGTGACGCCGACTTTTTTGTTTGCCGTGTTGCTTTGGAGTGCATTGCTGCGCGAGTTGAATGAAAGGCAGGCCGGCGCTTCGCCGGACATGAATGTGTTGATGCAGGCTTGCGACACGGTGCTACGCAATCAACAATCGAGAGTCGCCATCCCGCGCCGCTTCGGAATACCGATGCGTGAGTTGCTGATGCTGCAGCCGCGCTTCAGCCGGCGCAGCGGGCTGAAAGCCTTGAGCTTGTTACAGCATCCGCGATTCCGCGCAGCGTTCGACTTCTTGTTGCTGCGCGCGGCCGTGGGGGTGGCGGATCCGGAACTCGCCAAATGGTGGACGGACATTCAAGTGATGCCGCAAGACGAACGGGTGGCGCTGGTTCAGTCTCGCCCCGCCGACCCTGCATCCGCTGCCGACGGCACGCCGCGTCCCGGCCGCCGCCGTCGCCGCCGGCGCGGCGGGGCAGCGCGCTCCTAGATGAGTTCGCTGTGGCGCGCGGCGTATGTGGCCATCGGCAGCAACCTGAATCACCCGCGCGACAGGGTGCTCGAGGCGTTGAATCGATTGAGTCGATTGCCGGCGATTCACTCCGTCATGGCCTCGCGGCTGTATCGCAGCCATCCGATGGGCCCGCAGGAGCAACCCGAGTACGTCAATGCGGCAGCAGGCTTGGTCACGCAACTGTCAGCTCGCGGGCTGCTCGATGCGATGCTCGACCTCGAACGCAGCATGGGTCGTCATCGCAGCGAGCGCTGGGGTCCGCGCATCATCGATTTGGATTTGATTTGGATGGTCGGTTCACCCGTTGAACAGCCGGGATTGTCGCTGCCGCATCCCGGTGTGTCGAGCCGCAACTTCGTCCTGTATCCTCTGGCGGACATCGCACCCACGCTCAGGATTCCCGGGTTAGGCCTGGTACTCGACCTCAAGAGCGTCGTCGGGGATGCTGGGATCTCGGCGCTTTAACAGGTTTTCATGACTGCTGCAGTTCCCCACAAATTCATAGTCATCGAAGGTCCCATTGGCGTGGGCAAGACCAGCCTGGCGCGCCGGCTGGGCCAGTCGCTGGCCGGGCAGCTGGTGCTGGAGCAAGCCGACCAGAATCCCTTCCTCGAGCGCTTCTACAAAAACCCACGCGCGGCAGCCTTTCAAACTCAGCTGTTCTTTTTGTTTCAGCGCGCGCGGCAATTGGAAGACGTTCGCCAGGAGGATATGTTCGGTGCAGTGCGCGTGGCGGATTATCTGCTCGACAAGGATCGCTTGTTCGCGCGCGTCACCTTGGACGATGCCGAGTACGCGCTCTACGAGAAAGTGTACGAGCGCGTGGTGGTGGACGCCCCAAAACCCGATTTGGTGGTCTACCTGCAGGCACCGGTGGACGTGCTGGTCGATCGCATCGCGAAACGCGGCATCCGCTACGAACAGCTGATCGAACGTTCCTATTTGGACAAATTGACGCAGGCCTATGCGCGTTTCTTCCACAGCTACGACGCCTCGCCCTTGCTGATCGTCAATTCGGCCGCCATCGATCCGGTGAACAACGACAGCGACTACCAGCAATTGTTCGCGGAAATTTCCAAGGCGCGCCGGGGCCGGCATTTCTTCAACCCGGTCGGCAGCAGTTTGCTGCCCGGCTAACTTCAAGCGGCGTGGCCGCCGGCATGCTGCGACTGCGCCCAGCGCACATGCTCCCGCACCAATTCCGACGGATGCTCCGCGCGCGCTGCCAGTGCATTCATAATCTCAGGCGTGTTCGGCGCATTACCCAACGCCACCGCAATGTTTCGCAGCCAGCGTTCGTAGCCGATGCGCCGAATGGGACTGCCGGCGGTCTTGTCCAAAAACTCCGCCTCGCTCCAGGAGAACAAGGCCGCCAGCTGCGAATGGTCCAAGCCATGGCGCACAGCGAAGTTCGGATCGGTGGTGGGCTGCGCGAACTTGTTCCAGGGGCAGGCGATTTGGCAATCGTCGCAACCATAAATGCGATTGCCCATGGCGCGGCGGAACTCAACCGGAATGGGACCGTCGAGTTCGATGGTGAGGTAGGAAATACAGCGGCGCGCATCGAGTCGATAGGGCGCCACGATGGCATTGGTGGGGCAGGCGGGCATGCAGGCGGAGCAAGTGCCGCAGTGCGCACTGCTGGGGGTGTCGACCGGCAGCGGCAAGTCCAGAAAGATCTCTCCCAAGAAAAAGTAGGAACCCGATTGGCGATCGATCAAATTGGTGTGCTTGCCGATCCAGCCCAATCCCGCGTTGCGCGCCAAGGCTTTCTCCAGCACCGGAGCGCTGTCGGTGAACACACGATGTCCCAATGGGCCGACCAGCGCCTCGGCGCGATCGCATAGGGCCTGCAGTTTCGAGCGCAGCACCTTGTGATAGTCGCGACCCAAGGCATAACGCGAGACGTAGGCGACCGAGCTGTCGGCCAATGTACGTTCAGGATCGGCTGCACCGTTCGGCCAGTAATCCATGCGCACGCTGAGGCAGCTCACCGTGCCGGGAATCAATTCGGCCGGACGCGTGCGTTTCATGCCATGGCGTGCCATGTAGCCCATCTCACCGTTGAAGCCCGCTTTCAGCCACTCGAGGAAAAAGCCCTCTTCGGCGGACAGGTCGATGTTGGCCACGCCAAGCGCAGAGAAGCCCAGCTCCCCGGCCCAAAGCTTGAGCTTGGCCAGCAGGGCTGATGGATCGACAGGTGAATGGACGGCGTTCATACGGCGGGTGGCCACTATAATCAGCCGCGGATCGCCAGCAAAGGAATCCCATGCCCCCCGCCTCCCTGGAATTGAGTTTGCCCGACAGCGAGGCTACGGAAAGCTTGGGCCGCGCCTTGGCGGTTGCATTGCCCGATACGGCGGCGGCCGGCGCCGTGGTGTATCTGCAGGGCGATCTGGGTACCGGAAAAACCACCACCGCGCGCAGCATGCTGCATTCCTTGGGAGTTGTCGGCAAGGTGCGCAGTCCGACCTATACGCTGATCGATACCTATCTGTTACCGCGGGTTGCTTGCGTCCACATCGACCTGTATCGAGTGCAGTCCGTGCGCGAGGTGGAGGAATTGGGCATTCGCGATTTGGCCGGTCCCGGCAGCTTGATGATGATCGAGTGGCCGGAGAAAGGGGTGAGCGTCATACCGCGGGCCGACCTGATTTTGGCACTCGATTATGCCGGCGAAACGCGGCGGGCCGTGGTGTCGCCCGGATCGGAGCTCGGCAAAATCTGGGTGACAAAGCTACTGCAGGACACTAGCTTAAAGCCCTATGTCTCTAATTTAACTTGAAAAAGAAACTCAAGGGGCGTTAACTTATCGCACATGGGGATATTCAAATCGCGTTGGCTTGCCGGATTGCTGCTCGCGGGGGTGGCCATGAGCCATGCACGGGCCGCGGTGGATGTGCGCGATGTTCGCGTCTGGGCCGGTCCCGACAGCACCCGGGTTGTCTTGGATTTATCCGGCAGCGCGCAGCATACCTTGCAGGTGCTGCACTACCCGGAGCGCGTCGTGCTCGACGTATCGGGGGCGCGCCTCGCCAAAGGCGCACACGATTCGGTGGCGGGTGCGGGACTGGTGAAGTCGGTGCGTCTGGGTCATCGGCCCAACGGTGAGATTCGAGTGGTCATGGATCTGTCACGACCGATCTCCGCCAAGAGTTTTCTCACCCAACCCACGCATCAATATGGCTATCGCTTGGTGGTGGATTTCGGCGCGGGCGCGGCGGAGAAAGCGGTGAAGGCCGAACATGCGCCCGCGGATGCGCGCGATCTGGTCATCGCCATCGATGCCGGCCATGGCGGCGAAGACCCGGGTGCCATCGGCAAGAACGGCACCCGCGAGAAAGATGTGGTGCTGGCCATCGCGCGCGAACTGGCGGCGAAGATCAACGGAGAGCCCGGTATGAAGGCCGTGCTCACCCGCGGCGGTGATTACTTCGTGCCGCTGCGAGATCGCATGCGCCGCGCCCGCGCCCAGCAGGCCGATCTGTTCGTGTCCATCCACGCCGATTCGATCCGCGATCGCAGTATCGACGGTTCCTCGGTGTACATACTCTCGCCTCGCGGCGCGACCGACGAAGCCTCGCGCTGGTTGGCGGAACGTGAGAATGCTTCCGACTTGATCGGCGGTGTGTCGCTGGACGACAAGGACGACGTGCTGGCCTCGGTGCTGCTGGATCTGTCTCAATCCGCCAGTTTGAGCGCCAGCCAGGTGGCGGCCGAGCGCGTGCTGCATCAACTGAATCTGGCCGGCGAGGTGCGCAAGCACGAGGTGCAGCAGGCCCGCTTCATGGTGCTCAAATCGCCCGACGTGCCTTCCATGCTGGTGGAGACAGCCTACATCTCCAATCCTCAGGAAGAGATGCGCCTGCGCACCCAGGTACAGCAGGCGAAACTGGCTGCCGCCATCCAGCGCGGCGTGCATGATTATTTCTACGCCAACCCGCCGGCGGGCACCCGCGTGGCGCAAATGGCCGCGGCCGGTTCGCGGGCCATCACGGCGGCTGCGGGCGGCGCCGGCTTCTAGTCCGATTTATGCGAAAATGCGCGACCTTCGAGGTCGCCATTGTCCATACAACTGCTCTCCGACACCCTCATCAGTCAAATCGCTGCAGGCGAGGTGATCGAGCGCCCGGCCTCCGTGGTCAAGGAGCTGGTTGAAAATGCCCTGGACGCCGGCGCGACACGCATCGAAGTCGAACTGGAACGCGGCGGGCTGGGACTGATCGGCGTGCGTGACGATGGCATCGGCATCGATGCGGCAGAACTGCCCATGGCGCTGGCGCGCCACGCCACCAGCAAGATTGCCTCGTTGCAGGATCTGGAAAACGTAGCGACCTTGGGGTTTCGCGGCGAAGCGCTGCCCAGCATCGCTGCCGTGTCGCGCCTGTCGTTGGTTTCGCGACCCCGCAGTGCGGCGCATGCGTGGACGGTGCAGGCACGCGACGGCGCCTTGAGCGCGGCCGCTCCGGCCTCGCATCCTTTGGGTACCGGGGTCGAGGTGCGGGACTTGTTCTTCAATGTGCCGGCGCGCCGCAAATTCTTACGCACCGAGAACACCGAGTATCAGCACATTGCGCGCATGTTGGAGCGCCTGGCGCTGTCGCGCTTCGAGGTGGCCTTCGCGCTGACCCACAACGGCAAGTCCATCTGGGTCTTGCCGGCAGCGTACGGCTCGGCGCAAAAGCTGGAGCGTGTGGCGCGGATTTGCGGCGAGGATTTTGCCGCCCATGTGATCGAACTCAGTCACGACACGGAAAGCTTGCGCTTGAGCGGCTGGTTGGCCTTGCCCACCTTTTCCCGCAGTCAATCCGATCTGCAGTTTGCCTATTTGAATGGCCGCTTCGTGCGCGACAAGCTGTTGAGCAGCGCCGCGCGTCTGGCTTACCAAGATGTGCTGTTTCATGGCCGCTTCAGTGCCTATCTTCTCTACCTCGATTTGGATCCCGCACTGGTGGATGTCAACGCGCATCCGCAAAAACTCGAGGTGCGCTTTCGCGACTCGCGCCGCGTGCATGACTTCGTGTTCCGAACCCTGGAGAAGGTGCTGGCCGATACGCGGCCCCGCAATGAATCCAGCGGCAGCGCGCCCGCGGATTGGCTCACCGGAACGGCGGGCTTGGGTGTGCCGCACTACCCCGCCCAGGCCCGCTTCAGCCTGCCGGAAGGACGGCCCAACCCTGCCGCGGATGTGTATCGCGAGTTCTTGGCGCCGACGCCGCAGGTGCATGAGCCTGCACCGCCGGCGCCTCAAAACGAAGCGCCGTTGGGCTACGCCATCGCCCAACTGCATGGGGTCTACATCCTGGCGCAATCCGGCGAAGGCATGGTGTTGGTGGATATGCATGCGGCGCATGAGCGCGTCATGTACGAGAGCATGAAAAAATTACTGTCGGGTCAGACCGCGCAACAGCAATTGCTGATGCCCGAAGTCTTGCAGGTGACGCCCGCGCAGGCCGATGTCGCCGAAGAGCACAGTGAAGAATTTTCAAAATTGGGCTTCAGCGTCTCGCGAATGGGCCCGGATCAGCTGGCGCTGCGCGGGATCCCGTCCCTGCTGGCGGGAC
>CAZZWM010000170.1:0-6612 GCA_964657945.1 uncultured Steroidobacteraceae bacterium
CTTCACGCGCGACGGGACCACCGTGCACGCGGTTCCGATTCGTTAGTTCAGCGCCTCGAATCCCGATACGACGTCGAATAACTGTTCATCGATCGAGGTCTGCCTCGCCTGATGGAAGCGCCGCGTCAGTCCTTCCTTCAACTCATCGATGTTTTTTTCGGCGCGCCGCATGGCGGCGAGTCGACTGGCATTTTCACTCGCCAGGGACTCTGCACAAGCTTGAAAAAGCGATATGAAAATATACTCGCGCAGCAGGGCGCGCAAGATGAGGCCAGGCTCCGCCAGCAACTCGGGTGCACCGTTGCTAGGCCATCGAATCGCGGTCATCTGCTCTCGCCACTCGCGATCCAGCGGCAGAATCCGCTGAACCGCTGCCTCATATACCGAACCGGAGCATTGACGATTATGAAATACATACAGCGACTCCCCGCCCTCATAAACTCCGCGGGTTTCAACGTTTCGCTGCAAATGTCCCACCAGCGCACCGATGCCGCTGACGTCGTTCGGCACGTGAAACAGCCCTTTTACTTTCACACCATCATCGGCCAGACGCGCATGAATTCGCTCACCCACTGCCCAAACGATGGCTGAACCGGTGAGCGTAGGCAACGTCTCGATGGCAAGCCGCGCGATGACATCGTTGAATTGACCGACCAGCCCCTGATCGGACCCGAACACGATGACGTTCGGTACTTTAGGTCTGGACGAACGCGGTTTAGCGGGGGGCGGGTGCCACGTAACGTTTCGCAAGGAAACGCCCAGGCCCAGCCTGACCGCCCGATCGTATTCTGCCAATGCACGCACGGCCTCCTCGTATCTACCGATGCTCGAGGCCGCCATGGCCTTCATGGTTCGTACGACGCCGTGCAAATCGGCGGCAACGCCGAGTTTTTGCCGCAGCTCCGCGCTGCTATCGCTCAAGCGGGCGCGCCGGCGGCGGCCACGGGCTGTGCGCCGCAGGGTAGAAATGGCTTGAGTGCCGCCCGCGCAAGGTCGATCGCCGCGCTGCGATCTTCGTCCTTCAATGTCTCGGCACTTTCAAACCGTCCCCCAATGCCCTTTGGCAGTTGAGCGACCGCGGTGTGCAGCGCGCGGGCGGCGGCATGCATTTGTGCCATGGGAATCTCGTCGAAAAGTCTCTCGCTGAGTGCGAGCAAAACGGTGATCTGCTCGGGGACCGACACCGGCGATGATTCCGTCTGCTTCAGGCATTCACGGATGCGTCGTCCGTGCTCGATGAGCTTCTGAGTATCGGCATCCATGCGTGCGCCGAAACGGGCGAAACTTTCGAGTTCCTCGAATTGGGCGTAGGCAAGCTTCAAATTGCCGGCAGCCGCGCGGTAACTCGGGCGCTGCGCCTTGCCGCCAACGCGCGACACGGACTGTCCGACATCGACGGCCGGCAGTACGCCAAGCTCAAAGAGCGCAGGAGAGAGATAAATCTGGCCGTCGGTGATGGAAATCAAATTGGTCGGAATGTAGGCCGAGATGTCCTGCGCTTCGGTCTCGATGATGGGCAGCGCGGTGAGTGACCCGCCGCCACGCTCTTTACACAGATGCGTCGCGCGTTCCAGCAGTCTGGAATGGATGTAGAAAATGTCGCCGGGAAATGCCTCGCGCCCGGGCGGACGACGCAACAACAACGAAAGCTCGCGATATGCACGCGCGTGCTGCGTCAGATCGTCGTAAACGATGAGCACATCGCGCCCCAGACCCATGAAGAATTCGGCAATGCTGGTGGCCGCATAAGGCGCAATGTAGGTGAGCCCGGGCGGATCGTTGCCCTCAGCCACGACAACGACGGTGAATACCATGGCGCCTTGTACGCGCAGGTTCGAGATCGCCTTTGCCACGGCAGATGCCCGTTGTCCAATGGCGCAATACACACAGATGACGTTTTGGCCGCGTTGATTGAGGATGGTGTCGATCGCGAGTGCGGTTTTACCGGTTTGGCGGTCACCCAGGATCAGCTCGCGCTGACCACGGCCGATGGGCACCAACGCATCGATGACTTTGACGCCCGTCTGCAAAGGCACACTGACAGCGTCGCGATCCATGATTGGGGCTGCAGGCTGCTCGATGGGAAGCCGTTGCGTCGACGGCACCGGACCCAGCCCGTCAAGCGGCTCTCCGAGCGGATTCACCACGCGCCCGAGAAAGCCCTCGCCGACCGGCACATCCATGACACGCCCCGTGCGCCGGCACTCATCGCCGGCGTGCAAGGTCTCGTAATCTCCCAGGAGCACCACCCCAACCAGGTCCTGATCGATATTGAAAGCGATTCCGCTCATCCGGTTCGAAAACACCACTGATTCTTCAAACCCAACGCCCGGCAACCCGGTCACGGTCGCGATGCCTGTGGTCACGGTACTGACGGTCCCGATCTCCCGTAACGACAATTGCGGCCCGAATACAGCCACAGTGGCATCAATTCCTGCAATTGCATCTTCAAGCGCCCGATGTGAGGTGTGCTTCACCGTGATCATCTAAGTGAATGCCAGCAGCTTGGCGGGCGGTGGGCCGGCCGCGCCGCTTGCCGGAGGAATCGAGTGCGCCGCCGGCGTGGCACGCGCGAGCGCATCGGTCACGTCGCCCTCGAATGCATTCAGATACTCTCCAATCGACCAACCGACCCGTTGTCCCTGGGCAGTTAGTTCGATGCCGACAACCAATGCCGATGCAACTTCGAACCGCAATGCGATCGGCCCCTCCAACGCCGTGTCGATCGCGGCTTGAAGCGCGTTCTGCTGGTCGAGCGCCAAGGGAAAAGCGCTTCGCACCCACAGCGGCTGCGTGCTGCTTTGGATTGCCGTCCTGAGCTTGCATTTATCTTCTTGCTTCATCGCCCGTAATCGCTCACAAAACACAGCCGCCACCTGCGCCTCGAGGGTGCTGTTGGCCAAGTCCTTGAATGCGCGGCGTGAGAGCGCAAAGAACGCCTGCTGTGCGCGCCGTTTGAGACTCATGCTGACATCCCTCTCCTCGTGCTGCCAGGCATCGCGTTGCTTGCTCTGCAAAACCTGCGCTGCCAGACGCGCCGCCTCGAGCAGCGCATTCCCCTGAGCTTTTGCCGCCTCCCCTGCCTGCGTCATCAACGCCGCACGGTCGCGCTCGAAATCAGCGTTCTTGAGCTTGAACTCCGCCTCGGCCTTGTTTGCCGCGTTCATTTTTCCGGCTGCTTCGGCCAGCTCTGCCGCCACCAACTTCTCGCGTGCATCGATGGCCGCCATGATGGGCTTGTAGAGAACCCGCTCCATCAGCCAGACGAGAATGATGAAATTCAGCGCCTGCGCCGCAACGGTAAACCAATCGATCAGCACCGGGTTACTTCGCCGCCGCTTGTGTGATGACATGACTCCAGAAGGGATTCGCGAAAATCAAAATCATCGACACGACGAAGCAATAGATCGCGGTCGACTCGATCATTGCAAGTCCCACGAACAAAGTGCGTGTGATGGTGGCCGCAGCGTCCGGCTGCTGTGCGAGCGCACTCAATGCCGTCGACACGGCGCGTCCTTCTCCCAATGCCGGACACATGCATCCCACGCCCGTCGTCAGCCCCGCCGTCACGATCGAAGCTCCGGCAATCAATGTCATGCTATCCACGGTATGTCCTTAATGCTTGTGCAGCTCAAGTCGCTGGCGATGTAGGTTGAGAGCGAGGGCGCGTCGCCGCCGCGATGTAAACGGCTGCCAAAATGCTGAAGATATACGCTTGCACCATGCCCGTGAGGAGACCGAGCATCGTCATGACGATGGGAAATATGAACGGCATGATGGTGAGCAATATGGCAAAAATCATTGCGCCGCTCATCATGTTGCCAAACAGGCGCACCGCGAGGGCCAGCGTCCGCGATAGTTCACTGATCAAGTTGAAGGGCAGCATGATGAGAGTCGGCTGGGCATATGTTTTCAGATAACCGGCGAAGCCTTGATCGGAAATCCCGAAGATCGGCACGGCGACCAGCACGCAAAGGGCGAGCGCAGTCGTCGTTGAGAGCGATCCCGTGGGCGGCTCGTAGCCGGGGATGACGATGCACAAACTCGCCGTTGCAACGAACAAGAATAGCGTTCCCAGAAACGGCAGGAACTTCCTCGGATCGGACAAACCGACTTGCTCGATCTGGTTGATGATGCCAAGAACGATGATTTCCAATACGTTTTGCCAGCGTGACCGGTGCAACCCCGTGGATAGGCGCCGGGTGACGAGCAGCGACCCCAATACCAGCACCAACATCAGCGCCCAGGTGAATGCGATGGTGGCATTGAGCTTGAAGTAACCCAACTGCCAAAAAATGAGCTGATCGGGACTAATTCGCATGGGAAGATCCAACGCCGGCCGCACCCTGCGCCCGGTCTCGAACTCGCAGGAGACGGGTGACAATGAATCGCGCCGATACGAAGCCAAGCAGACAAGCCATCAGCCGCTGCCAATCTCCAGCAGAGACGAAATAGAAGCCTGCAACGACGATCGCCGATCGCAGGATGAAGCTGCTCATGAGCCACAGGCCGAGTGCTGCGGATGAAAGACTGCGGCGAATCGTCAACCACAGGCCGCCGAAGAAGATGCTGCCGAATACCATCCCGGCGAAAAAGGCTCCCCACAGCAGAAGACTGCTACCGATCCTCATCGGAATTCTCCAGATGCATCGCCTCGTCTTCTTGTTCGACCCAACGCCACGCATTCAAGCAGCCGAGCGACAGGCCGCCGAACATCAATGCAAGTGTCCACGCATGCCGGCCAGGATGATGCTCATCGAGCCAAATCCCGAAGGCGGCGCCGGTGAGGGTGGGAACGACCACAGACCACCCGATCAGGCCGATCATCCCCAGTCCAAACCACACGCCCCGCTCCGGAGCGCGCAGTGCCTTGAGCTTGCGCGCGGCTGCCAGACCGATTTGGCTGCCGAAGGCGCCCGATGCGTCGAGCGCTTTCCGCGCTTCAGGCTCATTCACGGTGCAGCTCCACGACACGCCGCAGGAATCCGTTCTCCAGCTTTTCACTCACTTGACGGACTTCGCGCTCGATTTTGTCCAAAACCGAGTACTCGCGCTGCACCGTCTCGCGTAATCGCCCGAGGCCCGCGCCGAAAACCGCGCGGCGCACAGAAATGTGCACGTTGGAGCCGGTCTTGACCAGCACACCTGAATCCAGGGCCGCGTACTCGACTCCCCCAGCCTGCGTTTCGAATGTCAAAATGCCTGGAACGAGCACGGCCACGCAATCCAGTCGATGCGGCAGAATCCCGTAAGACCCGTGCGAGGTCTCCACAACAAGACGCATGACCTCGTCTTTTTCGGCATACACCTGCGAAGGCAGCAAGACTTTCAGCTTCATGGGTGGGCCGCTTTGGCTGCCGGCGCAGCGTGTTTCGCTTCGTCGATGGCTCCAATCATGTAGAGTGCGCTCTCCGGCAAACCCTTGAATTCATCATGAAGGATCCGCTCACAGCCATCGAGGGCGTCTTTGAGGCTGACCAGCTTGCCGTGCATGCCGGTGAACTGCTCAGTCGTGAAAAAGGGCTGCGTCAGAAAGCGGTCCAGTCGCCGAGCCCGGCCCACGATATCTCGATCCCCGGGGGAAAGCTGCTCGAGTCCCAGCATCGCAATCATGTCCTTCAGATCCGCGTATTGCGCCAAGGTGCGGCGAATTTCCTGCGCCAACAGGTAATGACGTTCACCCACGATGCCGGGCGTGGCCATTTTCGAGCTCGATTGCAATGGATCTATCGCGGGAAACAGACCTTCGCTTGCCCGCTTGCGCGACAGCACAATGGATGCCGACAGATGTGCGAACGTATGCACCGCCGCCGGGTCGGTGAAATCGTCCGCCGGCACATAAACGGCCTGAATCGAGGTGATGGCTCCGCTGTCCGTGTTGGCGATACGCTCCTCGAGCCCCGATAGCTCAGTACCCAGCGTCGGCTGGTATCCCAGTTGCGACGGCATTTGACCCATGAGTCCCGACACTTCCATGCCGGCCTGAATGAATCGGAAAATATTGTCGATGAGCAGAAGGACATCGCGATGCTCGTCGTCGCGAAAGTACTCGGCCATCGTCAGGGCGGCGTGCCCGACTCGGAAACGCGCGCCGGGCGGTTCATTCATCTGGGCGTAAATCATCACCATGTGCGGGAGTACACCCGCCTCTTTCATGTCGTGATAGAGCTCCTCTCCCTCTCTGCAACGCTCGCCGATACCGCAAAAAATGCTGACCCCTTCGCGGTGCTCAATCATGTTATGGATCATCTCAGTGAGCAGCACGGTCTTGCCGACGCCGGCGCCGCCAAACAAGCCGGCTTTTCCGCCGCGCTCAAGAGGGACCAGGACATCGATCACCTTGATACCCGTCTCGAATATCTGCGACTGTGTCGATCGCTGCATGAGCGCGGGCGGCGCTCGATGAACGGAGCGAAGCGCCACGTCGGCGAGCGCAGGGCCTCGATCGATGGGATTGCCGAAGACATCGAACATGCGGGAGAGCAGGCCCTTCCCCACAGGCGCCATCAGCG
Source organism: uncultured Steroidobacteraceae bacterium (assembly GCA_964657945.1). Classification (GTDB taxonomy): domain Bacteria; phylum Pseudomonadota; class Gammaproteobacteria; order Steroidobacterales; family Steroidobacteraceae; genus Bog-1198. The sequence continues at coordinate 6,513 of CAZZWM010000170.1, forward strand.
GCCCTTCGGTATTCTGTACGCTCATCCCGCGCGCGACCCCTTGGGTGGGCGTCAGCGCGATCCCTCGGACGTGGCGTTCATCCCGCTGCGCCAGCACTTC
>CAZZWM010000171.1:0-6534 GCA_964657945.1 uncultured Steroidobacteraceae bacterium
CGGCCACTACCCTCGCCGTCCGCCGGCAGCACCGGCGGTGCGCTCAGCGGCGGCGCGGAGCGCAGCCGCCACTGAGTGAGACCCAGCGCCGACAGGTACTGCTGCCGGACTGCCTCACTCATGATTCGACACCGGCGGCTCGCCAGGCGACGGCGCCGCTGACGCCGGTGGTGCCGGAGCCTCCAGCGGCGGCGTGATGAACACCTGCGTCGATGGCGATGCGCGGTTGCGCCGGCGCAGTTTGCGGAACGCCCAGACCGAGGGGGCCGAAAGGGCGTAAACGCCGAAGATCAGCAGCAGGGCCGCCGCTCTGAATGCCCCGATCAACACGACCGCGAGCAGCACCAACACCACGTAGCGGAAGCGCACACGCGCCGAGGCGTTGACCTGTTTGAAGCTGTTGAAGGCGAAGCGGCTGATCATCAGCGCGCCCGACGAAGCGATCACCACGAAGGCCAGTACCAGGCCTTCCAAGCCGATGTTGATCTGATCGCTGGCCAGCCATACCAGGGAGGCGACGATGGCCGCCGCCGCGGGACTCGGCAGGCCTTCGAAATAATGCTTGTCCTGCGTGATGCGGGAATTGAAGCGCGCCAAACGCAGCGCCGCGGCAGCGGCGTAGAAGAAGCACACCAGCCAACCGACGCGCCGCCACAGGGGGCCGTATTCCGCGATACGCGCCACGCCCCACTGATAGGTGACGATGGCCGGAGCGACGCCGAAGGACACCATGTCCGACAAGCTGTCGTATTCCTTGCCGAAGGCGCTGGCGGTATTGGTCCACCGGGCCACGCGCCCGTCGAGCATGTCGAACATGCCGGCGACGAACACCGCGATGCCGGCGTTCTCGAATCTCAAATCGATGGCCGCCACGATGGCGTAGAACCCGGCGAACATGGCGCCGGTCGTGAGCAAATTCGGCAGCCAGTAAACGCCGCGAGGTCGCGCTTGGGAGTCGTCGTCGCTCATTGGCGCCATGATAGCAGGGGGGCTGATGTAAGATATGTGGCGATGCGCTTATCCCAGTACCCGATCAATACACTGAAAGAAGTGCCCTCCGACGCGGAGGTCGTCAGCCATCAATTGATGCTGCGGACTGGCATGATTCGCCGACTGGCGGCGGGCCTGTACGTCTGGCTGCCGATGGGTCTGCGGGTTCTGCGCAAGGTGGAGCGCATCATCCGCGAGGAAATGGACCGCGCCGGGGCTCTGGAATTGTGCATGCCCACCTTGCAGCCGGCCGAATTGTGGAAGGAATCGGGCCGCTGGAGCAAGTACGGCCCCGAATTGCTGCGTTTCAAGGACCGCCACGAACGCGAATTTCTCTACGGTCCCACCCACGAAGAAGTCATCACCGACATCGCGCGGCGCGAACTGCGCAGCTACAAGCAGCTGCCGGTGAATTTCTACCAGATTCAATTCAAATTCCGCGATGAAATCCGGCCGCGCTTCGGCGTGATGCGCTCGCGCGAGTTCCTCATGAAGGATGCGTATTCCTTTCACACCGACGAGGCCAGCCTGGCCGAAGGCTACCGGCTGATGTTCGACGCCTACACGCGCATCTTCACCCGCTTGGGGTTGAAGTTTCGCGCCGTGCAGGCCGATGGCGGCAGCATCGGCGGCGATACCTCTCAGGAATTCCATGTGCTGGCCGATTCCGGCGAGGACGCCATCGTCTTTTCCGACACCGGCGACTACGCTGCGAATCTGGAAATGGCGGCCACTGTGCCGATGCAAGGCGCGCGCGCGCCGGCATCGCAGCCGCTCACCAAGGTGTCGACGCCCAATGCACGCAGCATCGCCGATCTCACGGCCCTGCTCCAAGTCGGCGCCGCGCGATGCGTGAAGACGCTGCTGGTCGAGGGCAGTGAAGGCGACGTGGTCGCGCTGGTGATCCGCGGCGATCACGAGTTGAACGCGGTGAAATCGCAAAAACTGCCCGGCGTGGCCAACCCGCTGCGCATGGCGGGACCGGAGCGGGTGCGCAGCTCCACCGGCACCGAGCCGGGATTCATCGGGCCGATCGGCTTCCAGGGCAAGATCTATGTCGATCATGCCGCCGCTCACGCCGCGGACTTCATCTGCGGCGCCAACGAAAAGGATATGCACTTCACCGGCGTGAACTGGGGCCGCGATCTGCCTGAGCCTCGATCGGTGGACATCCGCAACGCCCAGGCCGGCGACCCCAACCCCGCCGGAAGCGGCACCCTGCAGCTTGCGCGCGGCATCGAGGTGGGCCACATTTTCCAACTGGGGCAGCTGTACAGCGCGGCCATGCATGCCAGCGTTCTCGATGAGCAAGGCAAGGCGCTGACCATGTACATGGGCTGCTACGGCATCGGCGTCACGCGCGTGGTGGCTGCCGCCATCGAACAGAACCACGACGCCAACGGCGTGATCTGGCCGCAGGCTCTGGCGCCGTTTCAGGTGGTGCTGGTGCCCATCAACTATCAGAAATCGACCCAGGTGCAGCAGACAGCCGACACCCTGTACCGCGACTTCGCTGCCGCCGGCATCGACGTGCTGCTCGATGACCGGGACGCGCGGCCCGGTGTGAAGTTCGCCGACTCGGAATTGCTGGGTATCCCTCACCGCATCGTGATCGGCGAGCGCGGCCTGGCGGCCGGCAATCTGGAATATCGTCATCGCCGCGAGACCGAATCGACGGAAATTCCGCTCACGGATCCGGTAGCCTTCATCCGGGATAAGTTGAACGGCTGAAGACCATGCGGCAGTTATCGGCTGCACTGACGATTTTCATCGCACTCTTGGGTGTTGCGCGCGCCGACCAGCAGCGCGAGCCCGAGCTCCGGGACCTGCTGCAAAAGATCATCGGCACCTCCGACTGCTTCACCGACAAATACGAAGCGGTGGTCTGGTACAAGAGCATGGAACCGCGGCTGGCGCGCTTCGTGCCCACGCATGAAGCCCGCATCGAAATCCTCGATCACGTGTTCTGCGAAGCGAAGCGCGATCCCAACTTGCAGATACCGCCCGACTTGGTTCTGGCATTGATGGACGTGGAGAGCCGCTTCGATCGTTTCGCGGTCTCCCCCGCCGGCGCAGTAGGCCTCATGCAGGTGATGCCGTTCTGGCCGCGCCAACTCGGCGTGCAGAATCAGCTGGTGCAAACCATACCGAACATCCGCATGGGTTGCGAGATCCTGCGCTACTACCTACGGGTGGAGAATCGCAATTGGACCCGGGCGCTGGCACGCTACAACGGCAGCGTGGGCCGCAACACCTACCCTGCCTTGGTGATGCAGCGCTGGCAGAAGACCTGGCGCTACTGAGGTCTCACGCGGTCAGTAAGGCGATGGCGGCGGCGTATCGTCGTGTCTGATCACGGCAAGGGCGGCGGCCGCGTGTCGCTTCGCCACTTGCGCGGCCAGGCGCGCGCGCGTGTACTCATGCGCCTGGATGTGGCCTTCTGCTCGCTCGATGGCCAACTGCGCGGACTGAATTTCAGAGGACGTCGCGGGGGTCGCTCCCGCCGCTTGAGCGGCTGCGATGGCCTGGCGGGCGTCGCTCATTTCTTGCACGGGCGGGCTGGCCACGCAACCGAGCAGGCAGGCGACACCGAGAAAAACGAGCATGTACCGCAACATAGGGATGCCGGACACTAGCAATAGCGCTCAAAGCCGTCAAACCAGACGCCGTTATACAATTGCGTCTTTCACCGCTTTAGCGCGTTGCGTCCACGCTGCACAGATGGAAGACTGCCGATGAACGAAATCCTGGTTCTGTATTATTCGCGCCAAGGAAGCACGGCGGCGCTGGCACGTCAGGTATGCCGCGGTGTCGAAGCCGTGCCCGGCATGCAGGCCAGATTGCGCACCGTTCCCGCCGTCGCCGCCACCATTGAAAAGATCGAGCCGGCCGTGCCGGAAGCCGGCGCGCCCTACGCCACTCACGAAGACCTCGCGCAAAGCGCCGGCCTGATCCTGGGCAGCCCCACCCGCTTCGGCAACATGGCGGCGCCGGTCAAATTCTTTCTGGACGGCACCAGCGCCTTGTGGATGTCCGGCGCTTTGGCGGGCAAGCCTGCCGGCGTATTCACCTCGACCCAGACCATGCATGGCGGACAGGAGACCACGCTGCTGTCGATGATGCTGCCCCTGCTCCACCACGGCATGTACCTGGTCGGGCTGCCCTACACCGAGCAAGCCCTGAGCGAAACCCGCGGCGGTGGCAGTCCCTATGGCGCCAGCCATGTGAGTGCCGTCAGCCGCAATGGCGAACTTTCGGATAGCGAAAGCATCTTGGCGCGCGCTCTCGGCACGCGTGTCGCCACGCTGGCCTCGCAGCTACTGAAGCGTTGATGAGCCTGCAGAGCACCGCACGCACTCTGACCATCGTGTTGTGGGTCGCCATCGCCTTGAGCTTCGCCGCCTGGATGGCAGCGGGATACCCATGGGCGCTGTGTCTGCTCGCCATCCTGCCGCTGCTCGCGCCGCTGAACGGCTTGATCCGCGGCCGGCGTTATACCTATTCCTGGGCGACCCTGTTCGCGATTCCGTATCTGGCCTTCGCCATCACGGAGCTGTTGGTCAATCCCGACGCGCGCTGGGTGGCAGGACTCAGCCTGCTGCTGGTGTTCGCGTGGTTCTGTGTCATGATTTTGTATCTGCGCGCTTCTCGAGAGCCTCCCGGATGAATGGAATGGTCAGGCGCCGCTGCGCCACCAACGAGGCCTCGTCCAGTTCATCCATCAGCCGCAGCAATGACGGCAGATCGCGAGGCATGCGCTTCAGCAGGTATTGCGCGGTCTCATCCGGAAGCTGCAAGCCGCGTTGCGCCGCGCGCAAGCGCAGCGCCTCCACCCTTCCGGCATCGTCGAGTTCGCGCACCTGATAGACCACGCAGGCGGCGGCGCGCGAACGCCAGTCCTGCAGCACCCAGGGCGCCTGGCGCGGCGGCAAAGCGGCGGCGAACACCAGCCGGCCGCGCAACTCCGACACGTCGTTGAAAATGCGGAACAGCGCCTGCTCCCACGCGGCATCGCCGGCAACGGCATCGACATCGTCGATGCACAGCAGTGGCGAGGACTCGAATCCTTGCAGGGCATCGGGCGGCAACTGCAACTCGCGGCTCGCCGGGAAGTAGGCGGCTCGCTGCGGAGCTTCGGCGCACGCCGCCTGCAATAGGTGCGTCTTGCCCGCGCCGCTCGGCCCCCACAGCCACAGAGGCGTCGGCTCCGGCGCGCGCAGCGCCGCCAGGACCTCTGCATTCGCGCCGGGCGCAAAGCTGTCGAACACGGCATCGGCCCGCAGGCGTACCCCCAGGGCCAGCTGTTTCATCGCTGTGCGCCGACGCGGCGCGATGCAGCGCTGCGCGCCGCGGCCGACGCTTCGACCGCGCGTCTGCCGTACACCATGACGTAGTCCAGGCCGCTGACAACGACGATGGCGAACACCACGGCCCCCAGCCACATGAGCACCCAGGCATGCGGCACGCCGAATTTGGCGCGGCCGACCACCGCCAGAATGTAGGCCGCCTGGCACAGGGTATTGCACTTGCTGACCACGGACGGGTGCGCGGCCACGGGGCCGATGAAGTAGCGGTAAGCGGCCGCTCCCGAAACGATGATGACATCGCGCGCCACCGCCGCCGTCATCAGCCACAAGGGCACGAGCTTCATCAGGCTCAAGGTCACGAACACCGTGGCCAACAGCAACTTGTCCGCGATGGGATCGAGAATGCCGCCGAGTTCGCTCTGCCAGCCGAAGCGCCTGGCGAGGAACCCATCGGCCGCATCCGACACCGCGGCCAAGGCAAACAGCCCTATGGCGGTTTGCAGTTGGCCGTGCGCCAACGCGAAGGCGATCGGCACGACCAGCAGTATCCTGATCACGCTGATGACGTTGGGAATGTGCCGCACGGTCGCCCCCGCGCGTCTAGCGGCGGAGTTGGAAGCGCTGTATTCCGTTGTCGCCCGCGGCGATCGGCTGCAGCCGGCCATTCAAGGACAACGCGCGCTGCAAAGATTCGCCGCCGCCGCGAGTCGCCAGCCGAAACCGCACCGTGTCCGCGGTCAGTGATTCGATGCTGACATGGGAAATGAAAGTCAGGGATTCCAGATAGGTCTGCACGCCGGCGTAGTCGCGCAGATCGCGCACGCCGGTAACCTCGATATCCACCGCCGCCAAATTGCCGCTGGCCGCGAACATGCTTGCATACAAGTCGGCGCTGCGCTCCACGCCCTCGAGCGTGCCGGAGTATTCGCTGCTGCGATCCTGGAACAGATGGGTCCAGCGCACATTGGCGTTCGACCCGCAGCAGGCTGCGCGACCGACCAGCACCGCATCGCCGCCCATGCGCCGCCCGATCTCGCCCAGGGCCGCCGCCGGCGTGTTGGCGATGGTGGGGTAGTCGAGCCGATACTTCTGCACATCGGCGGCGGTCGGCCATTGCAGCGGCAATCCGCGATAGGCTGCCTGCGCATCGATGGCTTGCTTCAAGTCGGAGGTGTCGGTGGCCGTGATGAGCGTTCCCGATTGCGCACCGGTTTGCACGGCCACCAGCGCCACGGTG
>CAZZWM010000172.1:0-6440 GCA_964657945.1 uncultured Steroidobacteraceae bacterium
ACCCCTGACCCACGCATTACGAATGCGTTGCTCTACCAACTGAGCTATTGCGGCATGATTTGTGAAGGGGCGGCATTCTAACTCGCGGATTCGATCGAAGAAAGGCTGCTGCCCTGCTTGACCACCGAGCGTAGGGCCTTCGGCAGTGCAAAAATCACGTGTTCGGTGCGCCCGGCCAGTTCTTCGGCCACTTCCCCGCCCCACTGTCTCAGCTGGTTGATCACTCCCTGCACCAGAATCTCCGGCGCCGAGGCGCCGGCGGTGACGCCGACCGTCTCGACCCCTTCGAACCACTCGCGCTTCAAATCCTGCGGTCCATCGACCAGATAACCCGGCTTGACATTCTTGTCGGCCATTTCGCGCAGGCGATTCGAGTTCGAACTGGACTTCGAACCGACAACCACCAGCACATCGCACCTATGAATGAGCTCCTTCACGGCATCCTGGCGATTCTGGGTGGCGTAGCAGATGTCCTCTTTGACGGGCGCCTTCAAATCGGGAAATCGCAGGCGCAACGCATCGACGATCGATGCCGTGTCATCCACCGACAGCGTGGTCTGCGTTACGAAGGCAACGTGCTTGGGATTGCGGACCTGCAACTTCTGCACATCCTCGACCGTCTGCACCAGGTAGATCGATCCGCCGAGCGACGCATCGAACTGACCGATGGTTCCTTCGACCTCGGGATGGCCCGCGTGTCCGATCAGGAACACCTCGCGCGCTTCAAGTGCATAGCGGGTGATCTCCATGTGCACCTTGGTCACCAGCGGGCAGGTGGCGTCGAAAACGTTCAGCGACCGTCGCTTGGCTTCCTGCTGAACCACACGCGGCACGCCGTGCGCGCTGAAGATCACCGTCGAAGCATCCGGCACTTCATCGAGTTCTTCGACGAACACCGCGCCGATGGTGCGCAATTGGTCGACCACGTACTTGTTGTGCACGACTTCGTGGCGCACATAAATGGGCGCGCCAAACAAGACAACCGCGCGCTCGACGATGTCGATGGCACGGTCCACTCCAGCACAAAAACCACGGGGATTGGCGAGTAAAATTTGCATCAGTTTTTCCCTTTACCTTCCATCAAGGCATCAAGTAAGAGAAAGGCCGCGCCTACCGTGATGGCCGAATCGGCCACATTGAAGGCAGGAAAATACGCCCGATCCCAATGGAAGTGAATGAAATCGATCACGAATCCGAGGCGAATGCGGTCGATCACATTGCCAACCGCCCCGCCGAGCACCAAGGCCAGACCGCAGGCCAGCAATTTATGGGCATTTCGCGGCAGGCGCGCCAGCCAGACGATGATGCCGATACTGACGGTGACGGCGAGCCCGATGAACACCCAACGCTGCCAACCGGAGGCCGAGGCCAGGAAGCTGAAAGCGGCGCCGACGTTGTGCATGCGCGTGATGTCGAGCACCGGCAGCACGCGAATGAACTCGAATTCACCGAAATGAGCCGCAATGTAGCTCTTGCTGATCTGATCGATCACCACCACCAAGACGGACAGGATCAGCCACGATGCGGCACTGCCAGCGCGGGCTTCAGGAATGACGTTCGTATTCATGCGAAGTGCCGCTCCTCACCCGGACCGTCGACATTGCTGACGCAACGCGCACAGATCTCCGGATGCGCAGGGAAGCTGCCCACGTCGGCGCGCAACTGGTAGCAGCGAACGCATTTGACGTTGGCGCTGGGCTTCACTTCGATCCACACGCCCTCCTCGCCCACCTTCGAAGCCGTTTCCGGCGGCGAATCGGTGGCCACGACTTTGGCGTAGCTGGTGATCAGCAAGAAACGGAGCTCATCGCCAAGCGCTGCGTAGCGTGCGGCCAGAGCCTCAGGCGCGAACACCGTAATTTCCGCTTCCAGGGAGGATCCGATGATTCCAGCGGCTCGAAAACGCTCGAGCTCCCGCGCCACGTTGGTTTTCAGAGTGATCAGCGCCGGCCAATCCACCCTGGCTTCGCGTTCGGCGCCGGGTGGAAAGTGGTGCCATACATTCAGGAATACCGACTCGTTCGGTTTCTTGGGCAGGTAACCCCAGGCTTCCTCGGCAGTGAAACTCAAGATCGGCGCCAGCCATCGCACCATGGCCTGGGCAATGTGAAAAACGGCCGTTTGCGCCGAGCGGCGCGGCTTGCTGTCGGCGCCGGTCGTATAGAGGCGATCCTTGATGATGTCGAGATAGAAACCGCCCAACTCGACCACGCAGAAGTTGTGGATCTTCTGGTAGATGTCATGCAACTCATAGTTTCGATAGGCGGTGACCACATCGTTCTGCAGCGCAAATGTCTTCGACACGGCCCACTCGTCGATGGCCACCAGCTCGTCGAAGGGCACCGCCTGGGCAGGATCGAATCCCTGCAGATTGCCGAGCAGGAATCGCAACGTATTGCGCATGCGCCGGTAGGAATCCGCCATGCGTTTGAAAATCTCATCCGACACGCTCATTTCATTGGCGTAATCGGTCGCTGCCACCCATAAACGAATGACATCGGCGCCCAACGTGCTGGTGAGCTTCTGGGGCGCAAGGATATTGCCGAGGGACTTCGACATCTTGCGGCCGGCTTCGTCCACCGTGAAGCCGTGGGTCAGAACCGCGCGGTAAGGCGCGCGCCCATACATGGCGACCGAGGTGAGCAGGGAGCTGTGAAACCAGCCGCGATGTTGATCCGAGCCTTCGAGATACAAATCGCCGGGAGCGGTAATGGCCGGAAAGATTTTCGAGACACAGTAGTGCGCGACACCGGAGTCGAACCAAACGTCCATGACATCGGTGGCCTTGTCGTACTTGTCTGCGTCCGCGCCGAGCACCGCGGCTGGATCCATGTCGAACCACGCATCGATGCCGTCGCGCTCAACCAGTTTCGCCACCTCCTCGATGATCTCGTGCGTGCGCGGATGTAATTCGCCGGACGCTTTGTCGACGAACAGCGGGATGGGTACGCCCCAGGTGCGCTGACGCGAAACACACCAATCGGGCCTTCCGGCAATCATGCCGCTGATGCGCTGTTCACCCCACGCCGGCATCCAATCGACGTGCGAAATGGCCTCGAGCGCACCCTTGCGCAATCCCGCCTGCTCCATGCTGATGAACCATTGGGGTGTCGCACGAAATATCACCGGCGTTTTGTGGCGCCAGCAATGCGGGTATGAATGGTGGTACGGCAGATCCTTGAGCAAGCGATTGTTCTCGACCAGCACCTTGATCACATGCGCGTTCGCGTCGAACACCTGCTCGCCTGCAAAGATCGGTGTCCCGGGCAGGAAACGTCCGTCGCCGCCCACCGGATTGTCGATTTCCAAGTTGTACTTGCGCCCAACGATGTAGTCTTCCAATCCATGGCCGGGCGAGGTGTGCACTGCACCCGTGCCCGCGTCCAGAGTGACGTGCTCACCCAGGATCACCGGAACCTGGCGATCGTAAAACGGATGCTGCAGCGCCAAGTGTTCGAGCGCCTCGCCCCTCGCCGTCCCCAGCACCACCCAGGAGCCGATTGCCAGCGTGCTGGTGACGGCGTTGACCAACTCGGCGGCGAGAATCAGCCGCTCGAGCCCATCGCCGGCATCGAATTCAATCAGCGCGTATTCGAACTGCGGGTGCAGCGCCACCGCGCGATTGGCAGGCAGCGTCCAAGGCGTGGTGGTCCAGATGGCGAGTGAGGTCGGTACCGCTTCGGGGGCGATATCGAAGCGCCTCGCCAAATCGGCCTTGTCCATCACTTCGAAACGCACATACACGCTGGGAGAGGTTTTATCCTCGTACTCAACTTCCGCCTCAGCCAGTGCCGAGCGGCAGTTCAGGCACCAGTGCACGGGCTTGTAGCCCTTGTATAGATGTCCGTTCTTGATGATGAGCGAGAAGGCACGCAATTGCTCCGCTTCATACTGCGGCATCATGGTCAGGTAAGGATGATCCCAATCGCCGAGCATGCCGAGACGCTTGAAGTCCAGCCGTTGCGCATCGACTTGCTTGTGCGCATAGGCGCGACAGGCCGCGCGAAACGACTTGGCGTCGATTTTCTGTCCGACGCGACCGTGAGTTTTCTCCACCTGCATTTCGATCGGCAGACCATGGCAATCCCAGCCCGGCACGTACGGCGCATCGTAGCCGTCCAGCGTGCGGGACTTCAGGATGATGTCTTTGAGAATCTTATTGACCGCGTGGCCCAGGTGAATGGCGCCATTGGCATACGGCGGCCCATCCGTCAAAATAAACGTCGGACGTCCCTTCGCAGCGGCACGGATCTTTTGATACAGCCCCGCGCTTTCCCAAGTGGCCAACATCTTGGGCTCGCGGCTGGCCAGATCGCCCTTCATCGGGAAATTCGTGTTCGGTAAATTTATCGTACTTTTATAATCAGCCACACTTCACCTTCGACAACACCTCGCGCGCATCGGCCGCGTCGATTTTCATCTGCGCCATCATTGCGTCCAACGAATCGAACTTCACCTCATCGCGAAGTTTCGCGACGAATTCCACCTCGATCTCGCGGCCGTACAAGTCGCCGGCGAAATCAAATACATGCACTTCCAACAATACTTCTTTACCGTCCACCGTGGGCCTGGTACCCAGGCTGGCGACCGCTGGCATGGCGACTCCGCCAACACCGCGCACCAGCACCGCCAGAATTCCGTACAGCGGCGATTTGCGCCGCATCAACCGCAAGTTCGCCGTGGGGAATCCCAGAGTACGGCCCAACTCCTTGCCGTGAACGACCTGGCCCAGCATACGGTACGGTCGTCCCAGCAGCCGCGCGGCTCCCTCAAAGTCACCGTGCCCCAAACGCTCGCGCACCACGGTACTGCTGACGCGCACGCCATCGAACACGAAGGGCTCAATCCGCTCCACACCGAAACCACGGGCGCTGCCCGCCTCGCGCAGCGTGTCGATGGTGCCACGCGCCTCAGCGCCGTATCGAAAGTCGTTGCCGACCACCACGTGCCGCACGCCCAAACCCGTGACCAGCAACTCATCCACGAACCGCTGCGGCGTCATCGCCCGCATGCAGTCATCGAAGCGCAACGTCACCATACGATCCAGGCCCTGGGCTGCCAGCGCCAAGTATTTCTCACGCCAGCGCGTCAGGCGCGGCGGCGCTCCCGCAGGATCGATGAATTCTTTGGAACTCGGCTCAAACACTAAGACCGCTGCCGTGGCGCCTAATTCCGCCGCCCGAGCCTTGACCATGCCGATCATGTGCTGGTGGCCCAAGTGCACACCATCGTAGTTGCCGACGGATAGCACGCAGCCGTGGTGGCGCTGCGAGAGGTTGTGCAGACCGCGAACTAGTTGCATGGCGAAAAGCCTGATTATACTCAGGTTTCTCCTGTGCCGACCACCGCAGGACCCGCAATTCAATTGACTTTCCACGGCCCTGTGGGCAAGATGCGCGGCTCGGTTTTCAAGGAGTTTGCGCTTTGGCGAATACGAAATCTGCTGAAAAAGCTGCCCGCCAGTCCACGGTGCATCGCGCCCGTAATGACGGCCTGACCTCGCAGCTGCGCAGCGCCATCCGCAAGGCGACCGCCGCGGTGAAAACCGGCAAACACGCCGAAGCGGAAACGGCGCTTTCCGAAGCCACGCCCATCATCGACAGCATGGTCAACAAAGGCATCATTCACCGTAACAAGGCAGCTCGGCATAAGAGCCGCCTCACCAAGCAGGTTCGCGCGCTAGCGAAGTAGCTTGAAGCGATTCTAGCTTTGGAAAAACCGGCCTTGACGCCGGTTTTTTCATTTAGCTCACGTGATCGGCAAGCGTCGCTTCGCGCTCACGCCCGCTGGGACGCGGGTGCTCCTCGAGGTAACGCATCACCTTCTGCTTCAGTTGCTCAGTTCCCGCGCCTGTGGCACCGGAGATCATCAATACCGGACCCTTCCAGCGCAAACGCCGCACGATGTCCTTGGCACGCTTCTCCGCTTCCTTCGGTTCCAGCAGGTCGATCTTATTGATCAGCAGCCAGCGCTCTTTCTTGGCGAGGTCCATCGCAAATTTCTTCAGTTCCGACACGATGGTGCGTGCATCCTTGACCGGATCCGCATCGGGATCGAGGGGCGCAATATCGATCAAGTGCAGCAGCACGCGGGTGCGCTGCAGATGCTTGAGGAATCGGATACCCAAGCCCGCGCCATCAGCGGCGCCTTCGATCAACCCGGGAATGTCGGCCATCACGAAGCCGCGTCCCAGTCCGACAGAGACAACACCCAAGTTCGGGTGAAGAGTGGTGAACGGGTAGTCAGCCACTTTGGGGCGCGCCGCGGACACGGCGCGAATCAAGGTGGATTTGCCGGCATTGGGTAATCCCAACAAGCCCACATCGGCAATCAACTTGAGTTCCAGTCTCAGCTCGCGCTTCTCGCCAGGCAGACCCAAGCCTGACTTGCGCGGTGTGCGGTTGGTGCTGGATTTGAAGCGCGTATTTCCCCAGCCACCC
>CAZZWM010000173.1:0-6350 GCA_964657945.1 uncultured Steroidobacteraceae bacterium
CGCCACACCAAGCAGATTTGCTCTTGAAAAAGAATTACCTGAGCGATGACCGTTTTCGCTGCAATGGTGGTGTGCGATCGCTTTCGAAGCTTGAATCCATGTACTCGTTGCAAGCCAGCTCGAACCCAAGCAACTGGCTGGGTCCGATCTGGACCATCGTGAACTACTTGGTGTGGAGCGGGCTCAGAGCTTATGGATATAGGAGCGCGGCGGATGAGCTGGCCCGCAAGACTCTCAGGACGTTGGCTACGTGCCTTCAGCGAGATGGCAGTCTAAACGAGTACTACCACCCCGATACTGGTGTGCCTTTGAGCCACAAGGGGTTTCTCGATTGGAACTTGCTGGTCCTTGAAATGGACTGAGAGCAGTCGCAGAGCGCCATCATCGCGGGCAGATGGAGACTACACTGCTTTAGCGTACATAGAATCGAATGTCGTCCGTGTCGTGCGCGGCGTCAGTCCAGATTGTAGCTCGCAGGTTGTGAGTTCCACGCTGTAATGGCCATGGAAAGCGTGAATCCGTTGTGGTGGCAGCAAGTTTTCCGTCGACATACCAATCGACTCGCCGTAGGTCCCGCACCGGAGCAATTTCCATGGGTAACGCTTCGAGTTCCGCAGGAATGCGCGGATCGTGCGCGACTTGAAGACCTACGGTTGGCTGTAAAACACGAAACTGCGGCGCAGCCGCGAAGGTTGCGGCGCTCTCTGGGGGCGGCAACGTGCCCGGGAGGAACAATTCGGTGGCCGATTCACACACGTCATCCGCTAAACGACCATCGCGGCGGCAGATTTTGGCGGCAATCAGATCGCGGCTCAGGGGCAGAGGGCGGGTGTCTTGATCGCGATTGAGCTCCGAGAAGAGAGATCGCAGCACCATTGCGGGCCCAACCGCGCCCGTGACGCCATCCATGGCAGAGCCATCCAGATTGCCCATCCATACCGCTACGGTATGTCGGTAGTCGAAGGCAATCGCCCAGGCGTCGCGATAGTCCGTGGACGTGCCGGTTTTGATCGCGGTTTCGACCGGAAATTGCAGCCCGGCTCCGAATTCGAGCATGCGTGCATCGGGATCGGATAGGATATTTCCTATCAAGGTCGCGACATGGGGGTCGAAGATCTTTTCATCGGGTGAGGTGCCGGACTCCGTCGCGAGCAGCGTCAGAGGCTTGTAGCGTCCCTCTCGCGCCAGCACAGTGTAGGCCTGTGCCATCTCGTAAAGGGAAATTTCGCCATTGCCGAGCGCGAGACCGTCGCCATAAAAATCCGGGTGCTGCGTCAGGCTGGTGATTCCCATTTGGTGCAGGCGCGCCATGAAAGCGTCCTCGCCCACGAAGTTGAGTGTCTTGACGGCCGGAATGTTCAGCGAGTTGCCGAGCGCCTCACGGAGTCTCAAGAGGCCGTAGTGGCGGCGGCTGTAGTTTTGAAAAGTGTGCTGACCGCCGCCCACCGATTCGGAGAGCTCGGCGTCGTTGATCATCGTGGCGGCGGTCCACCCGTGCTCCAGCGCAAGGGCGTAGAGCAGAGGCTTCATCGTGGACCCCGGCTGCCGCGGGGTCAATATGGTGTCGTATCCGATGGTGGCCGAGTCTGACGCCGGCATGCCGGATTTGCCCACCACCCAGGCCAGGATCTCGTTGCTGCGATGATCGATGACAAGGAGGGCGGCATCGTGGACATGGCGTCTGGTCAACTCGCCGAGCGAGCGATCGACAATCCTTTGCGCCGTGACCTGCACATGGGGGTCGAGGGTTGTGCGGATCTGGGGCATCACCGGCGGGGCGTGCTTGAGGCTCAAGGCGTGTACCACAAAATGACTCGCCTCCAGCGAGACCGCCGAGTCGTCGATCATCCAAGCTAGGCTGCGAATCTGTTCGCGTTGACCGGCCGACAGCTCGCCGCGCTGCTGCATGCGGTCCGCGAGTCGGTCGAGCGCGCGGCGGGCGCGCGGGGCGTTGCGCCGAAGGTCCATGCCGGCGGGTGAGCGCACCAGCACCGCGAGCGCCAGCGTCTCCCCGGGAGACAAGGTGTCGAGGCCGCGATTGAAATAGAAATGCGCCGCTTGAAGCACGCCTCGCCGGCGCTCGGTGTAAGGTACTTGGTTCAAATAGAAACTCAAGATTTCGTCTTTGGACAGGCGTGCATCCAGACGTGCCGCTTCAAAGCCCTCGACCCAGCGCGACCAGAGAGTGCGCGGCCGCGGATGAACCATGCGCACTACTTGCTCGGTGATGGAACTCGCTCCCCTGACGGCAGCGCCTTGACGCACATCCAGCCAGAACGCGGCAAAACGCGCGGGCCAGTCGACGCCGTGATGTTCGTAGAAGTGCTGATCCTCCGCGACGATGAACGCCGTCTTGAGGAGCGATGGCACCTGCGACAGCGGCACCAAATCTGTCGTGTTCCAGTCGTTGGTGAGCGTATAGCTGAGCGGCGTTCCGTCGCGGGCGAGCACCTGAGGCTTGACGGCCGTGCCGTCAAGGGACTCGAGATCAGGCGGGAAGTCGCGCATCGAGAGGCGTGTTGCGAGGGCGAGAAGGGCTGCCGCGCCGCAGGCGCCTGCCACGACGCGGCGCCATCTCGGGGGAATCATGGACGCACCGACACGGTCGCGGGCATGCTCTTGCCATAGACGTCCGGATCGTACATTTCCTCGGCCTTCGCGGGCGAGGCAAGAAATTCTCCATCCGCCATGGCTTGAGCTCCATAGCTCAAGTGGTAATTTCCCGCCGGCAAATAGTCCGCGTAGAAGCGCGCCGCCTCGTGCAGCAGTTCCCGGTGATAAAAGGACCAAAGCGCGACTCCGTACTCGCTCCAGTCAGAATACTTGAACCAGAAGGAGCCGCCCGAGGCCCGAAACCCGGTTTCATCGGCATCGACGGTGGACGCCGTCGCGAGGTCTCGATTGACGGGTTCCAGGCCGCCCGGCACCGGGTCATCGACCACGACGAAGTGACGCGGAGCCGCCAGGGACAGGTACAAGTCGACGCGCAGCAACTCGCCCCGCTTGACCGCCAGCGGCGAGGCGAGCAATTGCCATTGCCCTGCGCGCTGTACGCTGTATTCGCGGTGCACCTCGATGCCGCCGTTGGTTTCCTTCGCGGCTTGGTTGTTAAGCGAATAGGTAAGGCGCGTGGCGTAGTAAAGACGGCCCGAGCCTTCGCGATCGATGTGCAGCGCCGCGTTGCGGCCGGCATCCGCCGTGCCATTGGGTCTTCGAATGACCGCCGGCGCGTCACGGAGGGTTTTGAATTGAGCATTGCCGAAGGGGGCGCCGTCGAGTGAAGCACTCACCCGCATAGCGGGCGTCTCCTTCTCATACAACGCCGAGTATTGCGCAAGGGCTGAAGTGCAGAAAACATTCTCCTGGGTATTCTCCCAGTGATCGCGGTTGCCCCGGGTTTGAGTGATCGCTCGGACGAGCTTGAAGGGCACATCGCCCACAAAACTGGCGCCTTGCGCCGTCTCGGCGTACTGCAACAAGGCACTCAAGATCGCGCAGTTGCTGCGCAGGGGCGTGCCGAGCATTCGATAGTAGCCGTCATCCCAGGTTTCGCTGAATTGAAATTGCCCACCGCTCTGATTGGCGTGCGCCAGAATTTGTCCGGCTACGGTGCGTGCCAAGGAGTCGGCGCCTTTGACGTGGACGGCCGCGTCGAGGTATGCCGCGAGACCGAATAGATCCATTTGCGGCAAGTATTTCTCGTAGCGCTGCAAATCGCCGAGCGAGACTTGGCTGCGTTCGGCCATGGCTTGCAGGGCGACCGCCCGTACGCTCGACACCATGCCCTCACTATAGAAGCTGGGTGACGTGTTCGAGCGCAACAGTGTTCGCAGGTAGTCGTTGAGGCGCTTGTCCACCTCCGCCGGTACTGTGTAGCCTTGCGCGCGCAGCTTGTTGAAGGCGAGGGCGGTCGCGGCAGACAAGTACGGACTTACCCGCGCATCGTCGGACGTCCAAAATCCCATTCCGCCGTTCGGTGCTTGGAAACTGGCTGCGTCGTCGAGCATCTTTTGCGGCAGGCCCTTTGCCTCCGGCCAGTCCAAGTCGGCGGACAGGTAGCCGCGAAGTTGAACGTAGTTCGCAGCCATCAGCGCCTTGGTGAGGCGCTGCTCCCAGCACAAATAAGGATAGTCGCGAACGTAGCGCCATGCGCCATCGAGATTTCCGAGCACACTCGGCGTCAAAGTGACCGATATATCGCCGACCGAAGGAATCATATCGACGGGAAATTTCACCGCCTCGTCGATCCCGGGCGACTTGGTGGTACCGTAACTCGCAGCCACATCGAGCGATACCCTCTTGTGAACGGGCAGCTGCTGAGTCAACGAATCCCGGTCGAGCTTATCGAAAGCCCGTGCCGTCAGACTTAGGGCACCATCCCCCGAGGTGACGAGCGGCAGCCAGACGGTCTCACGTTTGAACGCGCCCAAGGTAATGGATTGATGGATTTGGGCATTCCCGGGCACGATCGGCCCATGCGCATCCAACTCGACTTCGAGGGTGCGCGTTTTGTCGGAGCGGTTCAGAATACTGAAGCCGGCGGTGAAGCGATCCCCCGCGGTCAGTTGGTTGGGCAGCACCGGGCGCACTTCGGTGAGCTTGCTGCTCTTGAATTTGTAATCTCCGAGGCCCAGTCGGTCGCTGGGTGTGGTTGCGATCGCAAACACCCGCCAGCCGGTCAAATTATCGGGTAGCGAGAAGGATAGCTTCGCTGCGCCGTTCTTGTCAGCGATGACGGAGGGATTCCAGTAGGCGACATACTTGCTGACGCTGCGCATGTCAAAGCCCGCACCCCCGTCCCCGCCAGAGTTGGCGCCTTTTTTCTCGAACTTCTGCAGCCCGATGAGGCGCGTGAGCAAGCTGTAATTGACGAGATCCAGATTGTCGAGCTGATACATGCCGCGATACGGATCGAAGTAGTTCTTACCGTCTAGGATCAAATCGAAGACGGCTTCGTCGAGTACCGCGACGGCATACTCCACTGGCTCTCGATCCGGCTCGGCGACGTGCGCTACGGCTCTCAATTGGAGCTTGACGGTGTCGCGCGGTTTGTAGGAGGGTCGATCGCTGTTGATCGACACATCCAAGGTCTTCACGGGGTCCGTGACGGGTACTTTGAGGTAGCCGATTCGGTAAGTCGGGCGGCCAAGATCGATGCCGTCGTCATTGAGCGATGCGGCGCCGGGCGCCGGCGCGACGCGTGGGGAGACCACCAGTACCGACAAATAGTATCCCGGTACGAAATCGGGCTCGATCTTGAAGTCGATGACCGGGGTATTGCCATTGAGGGTCTGTACCCAGTGCTCGATGACGCCGAAGCGCTCAACCGTGATCAGAGCCTTGGCGCCGGGGAACGGGTTCTTCACCAGATAGCGGGCGTGATCGCCGACTTTGTACGTCGGCTTCTCCGGTATTACGCTCAAGCTCATGTCCGCAGGTTCCTCCCAGAGAACACGCCCTTTGCCCGTGACCCAGCGGCACATCTCCGTCGTGTGGGAGCGGCCCTTCGTGTCCTTGACCGTCGCCGTGATGCTGTAGAGCCCGGGATGGCTCGGTGTGAACGTGCAGGGTTGCGGATCCTTACCAGACGAGGCGGCGCAACTGCCGTCATTTTCCCACTCGGACTGATAACTCGTCAGATAAGCATCGCCTGCGCCTTTGACACGGGCCGCGCGCGTCACCTCGCCGGTGATCGATAAAACGACGGGTACGCCCTGCACGACCTTGCCGTTCTTATCGACCACCAGCGATTGTATGGTCGCCGGCTTGCCTTCCTCGAAGGTCCAAGCCTCGCTTCGCAGCCCCACGAAGCGATCCCGCGCTCGGAACTGGGCGTAGCTGCGGCTCGCCACGTACTTGCCGCGCTCATCGCGCACGGCGGTCTCGACTTCGAGACGAGCGCTCAACATATCGGTGTCCGGAAGCGTGAATCGGGACGTGAATTCGCCTTTCTCGCCCGTGTTCGCATCCGCTTGATCGATGGTCGATACATCGGGCCACCGCTCGGACCTGCAGTTGCCGCCCGGTTCGAGACTCGCGAATTCGAATCCCGCTGCGGCGGGATTCTCGATCTCGAGCGCCTGAGGGAAAAGACGGGCCGTCACCCGCGAGTCGGCGCTTGCATAAGGGCCTCCTGCGTGCATCGTAGCTTGACTCGAGACCTCGGCAATATCACCCGGCTCATACAGCTGACCATTCAGCGAATTGCTGATTTGAAAAGGCGCGGGAGTGAAATCCGCAATGAGCACACGCATCGGAGTCCATTGCTCGGCTCCTGCGCCGCGCTCTGATGCTTCGGGCCTTGGAGGCCCTTCGATCGTGAATTGGTACCAACCCACCGCGCCGCTCGG
>CAZZWM010000174.1:0-5844 GCA_964657945.1 uncultured Steroidobacteraceae bacterium
CGGCGGGCACGGCGGCCGTTGCGGTTACTGCGGGCGTTGCGGCGACGCCGCTGCCAGGCGCGGCAGCGCCCGGCAACGGTTGCTTCACGTGCTGCGACAGCGCCGAAATGCCTCCCTTGGTGGTATCCAGGCTGCTGGCCAAGGCGCTGCGCCGTTCTGCCAGCGCCTGGGCCTTTTGATCGGCTGCAGATTTTGCGTCGTCCAAATCCTGCTGCTTCTGTTTGATCAGCCGCCAGGCTTTGAATTTTCCCCACGAGCCATTTTGCAGCATGCCCGCAGCGGCAGCGGCAGAGGTGGCGGCGGGAGCGGGCGGACGCGCCTTGGTCTGCGCATTGTGTTCCTGAACCATGGTTTCTATCTGCTGCCGCGGATTGCCTCCCGCGTCCACCAAGTCCTGGTTGGCCTCGTCCAACTCGTCCTTGTCCAACTCCAGCTGGGACTGAGCGAGATCGAGATCATCTTGAATCGCATCCTTCTGCGCCGCCTTTGCTTGCCCCAACGCTGCGGTGAGTTGCGTCACGCGTTGCTGATCGGCATCGAGCAATGACTGCGACTTGGCGATGCGGCTTTGAATCACGGCCGCATCGGAATTCAAAGCCGGGGGATGCGCTTCCACATCGCGCAGTGCTGCCGTGAATGCCAGATCGAGCTCGTGGTCGGCGATGCGAAGCGCAGACTGCGACAAGGATTGCTCGTCCTCGGTTTGGGCCGCGAGGTTCAGGCGCACCGCGGTGGTGTAGCTGGTTTCGTCCACCAAATCCGTGCTGGTGACGGCTGCGACTGCTTTCTTGCGCGCCTTGAAGGTCGGCGGGGCGGTTTTCCACCAGGCGACTCCGCCTGCGATCAACAGCAGTGCCAAAACGACGGCGAGAATTTTTTCGCCCAGGGTGAAGCGTTTCATATTTTCTCCATCGCCGGCGCGAGCGAGCGCAAGTTGCTTTTCAGGACATCCAGATGTTCGTAGAGTGCATCCGAGTGCCCCCCCAGTTCGCTTCCGGGACTGGGATCCAGGCTCATCAATATTTTCGGCTCGCCGGCTGCGGCAAACAGCGTCTGCGCCTGTGCGTAGGGAATGACCGCATCGGCTCGACTGGCGGCAACGATCACCGGCATGTGGACCTGGCCAATGATGGACAGGGAGTCGAATTGCACGCCGATCGCCTTCCACAGAGGTTTCATGGAATAGCGCAGCGCCACCGCGTCGGGCATGGAGGTGAAGGCGCTGAACAACACCAGCGCGGCGGCCTTGTGCCGGGTCGCCAGCAACACCGCCGGGGCCGATCCCAACGAATGACCCCAGAGAATGATGTGATCCTCCGGCACGCCCTGCGCCAGCAGTGTTTGGTAGCCGGCTTCCGCATCATCGTCCAGCCCCGACTCGGACGCCTTGCCCGGACTTTCACCGTAGCCGCGGTAATCCAGACCCAGCACGTTGAAACCGATCGCGCGCAACGCTTCACAATGCCGTATCTGCCGCGGCGAGAAGGCCGACTCGCCATTGCCGTGCAGATGCAGAATCCAATAGCCCGAATCGTTGCCGGGCGATGCCCGAAATGCCAGGCCGGTGAGGGCGAGGCCGTCGCTGCGAAGCGCCAGGCGTTGTGAATCGGGCGGGACCTGCGCCACCAGGCCCGAATGACTGCGTGCGGTGGCGAAAACGATGGTGTCCTCTCTGACTTTCAAATAATCGATGAGGCCGCCGACGATCAGGAGTGCCGCCAAGGCCGCCGCCAATGCAATGCGAGAGCGGCCGCCCATCAATGCCAACCGCTGACGGCCTCGCGCGCAGCCTGGTTCAGCGGACGTGCCACCAGCCCGCTCTGCGATACCTTGATTTCATAGAGCGCGCCGTCCGACATCGGCAGGAAAGTGGCGCTGCCGTACAGCGCGTCCATCCAGGGAACCCACGAGTGATAGCGGTGGATCAGTTCCCACGGATCGATGCGGCCCGCCGTGTTCAAGTCATACACGGTGCGAGGTTGGCTGCGTTCATCCTCTATCTTGCTGTAGCGGCCGCTGATGCGTTCCAGGCGGTAAGCTGTGTCGAAGCCGACGAGATTGGCAAAGGCGCGCCATTTCAGCACCCGTGCATCGACCTGCCATTCATCGCCGCGCAACTCGAAATTGGCGCGTTCTCCGCTCGGATAACTCAGTACTGCATTGAATTGGCGCTCGCCGCTGCGGGACAATTGCAGTTCGCCGGCCGGTTGCTCGTAGCTCAGCCGCTGATAGGTTCTCAGATTGCTGCCGATGAGCAGCGCCAGGGCCGCGATTGCGAACAGGATGAGCCCGGTGGCACCGTGCGCCATTCCCCCCATCACACGGCGGGATGCCAAGCGGCGCACGGAGGCGATCAGGAACAAAAGCCCCAACAGCGCGCAGACGATGATAAGTGCGATGAATGTCATGGCGGGGGTTGGTGACGGGAACCGGAACCGAACCTCATGGGACTAACAAAACACTTAGCCCGGTTCCGGTGTCTCGTTGCAGACCTGAGTAGTGTGCTTTGTTTCCAGTGATTTGCAAGGGGGCGACGCGGTCTGCACCAGTATAGTCAGGCGGCGCAGGTCCAAGGGCGGCAATTCGCCACTGCGGTGTTCTTGGTCAGGGCGCTCGGCGGGGGTTGCGCCATGGCATCCCATCACTAGGGTTTGGCGGCCACCGGCTTGCACAATGTGTCGATCGACACGGGCGGCGATAGCGAGTTCGACTGCACGAAATCGACACCCAGCGCCGTCAGCCATTCTTGTTCCGCGCCGGTTTCGGTGCGCTTGGCGACCGTGTGCATGCCGAGGACATGGGCCATCTGCACCACGCCGGTGATCGCCGCCTGCGAGATCTTGTCGATACGCATTTTTGCGGTGATCTCCGCGGACAGCTTGACGTAGCGCACGCCCGGCAGACGCAGCAGATTGAAGCACTCGGTGCGCAACGCGAAGTCATCCAGTATCAGGGGACAGCCCAAGCGATGCAGCGCGGCGGCAACCTCGGCGATCTTCTCGGCCAGCGTCAGGGCGGTGGGCGCATCGATTTCAAATGCGATGATTCCCTTCGGCAGCGCGGATTTCAGCAGACAAAGCTCGATGAACTTGATGAAATGTTCATCGTGCAGAGCGGTGCTGGTGAGGTTGACGGAGAACATGACCTCGTTGGCCTGCCAGGTATCCGGATGCCGCATCAACCACCCGATGAGTTCCGAGATCACGCGACGGTCGATCATCGAACCCAGGCCATTTTCCACCGCCGCCTTCAACATGGCCTGCGGCGCGGCGTTGGGTGCGTTGTCCGCGGAAGAGCGCAGCAACACCTCGTATCGCTTGGTCTGGCTGCCCTTGGTGAGCGGCATGAGACGTTGCACGTGCAATGCGACGGGGCTCTTGCGCAGGGCGGCGTGCAGCCGGTCGATTTCCGGCGACACCTCGCTCTGCGGGGGCGCGGCCGGCCTGGCCGACGCGGTTTTGGGTGGGGAGATCGCGGCAGCAGGAGCGTTCGCGGCAGCGGGAGCGGACTTTGGCGCGGCGGGCGCGTGGCGCGGCGGATTCGGATCGGCTGCCAGATGCAGTCCCGATGCGGAAGGACTCGGCAGGGGCGATCCGCGATCGGGTCGCACGCCGGCGAATTCGACCAAAGCCTTCTGCAATTTGGGAGTCATCAGACGCGTCGCGCCCTTGGATAAATTGCGCGTATCCATGATGAGCATGACCATGCCCACCATGACGCGGCGCGGGTTGATGGCGCGCACCAAGACGGCGGAGCGCATGTCGCCCAGGTCGAAGGAAAGCACGGGAGCAGCGTTGGCGTCCGCAAAAGCTTCCGCCGCCTCGCGTACGGCATTGTGCTCATCGGGACCCATGCTGCCTTCGCTGAGCCACAGCACATCGCCGCTCTCATCATGCAGGGACACGGCGTGAGCCCGGGCCGGTTCGAGAGCCGAGCGCAGCTTTTGGCAGACGGCGTCGAAATCGATGAGCGGACTTTGCGACACGCTCAAAGGTTTGCCCTGCTCCATTGATACTCGCCTGAAAATGTAAGATGCATATGTACCGTAGCGCTGCGCGCGCTGCTGTGATCGTCTTCGCCAATCTGCGACAGTGCATTTTCGCGCGCGACAGCGGCATTACATATCCCCTGCAAATGCGCACGCTTACGGCTAAACTGCAGACGCAATGACCTCGGCTCAACATAATCGGCAGTATCGCTACTACGACTTCGTGATGGCGGCATATGTGTGCGTGCTGCTGTGTTCCAATCTCATCGGTCCGGCCAAGGAAACCACCCTTCACATGCCGCTGGTGGGTGACGTCACCTTCCTCGCCGGCGTGTTGTTCTTCCCGATCTCTTACATATTCGGGGACATTCTCACCGAGGTGTACGGCTACGGACGCGATCGCCGCGTCGTCTGGGCGGGCTTTGCCGCACTGGCGTTCGCTTCATTGATGGCGGCCGTCGTGGTGCACCTGCCGGCCTCCGCTGCCTCGCGCGGCAATCAGCCCGCGGTCGAGGCGATTTTCGGCAACACGCCGCGCATCATCGTGGCGTCCATCATGGCTTTTTCCTGCGGCAGCTTCGTCAACAGTTACGTGCTGGCGAAGATGAAGATCTTGACCCAGGGGCGCTGGCTGTGGACCCGCATCATCGGATCGACGCTGTGCGGCGAGCTGGTGGACTCGGGCATTTTCTATTTCGTGGCTTTTTTCGGCCGCATGGAAACGCCGCACCTGCTGGCCATCATGTTCACGCAATACACGCTGAAAAGCGGCTGGGAAATCGTCGCCGCGCCGCTGACCTATCGCGTGGTGGCGTTCTTGAAGCGAGCCGAGCAGGAGGATTACTACGACATCGGCACGAACTTCACGCCCTTCTCGCTGAAAACCTAGGGCCTTCACGCTCTTTTCGTCAGCGGCGTCGCGATTCATCGGCGCTTCGCCACCTTTTGCCACAACGCCCGCAGAGCGAGGCCCCATTCGGGTTCCGTAATGTCTTGCACGGGGCGGCGGTCGTCGCCTCGACGGTCGATCAGCGAGGTGTTGTCATGAGCGCGAAATATTCCAGGGTGATGTTGACATTGGGTTTGATGGGAATGAGTGCGGCGGCGCTCGCCGGTGAGCCGCGGCAAGGTAATCCACAGGAGCCGGCCGGATTCGTGACGGGAGCCGTCATCGGTGCCTTTGCCGGCGGCCCGATCGGCGCCGTGGTTGGGGCTGGTTTGGGCACCTGGCTGGGCAATCGGGTGCACCGCGCCAGCGAGGCGAAGAAGGCCGAAGCGCAATTGGCGTTGGTCCAGACGGATAATGCGGCCCTGCAAACCGAAAAGGTCGCGCTGCTGGATGAGAAGTCGCAGTTGCAGCGAACCAATCAAACCCTGTCGGCAAAGCTTGGCGATCTCTCCAAGCAGATCGAGGAGGTTCAGTCGGCGAAAGCGGATGCCTCTCAGGTATTGGATGGGCTGGAGGGCGACGTGTTGTTTCGTACCGGCAGCGCGGAGATTTCACCGCAGATCGCACACCAGGTGCAGGTGTTGGCGCAGGCGGTGTCGAAGTCTCCGTCGCTCAAGATTCGAATCGATGGCTATGCCGATCCGCGCGGCACGGCTGAAGACAATATGAAGCTTTCGCAGGATCGCGCCAATGCGGTGCGCGACTTGTTGATGGCGGCGGGCCTGGATGAGAACGTGCTGGAGGTCAACGCCTATGGCAAGACCATGAGCGTGGCGGCCGACAGCGATGGCTACGCGTTGGAACGGCGCGTGAGACTCACCCTGCAGATCGATGGCGGCGGCACGGTGGCTCAGAACGAGGAGAGTCCCTGCTGCAAGTAGCTGCAACGCGTTGTGGCTTGCGGCCC
>CAZZWM010000174.1:5854-6300 GCA_964657945.1 uncultured Steroidobacteraceae bacterium
GCAGATGCTCCGGGCCGCACTTGTTTCTGCGCGCGCCCCCAGCCTACGATAGCGCAATGACCGCTCACCCAAGGATCGTCGCAATTGATCGCTACCAGACCGGTGAGTCGGCGAACCCCGCGCCCGAAAACATTCTGGCCGGCATTCCGCGCACCCGCGTGTCGAATCAATATGCGGACGCTCAACAGGTGTTCTTTTGCGGCATCTGGACCAGTACCGCCGGCAAATGGCGGGTGCGCTACACCGAAACCGAATTCTGCGTGATCATCGAGGGCCGGGTGCGCATCGAGTCCATCGCCGGGGAAAAAAGCGAGTTCAAAGCCGGCGACGCATTCGTGGTTCCGCCGGGATTCGAGGGCATCTGGGAAGTGATCGAGCCCTGCAAGAAGTGGTACTCGATCTACGAGCCGAAAGCCTGAACCAGCCTGATCCAATCCGCCTGAACC
>CAZZWM010000175.1:0-6206 GCA_964657945.1 uncultured Steroidobacteraceae bacterium
CTCGCTGCTGTTGCCGCTGAGTGCGGCGATATCGCAGGACGGCGGCGACACTCGATCGCCGCAGGATCTGTATGCGGATCTGTTCGGAGCGGTTCAGACCAGGCGGATATTCCCGGATGGCAAGCTGTTCGCCGATGCCGTGCCCCGCGAAGATCCGGCCGCAATCATGCGGCTGTACCGGGAACGACAGCCGCAAAACGACGCGGCATTGCAGGCGTTCGTTCTCGAACATTTCCTCCTGCCGACCGATATTGGGCCTCCCGCTGCCGTTCCGCAGGTTCAGACGCTCACCGAGCACATCGATGGCCTGTGGAATGTGCTTACGCGCACCACGACGGCGGCACCGCCTTTCTCTTCGCTGTTGACCCTGCCAAAACCTTATGTGGTGCCGGGCGGACGCTTTCGCGAAATGTATTACTGGGATTCCTATTTCACGATGTTGGGCTTGGCGCAGAGCGGGCGCGCCGACCTGGTCGCGGACATGACCGAGAACTTTGCCAGCCTCATCGATCGATTCGGACACGTGCCCAATGGCACGAGAAGCTATTATTTGAGCCGCTCACAGCCGCCATTCTTCTTCGCCATGGTGGCGTTGACGAATCCCCGAGATCCTGCCGCGGCCTTCGCCCATTATCTGCCCCAGCTGCGCCGGGAATACGCGTACTGGATGGAAGGAGAGTCGGGACTGAAACGCGCAAGCGCCCACCGAAGGGTCGTAAGGCTTGCCGACGGATCGCTGCTGAATCGCTACTGGGATGACAAAGATCGTCCGCGCGATGAGTCCTATGCGCAAGACACTGAATTGCAGACATCCAGCAAACGCGAGCCGCAATCCCTTTACCGCAATATCCGCGCGGCTGCCGAAAGCGGCTGGGATTTCAGTTCGCGCTGGCTTGCCGATGCGCACTCGATGGCCTCGATCGATACCACGGAGATCGTGCCCATCGATCTCAACAGCCTGCTGTTCGGTTTGGAAACCGCCATTCGAGAGGGGTGCGCGCGCAATCGCGATGCGGCCTGTGCAGTCGATTTCAAGCGGCGAATCGCGGCGCGCCATGGGGCGATGGATCGGTATCTATGGGATCCCTCGGCAGGCAACTATCAGGACTACCGATGGACGCAAGGTGCACGTACCGGTCGAGTCTCCGCGGCGGTAGCCTATCCCCTGTTCGTAGGCGCCGCGTCCGGCCATCAGGCCGGCTCAGTCGCTGCAGCCCTCCGCCGTGATTTGTTGAAGCCGGGAGGCTTGGTCACGACCACCCTCAACACGGGTCAGCAATGGGATGCCCCGAATGGCTGGGCTCCGCTGCAGTGGATTGCGATCGCAGGGCTGCGCCGCACGCATCAACCGGCGCTGGCCGAAACCATCGCCTGTCGGTGGATGGCCACCGTCGAAGAGCTATTCCAGAGGACCGGCAAACTGGTCGAAAAATATGATGTCGTCGACACCGGGAAGCGCGGCGGCGGCGGTGAATATCCGCTGCAAGATGGATTCGGCTGGACCAACGGTGTGATGCGCCAACTCAGTGCGCTCTATCCTGGGTGCTGATTTCGCAGTTCGAGCGCCCCGACAGCGCGCAGTCTTGGAGCCGGGTCATGCTCCCCAAAATGTGCGTCAGCACAAAGGCGCCGATCAGCAGCAAGACGATGACGAGCAGGCCGATCACCGCAGAACGCCGTGACGGAAGCTCGCCCGGACCCTTCCTCTCCTCGGGCAGCCAGCGATCTGGATTCCTCATTATGTAGTATTTACGCAACGCATAAAACCGCCATTTCCGCTAGGCGAAACCGCGGCTGTTGCGCGACGTCGGGGAATTGACGCCCCCGGTTAAGGCGCTTGCCACGGGCTTTCCGTACGCTCAACATACGCACCGAACTTGAGTGCGTCCACGGGGCGTGGACCTTCTGCGACATCGGCCTTTGGCTGGCAGGTAGGGCGGAAGCGAATAATTAACAGTCGCGGTGCCGAATGCCGCGGATCAGAAAACCCATGAGGAGAATTCAATGACTCTGACGCACGGAATCGCCTACACGCAGGCGAGGCACGGCGGCGCAAGCAGCTTGCGCGATTCGACTTCGATCCATGAGAAGATCGCGCGCGCGGTCTCCATCGCACTCGCGCTCACGGGC
Organism: uncultured Steroidobacteraceae bacterium; assembly: GCA_964657945.1. GTDB lineage: Bacteria > Pseudomonadota > Gammaproteobacteria > Steroidobacterales > Steroidobacteraceae > Bog-1198. The sequence goes on from CAZZWM010000175.1 coordinate 2,131, forward strand.
GCAGTGACCGGCGCCTCCTCATGGGCGGTAGATGCTTCGACGGCTCCCGCACTGGAAGAGATCATCGTGACGGCGCAGAAGCGCTCCGAGAATCTGCAAGATGTCCCGATCTCAGTGGTCGCCATCAATGCCGAACAACTGCAACAGGCCGGCATCACCAACATCAGGAGTCTGGCGATCTTGACGCCGGGATTGACCGTCACCTCCGAGGGCAACGAGTCCATCACGACCGCCCGCATCCGCGGCATCGGCACGGTCGGCGACAACCCCGGCTTGGAATCGTCCGTCGGCGTGAACATCGACGGGGTCTATCGTCCCCGCAACGGCGTGGCCTTCGGCGATCTCGGAGAGCTCGAGCAGGTTGAAGTGCTGTATGGACCCCAGGGCGAATTGTTCGGCAAGAACAACGATGCCGGCGTGATCAACATCACCACCAAGCGTCCGTCGAGTACATTCGGCGCGACGGCCGAAGTAACCGGTGGAAACTTCAACGATCGAGAATTCCGCACCTCCGTGACCGGACCGCTGAATTCCATCATGGCGGGCCGTTTGTTCGTGGGATACGAACAGAACAGCGGCTTCCTGCAGGTCAACGACGGCGTCGGCCCCAACACCCAGAACAACACCAATGACCGCAAGTCTTACAATATGCGCGGTCAGCTGTTGATCACCCCGTCGGACGATCTCGACGTCCTGCTCATCGCCGATTTCGCGCGGCGCAATGAATCCTGCTGTAGCGCCGTCGTGCAGTATCCGGGCCCCTTCCAGGGCGTGGCGAACATTCTTGCCGGCATCCCGGCTCTCGGCGGACGCGCCGGCGCGCTCGGCGACTCCCCGCTGATCACGTTCGGCAACTCGTCACGGCTGCCCAACAGCTATCTGGCATACGACAATCAAATCATCACGCAACATGTACGGGACATGGGGCTTTCCGCCGAGGTCAATTGGAATCTCGGGTTCGGCAAGCTGACCTCGATCTCCGCGTGGCGCGACAACACCATAGCGGGCGGCAACGATGTGGATTACACCGGCATCGATCTGATCGATTTTCCGGACAACGGCAATGCGAATTCCACCGACTTCAAGCAATTCAGTGAGGAGCTGCGCCTGGCCGGAAAATCCGGACAGCTCGACTGGTTGGGCGGATTTTTCTTCAGCAATGAGCTGTTGAGCACCCGGACCCTGGCACTCACCGGTGACCAATTCGAGTACTACATCAGTTCGTTGGGCAGCTTGGGCTCGGGTGCGCCGGCGCCAAATCCCTTCCTGGTCTCCGAGCAAACCGGACTGCCCCCGGGGGCAACCTATGCCGGTACCGGCGAAGACGACTACTACCATCAGAGCTCGCGCAGCTTCGCGCTGTTCACCAACGAGACTTATCACATCATGCAGGGCTTGGACCTGACGGTGGGTCTGCGCGGCACGGAGGAGAAGAAAACCGCGACGGCCTCGTACAACGGCACCGGCGGTGGTCCCGGTTGCGGGGCTCTGCTGGCGAATCTCGGCACGCCAACGGCGCCAGGAACGGTTTTGACCACAACCACAGGTAGTGGCACTGCACTCGAGGTTTTGAACGGCTGCTACACCGGCCTGAACCCGTTCTTCAATGAGTCCCCGGGTTTCGATCAATCCAACACCGAAGGCAACCTGTCCGGCACCGTCAAACTGGCATACCGCTTCAACGAGGAGGCGATGGTTTACGCCTCCGCGGCGAATGGCTACAAGGCCGGCGGATTCAATCTGGCACGCGTCACGGGGGCGGCGACGCCCACCGATCCTTTCGCGCTGACCCCGAACTTGGAGACCGCGTTTCCGCGCGAAACCGTCGTCTCCGGCGAGGTTGGCGTCAAGACCACGCTGTTCGACCGAACGCTGCGCTTGAATGCGGCTGCTTTCTTCCAGCGCTATCACGACTTCCAACTGAACACCTTCACCGGCATTCAGTTCGTAGTCAGCTCGCTGGACCGGGTCATTTCCAAGGGCGTCGACGTCGATTTCGCGTGGGCGTCACCGATTCAAGGTCTGACCTTCGCCGGCGGGGTCACTCAGGATTTGACCAACATCACCAACTTCGGGGATTCGGCATCCCTGTTCTGCGGCAGCCCGTTGAATGAATCAGGTTGCACCAGCCGCGACAACAACCGCCTGTCATTCGCGCCGCTGTGGTCGGGCGCATTGTCGGGGTCTTACGTGTTGCCGCTGTCGAGCACGCTGGGAATCCATACCAGTGTCGAGGAGAAATACAACTCGTCATACAACACCGGCTCGGATTTGGATCCACGAAAAATCCAATCCGGCTTCGGTTTGCTGAACGCGCGCCTCGGATTCGGCGCTCTCGACGAAAGCTGGGCGATCGAGGCCTGGGGCGCGAATCTGGCCGACAAGTACTACTATGCCGTCGCCTTCGATTCACCGTTCCAATTCAATACCATCACCTCCTACCTGGGCGCGCCGCGCACATTCGGTTTGACCGCGCGGGTGAAATTCAAGTAAGTCCGAAGGACATTGCCGGTACAAAAGGCGGGCCCTGAAAAGCCCGCCGTTTTTTTGCAAATCTTGGGCGACGCTTCCCGATGTGCGGCACACTAAGGCGGGGCTGGATCAAGGGGTGGAACGATGTCCGTGAGTCCGCAATCGCTCGAGAGGGGAGTTGCCGCCAACCCCGTCACCGGTACGATGGCCAAGCCGGTCAGCGGCGCGAAATACGCCCTGTTCCTGCTGTTCGCCATCAATCTGCTGAACTTTTTCGACCGCCAGCTGCTCGGCGCCCTGGGTGAGCCGGTGCGCCACGAGTTCCACTTGAGCGACACCGCGCTGGGATTTCTCGGCACCATCTTCACCATCATTTACGCCTTCGTCGGTCTGCCGCTGGGCGCGCTCAGCGATCGCTGGAGCCGCAACAAGCTGATCGCCGTGGGCACCGCCTTCTGGAGCCTGCTGACCGCCGCAACCGGCGTGGCGCAAAACTATGCGCAGCTGTTCATTGCGCGGCTGGGCGTCGGCATTGGCGAAGCCACCTGCGCTCCGGCAGGCCAGTCGCTGATCGGCGATTTCTTTCCGCCGCACCAACGCTCCAAGGCCATGGGGGTGTTTATGCTCGGCCTGCCCGCGGGCGTGTTCCTCGCCTATATCAGCGCGGGGGCCATTGCCACCCAATGGGGCTGGCGCGCTGCGTTCTGGTTTGCCTGCATACCCGGCATCATCCTGGCGGTGATGGCGCTGCGCATATCCGAGCCGGTGCGCGGCAGTCTCGACTCCGGCCGCATCGTCACCACGGCCAAGAACGCCGCGAAGTCGCCGTTCGCGACCGTGCTGGGGCTTCCGACGATGTGGTGGATCATCCTGTCGGGCATTTTCCATAACTTCAACATGTATGCCCTCAATTCCTTCAACTCGCCGTTCCTGCAGCGCTTTCACGAAATGAGCCTGCTGAACGCGAGCTATGCCTCGTCGATTTCGGTGGGCGCCGTCGGCGCGATCGGCCTGATCGTCGGCGGCTGGCTGGCCGACAAAATCAGCGCCAAGCGGCGCAACGGCCGCCTGATCACGTCCGCCTCGGCCATGGCTATCGCCGCGCCCTGCATTTTCATGGCCATCAACCAGCCGAAGGGCTCGATCGCGGCATACATCGTGTTCATGGCCCTGGGCACCATCACCATGTACGTCTATTACGCCACGGTCTACACGGCCATCCAGGATGTGATCGAACCGCGCCTGCGCGGTATGGCGGTCGCGATCTACTTTTGCTTCATGTACATCTTGGGCGCGAGCCTGGGACCGGTGGGCACCGGTGCGTTGAGCGACTACTTCGCGCGCAAGGCCATGACCGATGCGGGCGCATCCGCCATGACCGAGACCTTCAAGGCGGCCGGTCTGCACAATGCCATGTACGTCATTCCCATCCTCGCACTGGCCGCCGCCTTTGTGCTGTTCATGGCCTCGCGCACCATGGACAAGGATGTGCGCAAGCAAGAAGTGGCGCGCTTGTGAACGCGATTGTCGATTGGCCGAAATGGCAAGTTCGATGGAGCGTCATGGATGACGCGACCCAGCGGCGGCGGTTGCGCAACGCAGTG
>CAZZWM010000176.1:0-5931 GCA_964657945.1 uncultured Steroidobacteraceae bacterium
ATTGATCGCTGGGATATCGCTTAAGGCTTTTGCCCCTTCTTCCATGTTCACTCCCGTGGTTCTTCGTCTGTGAAATGCCTGTAGGCGCTTCTTTTATTACATAAGTACCGGAATCGCAAGCACTAAAGAGATGCACGGGCGCTTGGACTAGATCCAATACGAGCCCCGCGTCATCAGCCGCGAGGTGGCGCGCATCGCCAAGGTCACGGCAACCGGCAGCGCTTCACCGCCCATGGATGCGGCCTGCTCGCCATGTTGCTTCTCGTCATGCGTCATCTGTTCGAGGATGGCGCGGCTGCGCAAATCCTTGGGGCTCAGGCGCCCCAAATGATCACGCAGGTGGGATTCCACCTGACGCTCGGTTTCAGCGATGAACCCCAGGCTGGTGCGATCGCCCAGGGCCCCGGCCAGGGCCCCGATGGCATACGAACCCAGGTACCACAGCGGATTCAGTACACTGGGCCGGGCTCGTAACTCGGTCAAACGCTGCTCGCACCAAGCCAAATGGTCGGTTTCTTCCCTGGCTGCCTGATTCATCGCCAATTTGACGGCCGGATCGCGGGCCGTCAGCGCCTGGCCCTGGTACAAACCCTGTGCCGCGACCTCGCCGGCATGATTGACCCGCATCAGACGGGCTGAGGTGATGCGCTCTTCGGGAAGGAGTGATTCCGGCGCGGCGGCTTCAGGCAGCGTCCTGGCCGCCCTTGCCGGAACGGTTAACACTTTGATTAGCTTATCTATTTCGCCAAATACACGGTCGGCGAGGCCTAAATCGCGGCTCTCCATGCACACATTATATAATAGCGGGCCGCCACGGGGGCGGGACTGGCATCTGCCCGCGCTGTTCTGTACACTTTCGCGCCTCGTTTCCGACCCGAATAATTTGAGTATTTTCATGTACACCGTATTTTCCAAGCCTGAAGAGACACGCGGCGACTGGTATGTGGTCGACGCGGCGGGCAAGACGCTGGGCCGCCTGGCCTCGGAGATCGCGCATCGCTTGAAGGGCAAGCACAAGCCGAACTATGCTCCGCATCAGGATCTTGGCGATCACATCGTGGTGATCAACGCGGCCACCGTGAAGGTGACGGGCGCGAAGCTGACCGACAAGTTCTACCACCAGCACACCGGCTATGTCGGCAACTTGAAGACCATTTCCCTCGGCAAGTTGCTGGACGAACACCCGGAGCGCGCGATCGAATTCGCGGTAAAGGGCATGCTGCCGAAGGGCCCGCTGGGCCGACGCATGTATAAGAAGCTGCACGTTTTCGGCGGCAAAGATCATCCTCATCAAGCACAGCAGCCTAAAGCGCTGGAAATTTAAGAGTTCGCAGGTCCATCAATGGCAAACACCGCCAATAGTTCCTACTACGGCACCGGCCGTCGCAAAACCTCCAGCGCGCGGGTCTACCTGCGCACCGGCTCGGGGAAAGTCTCCATCAACGGACGGACGCTGGAGGAATTTTTCGGGCGTGAAACGGGCCGCATGATCGTGCAGCAGCCGTTCGGCGCCGTTCAGTTGGACGGCAAGTTCGATGTCGAAGCCCACGTCGAGGGCGGCGGGATCACCGGCCAGGCCGGCGCCATCCGCCATGGCATCACCCGCGCTCTGATGGCTTACGACGAAACGTTGCGTTCGCCCCTGCGCAAGGCGGGTTTCGTGACCCGCGATGCCCGCGAAGTGGAACGCAAGAAGGTGGGTCGCCGCAAGGCCCGCCGCGGTACCCAGTTCTCCAAGCGTTAAGTACGAGAGGCAAAACGGTTTTGGGGGATCGTCTAGTGGTAGGACAACGGTCTCTGACACCGTTTACCTAGGTTCGAATCCTAGTCCCCCAGCCAATTTGGGCCCGCCTAAAGGTGGGCCCTTCTCTCCCAACCGCAGACTCAAAGCCACATGTCGGGCGACCACAAATCGAGTAAACGCGTAGCGCCGCTGGCGATCGCGGCGCTCGGTGTGGTGTTCGGCGACATCGGCACCAGTCCTCTATACGCGGTGTCGGCGTGCTTCAGCGGTCCGAATATCGCGGTTACGCCGGAACACATCTTCGGTCTGCTGTCGCTGATCTTCTGGTCGTTGCTGCTGGTCATCCTGGTCAAGTACGTGATGGTCGTGCTCAACGCCGACAACAAGGGCGAAGGCGGGGTTCTTGCGCTGACCGCTTTGGTGGTGAACACCGAACGGCAAAGTCCGCGCCGCAAGTGGTACGGCATGCTTGGGATCCTGGGTGCGTCGCTGTTCTTTGCCGACGGCGCCATCACGCCCACCATCACCGTGCTCAGCGCCGTGGAAGGTCTGCAGGTTGCGGCGCCGGCCGCGCACATTCCCACGGTGCCCATTTCGATCGGCGTGTTGATCGGCTTCTTCATGATCCAGCGGCATGGCACCGGATCGGTGAGCAAGGTGTTCGGGCCGCTGATGCTCGGCTGGTTTATCCTTCTCGCGGTGATGGGCGTGAGCTGGATCGTGCGCGAACCCGGCGTGTTGGCGGCGATCAATCCCTGGTTCGCTCTGCGCATGCTCACCGAACATCAAGTCAGCGCTTTGGCGATTCTGGCCGGTGTTTTTCTGACCGTCACGGGCGGAGAAGCGCTGTACGCCGACATGGGCCACTTCGGCAAGGCACCGATTCGTTGGGGCTGGATCCTGATCGTCATGCCCGGCCTGCTGCTCAACTACTTCGGCCAGGGCGCGATGCTGATCGAGAATCCCGCGGCCATCAGCAATCCGTTTTATCTGATGGCGCCGGAGTGGTCGGTGTTGCCGCTGGTCGCGATTGCAACCGTGGCATCGGTCATCGCTTCCCAGGCCGTCATCTCCGGCGTGTTTTCCGTAACCACGCAGGCCGTCAGCCTCGGCCTGTTGCCGCGGCTGCGTGTGGAGCACTCGTCGGCGGAACATGCCGGCCAGATTTACGTGCCCACCATGAACTGGCTGATGATGGCGGCGGCATTGGCACTCGTGGTCGGTTTCGGCAGCTCGGCGGCGTTGGCGGGCGCCTACGGCTTGGCGGTGTCCGGCGCCATGACCATTGTGACGCCGCTCACACTCAGCTTGATCAAGTCGCGGACCGGCAAGGAGAGCAGGGCCTTGCGTACCGGGCTGTCGCTGCTTTTCATCATCGATATCGCATTCCTGCTGGCCAACTTGACCAAGCTCGAGGATGGCGGCTGGCTGCCCCTGACTTCGGGCCTGCTGATCTTCTGGTTGATGCAGACCTGGCAAAGCGGTCGCGCCTCCGTCATGGCGCGGCTGTTGCGCGAACAAAAGCCGGTGCGGGACTTCCTCGAGGACTTGAAGCGCGATCCGCCGGTGCGCGTGGCGGGGACCGCCATATTTCTGGATCCCAAGGCATCGGGCATTCCGCGCGCACTACTGAACAACATCAAATTCAACCGCGTGATGCACGAGCACGTCGTGCTGCTCACGGTGGTCACGCGCGAGCAACCGCGCATACCTGCCGCAAAGCGACTCAGCGTCACACCGGTGTGCGAAGGCATCGTGCGCTTGGTGGCGCAGGTCGGATTCATGGAAAAGCCCGATATCACCGCGATTTTGCGCGACGCCGAAGCGCTCGGTGTGGCCTATGAGCCCGAACAAACCACGTATTTCCTGAGCCGCGAAGAGCTGCTCGCAGGCCGTCGTTCGGACCTGTCGCCGCTGCGCCGCGCGGCCTTCATGCGCTTGGCGCGGGGCGCACAGGTGATAGCGGATTACTATGGATTGCCGCCGAGCCGGGTCATCGAGATCGGCACGCGCCTGGAAATCTAGAGCTTCAGGGTCTCGATGCCGGCATCGCCGGCCACGAGGATGACGTCGGCGCGCCGCCGGGCGAACAGACCGACAGTGACCACACCGGCAATCTGATTCACCGTCGATTCGAACCCGTTGGGGTCGGTCAGGCGCAGCTTATGGACATCCAGGATGACATTGCCGTTATCCGTGGTCACCCCATCGCGCCAAACCGGCTGGCCACCCAGCTTCACCAGTTGTCGCGCGACGTAGGATCGGGCCATCGGTATGACCTCGACGGGCAGCGGGAAGGTGCCGAGCACGGATACCATCTTCGAGTCATCGACGATGCAGACGAAGCGGCTGGAGGCGGCGGCCACCACCTTCTCGCGGGTCAGCGCCGCGCCGCCGCCCTTGATCAAAGCGCCATCGGCGGTCGCTTCGTCGGCGCCGTCGATGTACAAGCCCAGGTCGCCGGCGTCGTTCAAATCGAGTTCGGGAATGCCGGCGGTTTTCAACAGCGCGGAGGTTTGACGGGAGCTCGAGACGGCGCCCGCGAGCTGTATTTTACGGTCTTTCAGCGCTTCGATGAGCTGCTGCACGGTGGAGCCGGTGCCTATGCCTAAAACCATGCCGTCCCCGATGTAAGCGAGAGCGGCTTCAGCGGCGCGGCGTTTTTTTTCGGCGGGAGACAAGGAAATTTCCTACCCTCAAAAACAACTGTGCCCGCTTACGCGGGCACAGTTGATTACTTTCCAAGGCTTACTTTTTCTTAGCGGCCTTTTTCTTCGCTACCTTCTTCTTCGCCTTCTTTGCTTTCGCTGCCATGATAGAAACTCCGTTATCGGGTTAGTCCGGGGTCCGAGTATATACACGAATAATTAATTTACAAGCGCGACCGCTTTTAATGAGCGCCAATGTGGTAGCGATGTGAGCGAGTTCACTCAAGTGTGAGAATGAAATCCCAATCCTTGTTCGACACCGGCATGACGGACAGACGATTCCCTCGGCGGAGCAAAACGAAATCCTTGAGCGAACTGCCGGCATGCGAGCGCAACTCATCGAGCGTGATGACCCGTTTCAATTTGCGCACCAGCTTCACATCCACCACGTACCAGCGAGGCGAGTCCCGCTTGGAGTCTGCATCGTAATGATGGTGCTTGGGGTCGAAGGCGGTGACATCCGGATAACCGCCGCGCGTGATGCTGACGATGCCGGCGATGCCCGGCACGTCGCAGCTGGAATGATAAAAGAACGCCAAATCACCCTTTTTTATGGAGTCGCGCAGCATGTTGCGCGCCTGGTAATTGCGCACGCCGTCCCACGCGGAAGACTGCTTGGGCGCCTTGGACAGCGCGTCGACGCCAAAAGTATCCGGTTCGGATTTGAACAGCCAGTGGTTCATGAGAAGCGTCGCACTCCCGTTTCGGTTGCCAGGGAATTCAATCGTACATCCCAATGCTCGGCGAAGCTCGCGTCGGTGCGCTGACACTCGAAGGAGAGCCCGACCAAGTGGGGCCCCGGCCATACGCGGCGCAGGCGTCGAAACTGCAGTGCCCTGTCGTAGTAGCCGCCACCCATGCCGAGCCGCCGTCCTCGACCGTCGATGCCGACCAGTGGCACGACGATGAGATCGAGCCAGCGTGCGCCGACCGGCACGCCTCGACGGCGCGGCACGGCAATGCCGAAGGTTCCGGGCCGCGTTGTTGTGCCCAACGGGTAGAAGCCGATTCGCGCATGACGCTTGTCGACGATGACGGGGACGTAGATGCGCAGTCCACGCCGGCGCGCGGCGGCGATCAATGCGACGGTATCGGTCTCCCGGTCGAAAGGCAGATACACCGCGATGCGTTTGCCTGCGGCAAAGGCTGCAAGGCGGGTCACCCCGCGAACGGCGCGTGCCGAATGCAGCCGGTGCGTCGCGGCGTCCAAGGCGCGGCGCGCGGCGCGCAGTTGCTTACGGAGCGCAGCTTTCACGGAAGCCACTGTACGAGAAGGGGGATGGCGCCACCCGCATATGCCGTTTTGGACCGTTGCTCCCGACCTGAGCAACAGGTGGGGCCCACTGCGGCACTTAAGGCTTTCCGCTCGAGGCGGACTTGCACAATGTTGCCAGCAAGCAATAGCCCCTGGGGTTTACAAAATTAGGGTCAGGAGGTAACCCGATCCGCATCGAACACCGCAGGCAGCGCCAAATTTAA
>CAZZWM010000177.1:0-5907 GCA_964657945.1 uncultured Steroidobacteraceae bacterium
ACGCGGCAGCGCGTAACGCGGCAGCGGCCACACCCGCGTCGACGCAGCTCCCGCCCGCGAGCGATGCGGGCCTTGCGGCGGCCGCCGATCACTTCAGCCCGATGGACCCGAATCCCGCCAATCCGGTGTATGCGCCGGAAATCCCGGTGGCGCCGGCTGCGACGACGGCCCAGCAGACCGACAACGCGGCACCGCCGACGCCTCCGCGGCCCGCGGTGGTTCCGCGCCTGATCGATGAGCTCAGGACGCCGCCGCTGCGCAGCGCACGCCGCGCGGATCCGGTGCTCACCGATGAGGATGCCAAGGCAGACAGCGATGAAGTGCTGCCCACCATCAATGAGCTCAATTTGTCCGGATCACAGACGCTGCCGGAGCTGCATTTGGATGTGCATGTATATGGCAATCTGCCTTCGGAGAGATTCGTATTCATCAACATGCGCAAGTACCATGAAGGCACGACGCTGCAAGAGGGTCCGACCGTCGAGCACATCCGTCGCGACGGCGTGATTCTCAACTACCATGGACTGCGCTTTCTGCTGCCGCGCCAATCATGACTTGCCGGACGCCAGGCGCTGCAACGCGGGTCCGGACACACGGTGGATGATCCAGTCTGACTTCGCCTCGGCGCCCAGCGATTGATAGAAATCGAGCGCCGGCCGGTTCCAATCGAGCACCGCCCATTCGAAGCGCGCACAGTCGCGTCGCAGCGCGAGCTGCGCCAAGTATTGCAGCAGCGCCTTGCCGATGGAACGGCCGCGAAAATCCGGCAGCACGAACAGATCCTCGAGATACAGGCCCCGTTTGCCCATGAAGGTGGAGAAGTTGTGGAAGAACAATGCGAAGCCCGCCGCCGTTCCATCGACCCGGGCGATGACGGCTTCGGCGCCGGGCTTGGGTCCAAACAGAGCTTGCTGCAATGATGCTTCCGTGGCGACGACCTCGTGCCGCAATTTTTCGTACTCGGCCAGCGCTGTGATCAGATCCAGCACCATGGGTACGTCGGCCGGCGTGGCGGGAGCGATTTCGATGCGGGAGGGTTGCGTCATTGGGCGTGGTTACCATGTCAGGCTGATCATGCGATGATAAACCCATGCGCAAGATCCTAACGCTGACCATGAGCGGCTTGGTGACCGTGCTGCCGTTGGCGTTGACCGTGTACGTCATCTGGTGGCTGGTCAACACGGTCGAAGGCTGGCTGCGCCGCGCCCTCATTGGGCTCGGTATCGTCAGCCCCGAACACTATTGGCCCGGACTGGGACTGGTCACCGGCTTCTTGTTGCTGCTGATGGTCGGCAGTCTGGTCAACGCCTACGCCGGCAAGATACTGCTGAAGTATTGGGACGACTTCTTAGGGCGCATCCCCTTCGTCAAAACCCTCTATGGCGGTTTTCGCGACGTGTTGAGCCTGCTGCCCTCGGGCAGCGGCGAGAAGCGCGATCTGCAGCGTGTCGTCCTGGCGCGATTCGCCGATGTGCATGCCATCGGCTTCGTGACCCGAGAGGATGTGCCCAACGTATTGCTCGATCACGGCGGCCGCGACTGGGTCACCGTGTATTTCCCCATGAGCTACGCTTTCGGCGGCTACACCTTGTATCTACCGCGCGAACGCCTGCAGCCGCTGGATATTTCCGTCGAAGATGCCATGCGCCTTGCGATCACCGCGGGCCTCACCGCCGGCGGCCATCGCGCGTCTACCTGAAGATCGATGAACGCGCGTCAATCGCGGCTGATCCCACTGCTGACGCTTCTCGCCGCTGCTGCAGTCCAAGCCGGCGCACCAACCACCCTGCCCCCCGGGCAGAATCAGATCTATCGAGCGCAGGCGGCGAAGGTGCTGGCGGCCCGCACCGATGCCAACAGCCTGGTAACGGCGGCGGCCCTGCGCTTTGCCGGCACCAACGGCAGGGCGCGGGTCAAACCTGGCCCGGGCGATGCGCAAAAGTCGGCCTTGGAACTCATCACGCAGGCGGGTGAACAGGCGCCGCAGAGCTCGGCGATCGCATGGCTGCATCTGCAGATTTGCAGCGAAACGCCGGGATGCAGCATGCCGGAAGCCGCGACCGTGATGCGCTGGATCGATGCCGACAACGGCGCGTCGTGGCTGCCCATCCTGGCCACGGCGCAAAAGGACAAGGACGGCGTGGAAGTCGCCCGAGTGCTCGACGACATGGCGCAGGCACCGCGCTTCGATTTGTATTTCAATCGTCTGAGCGTGGTCATGTTCGACGTGCTGAAAGCGGAACGCCATGCCCTGCCGGCCAACTATGCGGCCTCGGATTGGGCGCGCTTCACCGAGGTCACGGGCATCGCTGCGACCGACACGATTCCCTCTTATACGGCGCTGATCGAGGTTTGCCGCGATCTGACGGCAGCCCCGGAGCGCCGCGAAGTCTGCCTCAAGCTGGCCAGAATCATGCAGAAGGGCGACACAGTGGCCACGCAAATGGCCGGCTTCGCCATCGAGCGCAGGCTTTTCCCGAGTGACAGCAGGGAGGCACGCGCTATCATGGAGCGCAAGCGCTTGCTCGAATGGCGTGTCGCTGCCGCGGCGCAATTCGACTTGCCGCTCATGCCATGGGCCAAGAACGCGAGATCTCGGGCGCGGCTGGATCAAATGCGGCTGCGGCCGCGCGAAGAAGACGTCTGCATCGCCATACTGCGCGAACACAAAGTTGCCACCGAGCCTGCGGAGGACCATCGATGATAGACCTGCACTACTGGCCAACGCCCAATGGCCACAAAATCACGATGTTTCTCGAGGAGACGTCGATTCCCTACACCATCATGCCGGTCAACATCGGCAAGGGAGAGCAATTCAAGGCGGATTTTCTCGCAATTTCTCCCAACAATCGCATGCCCGCCATCGTCGATCACACCCCGCTGGAGCGGGGCGCCCCGATCGCGGTGTTCGAGTCGGGTGCCATTCTTCTCTACCTGGCGGAGAAGACCGAACAGTTCATTCCGAGCGACTCGCGCGGCCGGGTGGATGTGCTGCAATGGCTGTTCTGGCAAGTGGGCGGTTTGGGTCCCATGCTGGGACAGAACCATCATTTCAGCCGCTACGCCCCGGAGAAAATTCCCTATGCCATCGACCGCTACGTCAAGGAAACCAACCGGCTCTATGGCGTATTGAACAAGCGCCTGGCTGACCGCGAATTCGTTGCGGGTGCCTATTCCATCGCCGACATGGCTGCCTATCCTTGGATCGTGCCCCATGAGGCGCAGGGACAAAAGCTCGAGGATTTTCCGCACCTCAAGCGCTGGTTCGAAGCAATCAAGAGCCGCCCGGCGACGCTGCGCGCCTACGAGCGAGGCGCGGGGATCAGCACCGATACCGCGATCACCGAAGCTGCCAGGAAGGTGCTGTTCGGGCAGACCGCGCAGAACGGCGCAAACAGCTGATGGGCGCACTCATTTTGCGCGCGCCGCCCAGCAGTTGCGCTGATGCTCGTCCACCATGCCGACGGCCTGCATGAAGGCGTAGCAAATCGTCGATCCGACGAACTTGAAGCCGCGTTTCTTCAAGTCCTTGCTCATCGCATCGCTGTGCCGCGTCGAAGCGGCAACTTGGCCCAGGTACACAGGGCGGTGCCGCAGCACCTTGCCGCCGGTGAATTGCCACAAATGATCGCTGAAGGAAATGCCGGCTTGGCGCAAGTCGAGATAGGCGCGGGCATTGGCAATGAAGGCATCGACTTTCAGGCGATTTCTGATGATGCCGGCATTGCTCAACAGACTGCGTTTCTTGGCGGCGCCATAGCGCGCGATTTTTTCGGCATTGAAGCCGTCGAATGCCCGACGATAGTGGTCGCGCTTGCGCAGCACCGTGATCCAGCTCAAGCCGGCTTGCGCGCCTTCCAGACACAGCATTTCAAACAAGCGCGCGTCATCGCGCAGGGCCACGCCCCATTCCTGGTCGTGATAGGCGATGTAGAGCGGATCCGCCGGACACCAGGCGCAGCGCAACTTGCCGTCCTCGTGGCGCTGCGCCCGTAGTCTCCGGCGGTCCACCATGGCGGTTACTTGTGCGGTTTTGCGGCTTTTGGGTGAGCCTTCGCGGCGATCACTTCGATTTCAACCAATGCGCCGGGAGCCACCAATGCAGCGACCTGAAAAGCGCTGCGCGCCGGCTTGTTGGGCTGCTCGGCGGTGCCGAAGAATTTCTTGTACCCGGTCATGAGGCCGGCGAAATCCAGTTTGCCGTCTTTGGCATCGCCAACCATGAATACCTGCATCTTCACCACGTCACCCATGGTCAGACCCAAACGTTCCAAAGTCGACTTCAGCGACTCGAGCGCACTCGTGGCTTGAGTCTCCATGTCGCCATAGGACTCGACGCTGCCTTTGGGGGCATCCTTGTTGCTTACCGAGGGCAGCGCGCCGCTCAGGTAATAGGTATCCACGCCGGCGCTGACTTTGACGGCGGAGGAAATTGGAAAGTCGTTGCCGTTCGGCAAGGGCAGGCGCATGACGGGCTCGTCCGGCACGCCGGCGGCTGCACTCACCTGGCTCAAAGCAAGACCGAACAGTGCGGTACCCAACAAGACTGCGTGCACGCGAGCGTTGAATTGCATCGACATCCCCTTTTTGAATGGAGATCGAGCATCGCAAGCGCGATGCCTCGGTGTCCAGAGATTTTTGTTCAGCTACATTCGCAGCGCGTGCAGGCGAACGGCGTGCGAATCCTTGTAGACCAATTCGATGCTTGCGACGCCGCGCGTGCGGCGCGCGGCGCTGCGAATTTCGTGCATCAACTTCAGCAGCACCCGGGTGCTGATGACAGGATCCCATCCGAAGTTGGTGGCGACGCCCAAATGCAGCACTGCGAAACGCTCATGTGCGGCGCGCACGAACACCGCAGCCCCGATGGGCCGGCCCTCTTCGGTGAGCGCAAACAAAGTCTGCACGCCGCTGATGTTCCCGACCCGCACGCGCACAGCGCCGTCCTGCTCATAGAGCTCAGGCACGCCGTAGGTGTCGATGGATTGTTGAATGCCCAGCCGCACACGATGTTGATTGGCATTGAAGAACAACAGTTGCTCCAATGCGGGGCGCTGCGCAGCCGGGAGTCGTGAGCTGATTTCGATATAGCTGCCCAGATGATGCCTCGAATGAGTAGCCGGTCACAGAAATGTATTGACGCAGTGCAGCAGACGTTCTCTGCTTGCCGAGACTCCGTATCGTATAGCCTCGGTCGGGGAATGACACTAGCCTATATCGAGTGTCGCAACGGAGATTGACGCACCGCGCCATCCCTTCCCACTCATTTCCAAGGAGATTCAGGTCATTGGTGCTAGCTTCTGAGGGAGAAGGCAGTTCCCCGGACTCGCCGAGATTCAGCCTGGCGAGCGACATCGTCGAACTGGTGGTGCTCACCGCTGATGAAGCGTTTCTGCTCACTTTGCGCGAAGCACTGGGCGCGGCACGCCGCCTGTGGCATGTGTTGTCGCCCGACAAGGTCAGCGATCTGCTGATTGCCGGTGAAGTCGGCATCGTGGTTCTCGATGTCCAAGCCCTGACCGAGTCGGCCGGCCTGTTCATTGGCCAGATCAAAAGACAATTTCCGGATTTGGTGATCGTGGCTGCCGGCCATCGCGATGATGAGAACGCCCTGGCCGGCCTGATCAGCGCCGGGACAGTGTATCGCTTCATTCACAAGCCGATGTCGCCGGGACGCGCGAAGCTGTTCGCCGAGGCCGCTGTCCGAAAATATGGTGAGCGGAGACGGCGCGAGGGCAAAGTCAGTCACCCGGTCCCACCATCCCGCTCTGCAAAACCCTGGTTGATCGGCGCAATCATCGCCGCCGTGCTGCTGGCGGCTTTGGTGACTTTCGTCGTGCGCCAAGATGCCGAAAACCCGGGCGCCGCGCCGCCGGCCATGGCATCGAAACCTGCAGGCGAATCACC
>CAZZWM010000178.1:0-5751 GCA_964657945.1 uncultured Steroidobacteraceae bacterium
CCGTATTCTTAACCCTGGCCTATGCTTTATCCATCATGAATTGGCAGGACTACATCTCAATTAGCCCCGGCGTCAGGAGCGGCAAACCCTGCGTCAAGGGAACGCGCATCACCGTCTCCGATGTCCTCGAGTATCTGGCCGGGGGGATGGATGAGCAGGCGATACTGGCCGATTTTCCAGAGTTGCGTCGCGAGCACATCCAGGCCGTGCTTGGCTTTGCCGCGGAACGTGAACGGCGCCTCAGTGCACTGCCTGCGGTGTCTTGAAGCCAATTCGATGAGAACTTGAGCTCGCGCCTGGTTGGCGCACTGGCTGACCAGTTCCCAAACAGCTCCCACGTCAATTTACTTGCGCTTGCCGTCGCGACCGATCTGGAGATCTGGGGCTATGCGCGAGCACGATTTCACCGTGGTCTCCAAGGACGACGATTTCCGGAGTCTGTCGTTGGTGAACGGTGCGCCACCAAAAGTCATCTGGCTACGCATCGGCAATGCATCGACCGCCGCCATTGAGGCTTTCATCCGCTCGGCGCTCGTCAAGATCCGGACATTCGAGATCTCGCCCGGGGAATCCCTGCTGGTCCTGTCCTAGGATATCGCCCTGAAAAGCGTCATATCCGATTGGGACCACGGATGGGACCACAGAGGTTCCATCAGCATCACGTAAGTATTGGTCGGGGCGACAAGATTCGAACTTGCGACCCCTTGCACCCCATGCAAGTGCGCTACCAGGCTGCGCCACGCCCCGACCGTGGGTGAATGATAGCCCAATCGGGCTGGACAGGTTGGTTCCGCTGCAGGTTTCAGCGGCGCAGAATCTTGATCAGCTCTTCGAGTTCCAGCCGCATTTGATGGATCAATTGCTGGCTTTGATTCAAGTCCACCTGCGCATCATCGCCCGTGAGCCTGTTGCGCGCCCCGCCTATCGTAAATCCCTGCTCGTACAGCAGGCTGCGTATCTGGCGGATGATGAGCACATCCTGTCGTTGATAATAGCGGCGATTGCCGCGTCGCTTCACCGGCTTCAACTGCGGGAACTCCTGCTCCCAGTAGCGCAACACGTGAGGCTTCACGCCGCACAGATCGCTGACTTCACCGATGGTGAAATAACGCTTGCCGGGAATCGGCGGCAAGTCGCTATTGTTGCTTGGTTCCAGCATAGGCCTCGACGCGCGCTTTCAGTTTTTGACCAGGACGGAAGGTGACAACCCGACGGGCGCTGATGGGGATCTCTTCGCCGGTCTTAGGATTGCGCCCGGGGCGCCTATTCTTGTCCCGCAAATCGAAATTGCCGAATCCGGAAAGCTTGACCTGCTCACCGGATGACAGAGCAGCCCGAATCTCCTCGAAGAACAGGTCCACGAGTTCACGTGCTTCACGTTTATTGAGCCCCAATTGATCGAATAGGGCTTCGGCCATCTCTGCCTTCGTGAGGGCTGCCATGCTTATTGATCTCTTATTGTGGCGCTCAATACATCCCTTAACCGCGCGACGACTCGAGCCACTACGGCATCGGCGTCATCGTCGGTAAGAGTGCGTGAGGAGTCCTGTAAAATCAAGCCTAAAGCGACACTTTTTCGTCCAGTTTCTACGTTGGGTCCTCGATATACGTCGAATACCCGCAGTTCGTTCAAAAGGCCTGATGCACTAAAGGTAACATTTTCCCGCAAAACTGCGAGGGGCACCGTTTCATCGACCACAATGGCCAAATCCCGGCGCAAGCTGGGGTACTTAGAAATATTTTTGTATTCCAATGGGTTGCATGCGAAAGCGGCAGTCATTTCTAATTCGAATAAAAATACTGTCGTCGACAGGTTCAATTCCTTCGCGGTTTGTGGATGCAATTCTCCCAGCCACCCAATGGCCGCATCGCCGCGAAAAATCTGGGCCGCGCGGCCCGGCCGCAACACGGGCAGCGTTGCCGCTTCGAAACGAATGTTCGCCGTATCGCCGGTGAGCGCCAATAAATTCACGACGTCGGCTTTCACATCATAGAAATCCAACGCCTCTTTGGCGCTGCCCCATTGCTCCGGCAAGCGCTGACCGGTTGCGATGCCGGCGAGCGTCTGCACTTCGCGAAGCGGAATTGCACCGCTTTGCACCACAAATTTATTTCCCAGTTCGAACAGGCGCACGCGGTTTTGCTGGCGGCGCAGATTTTCACGGCAACTGTGCAGCAGGCCGGTCCACAAGGAGACGCGCATTTCGCTCAATTCAGCGGACAAGGGATTGGCGAGCGCCAATGCCGGCGTATCGGGGAACAGGCTGCGTTGCAGGACCGGGTCGACGAAGCTGTAGGTGATGACCTCGCGGTAGCCGCGGTCGGCGATGGCGCCCAGCACGCGCTCGTGACTGACCCGCTTCTCGGTCGCATCGCCCGCGATTTGCGGAGCGAGGGCGTGAAATTCGGCGATGCTGTCGAAGCCGCGCAACCGCGCGACCTCCTCGATCAAGTCCGCCTCGATGCGGATGTCGAAGCGATGCGAGGGACGCAGCGCGCGCCAGCCCGTTGTCGTGCCCTCCACTTTTCCGCTGATGGCGCGAAGCACCGACAACACTTCAGGATCCGGCACGGCTGTGCCCAGCAGCCGGGTGATGCGATCGCGGCGCAAGCCCACCCACTGCTCCGTGACCGGCGCGGCAAGGGTCCGTGTGATCGCAACGGGGCCCGGCGAGCCGCCGGCCACCTCGAGCAGAAGCGCCGTGGCACGCTCGATCGCGAGCGCCGCCAAGTTGGGGTCCACTCCCCGTTCGAAGCGCTGCGAGGCATCGGTGAACAATCCGAGCCGCCGCGCGCGCCCCGCGATGGCATTCGGGGAAAAATGCGCCGACTCCAGCAACACGTCGGCGGTCGTATCGGAAATAGCCGTGCGGCGGCCGCCCATGACGCCTGCAACACCGGCTGCACCGCTGTCATCGGCAATCACCAGGAACTCCTCATCCAACTCATGTTCCTTGTCATCGAGCAGGGTGATGCGTTCGTTGGCCTGCGCCATGCGCACCGTGATGCCCTTGTCGAGCTTCGCCAGGTCATAGGCATGCATCGGTTGGCCCAACTCCATCATCACGAAGTTGGTCACATCGACCGCAGCCGAGATGCTGTTGATATCGACGCGGCGCAATCGCTCGCGCAGCCAAGGCGGCGATGGCGCATCGGCTTTCACGCCGCGGATCACGCGCGAGACGAACACCGGGCAGGCCTCTCCCGCCTGCAGCGACACGGGGAATACATCCTGGTGGACCGCCGCGACCGGCTTTGCGGAGAAGCTCAAATAGCGCCGCTCCTGGGCGGCCGTGTAGTCGCGCGCAATACCGAACACGCTCATGCAGTCGCCGCGATTCGGCGTGGCATTCACCTCGAGCTTCACATCGTCCAGATCCAGCGCCTCGCGCAGATCACTGTTGAGCGTGAGCGCTTCCGGCAGCTCCATGATGCCGTCGTGGCTCTCGCCCAAGTCCAGCTCGCGCGCCGAGCACAGCATGCCGTTGGATTCCAGGCCGCGCAGCTTGGTGCGCTTGATGCGCACACCCTTCGGCAACACCGCGCCGTCGATGGCCACCGCAACCTTCAAACCTGCCCGCACATTCCGCGCGCCGCAGACGATCTGCAGCCGGTTGCTGCCATCGGTGGTCACCTGGCAAACCGACAATTTCTCGGCATCCGGATGGCGGGAACACTCGAGCACCTGACCCACGACGACGCCGGTGAACGGCGGAGCCACCGGTGTGACGGACTCCACTTCGAGGCCGGCAAGGGTCAGCTGCGCAGCCACCTGCGCCGCCGAGGCGCTCACCGGAGTCATTTCTTGCAGCCACCGATAGGTGATCTTCACGGGAACTGCTTCAGCATCTGCAGATCGTTTTCGAACAACAGGCGCAGGTCATCGACGTTGTAGCGCAGCATGGTCAGCCGATCGATGCCCATGCCGAAGGCGTAGCCCTGCCACTGTTCGCTGTCGTAGCCCGCGGATTCCAGCACCTTGGGGTGAATCATTCCGCACCCCAGGATTTCCAGCCAGCCGGTGTGCTTGCAGACGCGGCACCCTTTGCCGTTGCAGAACACGCATTCGATGTCCGCCTCCGCCGACGGCTCGGTGAACGGAAAGTACGACGGACGCAGCCGCATGCCCAAGGGTCGTTCGAAGAAACGCTCGACGAAGGTATGCAGCATCGCCTTCAGGTTCGCGAAGCTGATGCTCTCGCCGATCACCATGCCCTCGACCTGGTGGAACATGGGCGTGTGCGTCATGTCCGAGTCGATGCGGTAAACGCGGCCCGGAGCGATGATGGCCAAGGGCGGCTTCTGCGACATCATGGTGCGGATCTGCACGGGCGAGGTGTGAGTGCGCAGCAAGCGGCCGTCGCCGAAATAGAAGGTGTCATGCATGGCGCGCGCCGGGTGATTCTTCGGGATGTTCAGCGCTTCGAAGTTGTGGAAGTCATCCTCCACTTCCGGACCCGATACCACTTGAAAACCCGCCTGCGAGAAAATCCTCTCGATGCGCAAGCGGGTGCGCGTGACCGGATGCAGGCTGCCGGGTTCCTGGCCGCGTCCGGGCAAGGTCACGTCGATGGTGCCCTTGGCCAATTCCCTTTCGAGCGCGGCCGCCTGCAATCGGATGCGGTGCATCTCCAGCGCGGACTGCACCGCTGTCTTCGCGTCGTTGATGCGTGCTCCGGCGGCGGGACGTTCGGCGGCCGAGAGGCCGCCCAACATCTTGAGCTGCTCGGTGAGGAGGCCCTTCTTGCCCAAAACCCGCACGCGCACCTCATCCAAAGCGGTGAGATCGCCCGCCGCGTCTATATCGGCAAGCGCTTGGTTGACAAGCGCCGACAGGGTATCCGCGGAGCTCAAGGCCCTAAGCCGCGAGGCTGGCCTTGGCTTTCTCCGCGATGGCCGTAAAGGCCGGCATGTCATGCATCGCCAGATCCGCAAGCACCTTGCGGTCGATGGCCAACCCGGCCTTGTTGAGCCCGTCGATCAGCGTGCTGTAGGTCATGCCGCACAGACGCGATGCCGCGTTGATTCGGGTGATCCACAACGCGCGGAACTCGCGCTTCTTCTCGCGCCGGCCGCGATAAGCATATTGACCGGCCTTGATGACCGCCTGCTTCGCCGTGCGGAAGACCTTGCGTCGGGCGTTGAAGTAGCCCTTCGCTTTCTTGAGAATTTTCTTGTGCCGCCGACCCGCGACGACACCGCGTTTAACTCGTGCCATGTGCTGTCTCCTGACTTCTTAGGCGTGCGGCAACAACTGCTTGATGCGACCCACATCGGTCTCATGGACCTGTGATTCGCGGCGCAGCTGGCGCTTCCGCTTGGATGGTTTCTTCGTCAGGATGTGACGACGATGGGATTGACCGCGCTTGAAGCCATTCGCTGTTTTGCGAAAACGCTTCGCCGCAGCCCGTTTAGTTTTCAACTTGGGCATATCGACTCCTGATTTTACTAGCCCTGCTCACAAGCACCTTGCGGTGCCGCTACAGGCGGGACGGCGAACTTGTTACGGTCTGCCGCTCACTTCTTTTTGGGCCCGAACACCATGATCATCTGCTTTCCTTCCATCAGCGGGTTCTGCTCCACCACCGAGTACGGTGCGAGATCCTCAGAAATCCGCGACAGCAGGCGTCGACCGATGTCTTGATGCACGAGCTCACGGCCGCGGTAACGCAAGGTCACCTTGGCCTTATCACCCTCGGTCAGGAAGCGGATGATGCTACGCAGTTTGACCTGGTAGTCCGCCTCTTCCGT
>CAZZWM010000179.1:0-5633 GCA_964657945.1 uncultured Steroidobacteraceae bacterium
GCCATTTGCTGATACCTCTAAATTAAGTTGATTAGCGGGAAGTAAATTTGGGATTTGAGGATGGAGGCTTACTTGCCTTCCACTACGGCCATGATGTCTTCTTCGCGCATCACGACCAGCTCATCTCCATCCATCTTCACTTCGGTACCGCTGTACTTACCGAAAAGAATCTTGTCGCCGACTTTGACGTCGAGCGGACGCACTTCGCCGCTCTCCAGAATCTTACCCTTGCCGACGGCAACGACTTTTCCGAAGATCGGCTTCTCAGTTGCGGTATCGGGAATAATGATGCCGCCCTGCGACTTTCGTTCTTCCTCTTCTCTTTTCACGATCACGCGGTCATGAAGCGGACGAATCTTCATAAGACAAGACTCCTAAAAGCTATGGTTGGGTTTACAAAAGGGCTAGCGTTGTTAGCACTCTCCCATCGAGGCTGCTAATAATAGCGGCAGATTCCTGCGATTCAAGTCCGATATCACGATTTGTTTGCTGCAACGCGGTAGGCATGGACTGAGCTAGAGTACCGGCATGAAAAAAGCCGCTCGAGCCCTGCTGCTGCTCACCCTCGGGTTCTCGGCAGCCGTTTGCGCCAAGCCCTGGTGGATGCGCGGTTCTGACGCCCCCGAAACCGACTTTTTGCCGCCGAATGTGGCGTTTCGTGCCGGCTCCAGCATCGAAGGCAACAACGTCAAAGTGCGTTGGGTCATCGCCGATGGCTACTACCTGTACAAGAGCAAGATGGAAATCGCGGCTGAAAGTCCCGATTTGACCGTGGGCGCCCCCGAGATGCCGCCCGGCACCACCAAAACCGATCAATTCATGGGCACTCAGGAGATCTACACCCAACAGGTCGAGGTCCTGGCGCCCTATACGCGCAGCGACGCCGGCGCCCATCCCATGCAAATCAAGGTCACCTATCAAGGCTGCGCCGAAGCCGGACTGTGTTATCCCCCGATCACCCGTGTGCTGTTTCCCGGCATACCAGCCGTGCAAGTCACCACGCCGTCCACTCCCTTGCGCTGGGAACGCATTGCCATGATCGGCGGCGTATTTGCCTTCTTTTTGGCCGGTTTGGTGCTGCGCCGGGGACGCAAGCTCGAATTGCCATCCACATGAGTCCCGCCGCCGGACCCCGGGTTCTGGTGGTATCGCTGCTGTTGCTGCTCGCCGTCTGGGCCGGCTTCCGGCTGCATTCTTCTAGCTCGCAGTCGACTGCCTTCGTCGATGTCCCCGCCGGCAAGGCGAGCCCCACGATACCCAGCGACGCCGCGGCAGAAGCCCCTCTGGAGGGCGCCTCGTTGCAGGGCACACCGATTCCCGAGAGCCTGCCTACCTTTTCAATCAATGATTTACAGGGCCGCCCGACGTCGGCAGCCGCTTGGCCGGGTAAATCCCTGGTCGTCAATTTCTGGGCGACCTGGTGCGCTCCCTGTCAGCGCGAGGTGCCGCTTCTGAAGGCCCTGAGCAGCGAATGGTCGGATCGCAATGTGGAGGTGGTTGGCATCGCCGTCGATCACCCGGATAAGGTCCAAGGATTCGCGGCGCAATTCAGCATCCCCTACCCCCTCTTGGTGGGAGAGCAGAACGCCCTCGATCTGGCCTCCCAATTGGGGCTGACCAGCCCGGTGTTTCCCTTCACGGTGTTTACCGACCGTCGCGGCCATGTCGTCGCGTTGTTCATCGGCGAGTTGCACCGTCCGCAGGCCGACCTCATCCTCTCGGTGGTTCAAGACCTGAACCAGGATAAAGTGCGGCTGCCCGGTGCTAGGCGCCTGATCGCAGAGGGTCTGGACAAGTTGGCGGAGCAACACGCGGGTTAGCACGTATCCGGCGACGTTCGACGCCGAAGCTTGCCTTTTCACTTCCAATTCTGGTTATTATCGCGGACCTTTATGACGCGACATCGCTGGAATTGACTCCGGATGGCCCGAATTCTCCTGCTGAACGGCCCGAATCTGAATTTGCTCGGGACCCGCGAGCCAAGTGTCTATGGCACAGCCACGCTCAAGGATCTTGAAACTCGGGCACAGCAAGTCGCCCATTCGCTCGGGCATGAACTCACCGCGGCGCAGAGCAACGCCGAACATGAGTTGATCGATAAAATACACGCGGCAAAGCGTGACCAAGCTGCCTTCATCATCATCAATCCGGGCAGCTTCACCCATACCAGCGTCGCGTTGCGCGACGCTTTTCTCGCTGTAAGCATTCCATTCATCGAAGTGCACCTGAGCAACATCTTCGCGCGCGACGCTTTCAGGCATCACTCTTATTTCTCCGACATCGCGGCCGGCTGCATTTTTGGCTTGGGGCCGATCGGCTACGAGCTCGCGCTCCAAGCCGCGCATGCGCGCCTGTCGAAGACCTGACAACACAGATTTTTTGAAGGGGTTAGCGGATGGATATTCGCAAGGTTAAAAAGTTGATCGAGCTGCTGGAGGAGTCCGGCATCTCTGAATTGGAAATCTCCGAGGGTGAAGAATCGGTGCGCATCAGCCGCCATCCGCGCATGCAGATGCAGGCCCCGGCGATGGCGGTTGCCGCCCCCCAAAATCACGCCTCGCAAGCCGCGCCCTCCACGCCGGCGACCTCCGCCGGTGAGCACACGCCGCGCAAGGATGACTACACCGTCACCTCGCCCATGGTCGGCACGTATTATTCGGCAGCCTCGCCCGGCGCCAAATCCTTCGTCGAGATCGGCACCGAAGTGAAGGTCGGCCAAGTCCTCTGCATCATCGAGGCCATGAAGATGATGAATCAGATCGAATCCGACAAAGCTGGCCGCGTCACCGCGATACTGGCGAAAAACGGCGAGCCGGTCGAGTTCGGCCAACCGCTGTTCATCATCGAATAGCTGCGATGCTCGAAAAAGTCGTCATCGCTAACCGCGGCGAGATCGCCCTACGCATTTTGCGTGCCTGCCGCGAACTCGGCATAAAGACCGTCGCAGTTCATTCCACCGCCGACTTCAACACCAAGCATGTGCTGCTGGCCGATGAGACGGTTTGCATCGGACCGCCGCAGTCGGCGCTTTCGTATCTGAACATGCCCGCCATCATCAGCGCGGCCGAGGTCACCGATTCCGTGGCCATCCATCCTGGCTACGGTTTCCTCTCCGAAAACGCGGACTTCGCCGAACGGGTTGAAAAAAGCGGCTTCATTTTCGTCGGTCCGCGCGCCGAGACCATTCGCCTGATGGGTGACAAGGTGTCCGCCATCAAGCAGATGAAGAACTCCGGCGTGCCCTGCGTGCCGGGATCCGATGGACCGCTGGGCAGCGATCCAGACGAGAATTTCCGGATCGCCAAAGACATTGGCTACCCCATCATCATCAAAGCCTCCGGCGGCGGCGGCGGCCGGGGCATGCGCGTTGTGCACACCGATGCCTCTTTGCTCAATGCCATCGGCGTGACCCAGTCGGAAGCGCTTGCCGCCTTCGGCAACGCCCAGGTCTACATGGAAAAATTCCTGGAAAAGCCGCGGCACATCGAGTTCCAGGTGCTGGCCGACAATTACGGCAATGTGGTTCATCTCGGCGAACGCGATTGCTCCATGCAGCGCCGCCATCAAAAGGTGATCGAGGAAGCTCCGGCCCCCGGACTCACGGCAAAACAGCGCAAGACCATGGGCGAGCGCTGCGCCAAGGCCTGCCGCGAGGTCGGCTATCGCAGCGCCGGAACCCTGGAGTTTCTCTATCAGGACAACGAGTTCTACTTCATAGAGATGAACACCCGGGTGCAGGTGGAGCACCCGGTCACCGAACTGGTGACCGGCATCGACATCGTCAAAGCGCAACTGCTGATCGCCGCGGGCGAACCGCTGCCCTACAGCCAGAACGACATCCAGATTCGCGGACACGCGGTGGAATGCCGGATCAATGCAGAAGATCCGAAGAACTTCACGCCCTCGCCGGGACCGATTCGACTCTGGCACTCACCCGGCGGGCCCGGCATACGGGTCGACAGCCATGTGTACACCGGCTACAACGTGCCGCCGTTCTATGACTCGATGATCGGCAAGGTCATCGCCTACGGCGACACCCGCGACACCGCAATCGCCCGCATGCGCAACGCCCTGGCGGAAATGGTGGTGGAAGGCATCAAAACGAATATCCCGCTGCACCAGGAGATATTCAATCACTCTGCCTTCAGGCAGGGCGGCACGGATATTCACTACCTAGAGCGGCGCCTCGGATTGAAGTGACATCCGCGGGTGTTGCAGCAGTGAATTTCTATGAAATCGAATTCCCGCTGGCCGGCCTGAATGCCGATGCCGTCGAGGCGGTGCTCGTCGAAGCGGGCGCGAGTTCCATCACTTTCCTCGATCGCGCCGATGAGCCCATCCTCGAGCCGAAGCCGGGCGAAATACGCCTGTGGAGCGATACGCTGGTTCGCGCGCTGTTTCAGCGATCCGCGGATTCAACCGGCGACGCGTTGAAAAGTCTTCAGGAACTGTCGAGTTCCCTGGGCGCACATGTAACCGCGACCGCGCGGATTCGGGCAGTCGCGGATCAGGCATGGGAGCGCGTCTGGCTCAAGGATTGGAAATCGATGCGCTTCGGCCGGCGCCTATGGGTCGTGCCCAGCACCGGCGAACCTCCTGAGGATCCCGACGCCGTGGTGGTGCGTTTGGATCCAGGCCTGGCGTTCGGCACCGGCACCCACCCGACGACCGCGGTGTGCCTGCAGGTTCTGGATTCACTGCCTCTGCAAGACCGCAACGTGATCGACTACGGCTGCGGCTCGGGAATTCTTGGGATCGCGGCGCTGAAGCTCGGCGCAGCCTCGGTGGTCGCCGTGGATATCGATGAACAGGCGCTGCTGGCTACGCGCGAGAATGCCATGCGCAATCAGGTCTCTGATCGCATCAGCGTGCAAAACATCCAGCCACCCCTGCGACCAGCCTACTGCGTGGTGTCCAACATACTGGCCGGTCCCTTGGTTGAATTGGCGCCGCTCTTGACGGCCGCCTGCGAACCTGGCGGCTACCTGCTGCTCTCCGGGCTGCTGAAGCAGCAGGCCCATGAGGTAAAGGCCGCGTATGCTGCGGGTTTTGATATGGTGCAGGCGATCGACAGGGATGATTGGTGCTGCATCTTCGCGCGGAGAGCCCGCTAGCTTGTTCACGCAATGTTCCAAATGCGAAACGGTCTTCAAGCTGTCCGCCGAAGTGCTTCGCGCGGCAGGCGGCCAGGTGCGCTGCGGTAACTGCGGTGAAGTGTTCAACGCCCTCGCACGCCTGGCCGAGGACGCCAGCGCCTTCGCGCCGAAGGAGTCATCCTACGACCTGGAAACACGGGCCGACAGCATTCTGCGCGAGCCCTCGCCTCCCCATCCGCAACCGGAGCCGGACGCGAACGACGACTTCGGCACGCCCGGGGTCGAAATCGCCCGCCTGCAAATTCTCGATTGGAACGAGTCGGATGGCGGGCAGCAAGTCAGCGAAGATATCGACCTCGAGCACGGTGAACCTGGGTCGGATCCTTCGCTCGAATTCACTTTGCCGCCCGGCGAACTGGATCGCATTTTTATCGAGTCCAAAAAGAAGCAGGCGGCCGAGACGCCGCCGGACAAGTCCAAGGAAATCGAAGTAGATATCGCGCCGCTGCCCGCTCAGGCAAAGCCGGCGCCCGTTCA
>CAZZWM010000180.1:0-5573 GCA_964657945.1 uncultured Steroidobacteraceae bacterium
AGAACGGGATATCGTCGTCGAAATCCTCTTTGCCGCCGGCGGGCGCCGGGGACTGATCGTAATCATCGCGCGGTGGTGCAGCGGCTGCACCGCGATCGCCGCCACCGCCGCCGCTTGCTCCGCCGCCGCCTCGAGCGCCCAGCATCTGCATGTTGTCGGCGATGATTTCCGTGGTGAAGCGGTCGTTGCCGGTCTTGTCCTGCCACTTGCGCGTCCGCAGCTTGCCCTCGACGAACACCTGCGAACCCTTGCGCAGATACTCGGCGGCGATTTCACCCAGTCGGCCGAACAGGGCAACGCTGTGCCACTCGGTGCGCTCCTGTTGGGCACCAGAGGTTTTGTCCTTCCAAGATTCGCTGGTCGCGATGCGAATGTTGGTCACCGTCATGCCGCTGGGCATGGAGCGGGTTTCGGGGTCAGCGCCCAGGTTTCCGACCAAAATAACCTTGTTTACACCGCGCGCCATGATGCCCCCTGCACTGCATTGATCACCGGCGCTCATTGTACACGCGCCATCCGCCCCAAATATGTCCGTAACGGCGCCTTTTCCGCGCCTTAAACGGGCGCGAATGTGCAGTTTTACCCGCCCTTGACGCGGCGCGTATAGTAATCGGTTACATGCAAAATATCCGCATCCGGGGAGCCCGGACCCACAACCTGAAGAACATCGATCTCGATCTGCCCCGGGATCGATTGATCGTGTTGACCGGCTTGTCGGGTTCGGGCAAATCCTCGCTGGCCTTCGATACCATCTATGCGGAAGGCCAGCGTCGGTATGTGGAATCGCTGTCCACCTACGCGCGCCAATTCCTGTCGATGATGGAAAAGCCGGATATAGACACCATCGAAGGGCTGTCGCCGGCGATTTCCATCGAGCAAAAATCCACCTCGCACAACCCGCGTTCCACCGTCGGAACCGTGACCGAAATTTACGACTATATGCGGTTGCTGTACGCACGCGCCGGCACGCCCCGCTGCCCCGATCACAACATCGATCTGGCGGCGCAGACGGTGAGCCAAATGGTGGACACGGTGCTGCAGCATCCTGAGGGCACGGCCCTGATGCTGCTGGCGCCGGCGATTTCCGAACGCAAGGGCGAGCACGCCGAATTGCTGGAAGAATTGCAGGCCGGCGGCTTCGTGCGCGCGCGCATCGACGGCAAAGTGATGGAACTGGACCAGGCGCCGAAATTGGACGTGCGCCGCAAGCACACCGTGGAAGCCATCGTGGATCGCTTCAAAGTGCGGCCGGAGTTGGCGCAGCGATTGGCAGAGTCGTTCGAGACCGCGCTGCGGCTCGGCCAGGGCGTCGCGCGCGTCGCCTACATGGACGACGCGGGGCGCGCCGAATTGGTGTTCTCGAACAAATTTGCGTGCCCCATCTGCAACTATTCCCTGAGCGAGCTGGAGCCGCGGCTGTTCTCCTTCAACAGTCCCATCGGCGCCTGTCCGACCTGCGATGGTCTCGGTACCCAGGATTTTTTCGACCCGGCAAAGATCGTGGGCAACCCCCATCTATCGCTCGCCGGCGGCGCAGTGCGCGGCTGGGATCGCCGCAACGCCTATTATTTCCAGCTGATCCAGTCATTGGCGCGGCATGCCAAATTCGACATCGAAGCGCCGTTCGAAAGCCTGCCGCAGAAGATCCAGGATCTGGTGCTGTTCGGCAGCGATGATGAGCAGATCGACTTCAAGTATTTCGACGGCAAAGGCGGCACGGTCAAGCGCAAACACACCTTCGAGGGCATCGTCAGGAACCTGGAGCGCCGCTACAACGAAACCGAATCGGTTGCGGTGCGCGAAGAGCTGGCCAAGTATCGCTCATCGCGCGCCTGCCCGGAATGCCACGGCACCCGGTTGAATCGCGCCGCGCGCAATGTGTTCGTGGATGGCAAGGGCATCGCGGAAATCTCGGCGCTGTCCGTGCAACGCGCCGTTGAGTTCTTCGCCGCCCTGAAACTTGCCGGCTGGCGCGGCGAGATAGCGGTCAAGGTGGTCAAGGAGATCGGCGACCGCCTCGGCTTCTTGAGCAATGTCGGACTGGGCTACCTTACGCTGAATCGCAGCGCCGATACCTTGTCGGGCGGCGAAGCGCAGCGCATCCGCCTGGCCAGCCAGATCGGCTCCGGTCTGGTTGGCGTGATGTACATCTTGGATGAGCCGTCGATCGGCCTGCACCAACGCGACAACCAGCGGCTGCTCGACACCTTGGTGAATCTGCGCGACCTCGGCAACACCGTGATCGTGGTCGAACACGACGAAGACGCGATCCGTCAGGCTGATTACGTGGTCGACCTGGGACCCGGCGCCGGTGTTCACGGCGGCCGGATCGTGGCGCAGGGGACCGCAGCCGAAGTGGCGGCCCATCCGGATTCCATCACGGGCCAGTACTTGAGCGGACGCAAGCGCATCGAGATTCCGGCCAAACGGCATGCGCCGGATCCGAAGCGGATGCTTAGGGTCAGCGGCGCGACCGCGAACAACTTGAAAAATGTCTCGGCGGAGTTTCCTTTGGGTTTGATGACCTGCGTCACCGGCGTGTCGGGCTCGGGCAAGTCGACGCTGATCAATGACACCTTGTTCCGCGCCGTGGCCACGCAGCTGAACCACGCGTCCGCCGGCGATGCGCATTTCGACCGCATCGAGGGCCTGGACTTCATCGACCGGGTGATCGAAATCGATCAAAGCCCGATCGGACGTACGCCGCGGTCGAATCCCGCCACCTATACCGGACTGTTCGCGCCGATCCGCGAGATCTTCGCAGCGGTTCCGGAAGCGCGCGCACGCGGATACGAGGCCGGCCGCTTCAGCTTCAACGTCAAGGGCGGGCGCTGCGAGGCATGCCAGGGCGATGGTGTCATCAAGGTGGAGATGCACTTTCTCGCCGACGTGTACGTGCCCTGCGACGTCTGCAAGGGCAAGCGCTACAACCGCGAGACCCTGGAGATCCGTTTCAAGGGCAGGAACATCCAGGAAATTCTCGATATGACGGTGGAAGATGCACTGCCGTTCTTCTCGGCGGTACCCACGGTGCACCCGAAACTGCAGACCTTGATGGACGTCGGTCTTTCCTATGTCCGGCTGGGCCAGAGCGCCACCACCTTGTCCGGCGGCGAAGCGCAGCGGGTCAAGCTCGCCAAGGAATTATCCAAACGCGCGACGGGCCGCACGCTGTACATCCTCGATGAGCCCACCACCGGCCTGCACTTTGCCGACATCGCACAATTGCTCAAGGTGCTGCAGCGGCTGCGGGACGAAGGCAACACCATCATCGTGATCGAGCACAATCTCGACGTGATCAAGACGGCCGATTGGGTGGTGGATCTGGGTCCCGAGGGCGGTGACGGCGGCGGCAGCATCATCGCGGTCGGCACGCCGGAACAAGTCGCCTCTGCCCGGGGCAGCTATACGGGCAAGTACCTGCGTAACACCCTGGGAATGCCGGGTCGCGCGGCGGAGCGGAAGCGCGCGTGAGGTTTGCCCCGCTGGTCGGCGGCTCGATTGGCCTGGCGGGCGGGATCATTTACTGGCTGTCTTTGCAGATATGGCCCACCAGCGTGGCGGTGATCCTGGCGATGGCGGCCACAACGCTGCTGAGCTTCTCCTTTGGACCGGGCCGTGGTCCCGCGGCGTTCCCGCTCGATCGCGGCGATGTGGCCACCCGGATCCTGTACGTGTTGATCAAGTACAACGCATTGATGGCGCTGTCGGCGGCGAAACTGCCCTTTGCGGCTCCTGCGGAGGCAACGCTGGGATTGATCATGATTTGCGGCCATGCCGCCAGCGGTGCGTTGATGGTTTCGGTATGGACCGTCGCGCCGGGAGAGCCGCCCAGACTCAGCAATACCGACCTGGGATTGACCCTGTTGATGGGATTCGCACCCGCGGCGCTGCTGGGGATTCCCGGTCTGATCGGTTTGGTGACCGCCATCGTCATCAGCTTCGGATTCACCGCATATCTCAAGATCTCGGGTTCCGTGCGCACTGCGCAACGCCTGGAACTCACGCAACAGCTGACCGAAATCGCGTTTTATCTCGGCGCATTGGCGACGTGGAGCTACGTTTGATCCGCGGCGCGGCACGCGGCTTCGCAAATCTCATGCTGCCGCTGCTGCGCCGGCTCGATCCCGAAGTCGCGCACGACCTGGGATTGAATGCCCTGCGCAGTGTGCACTCGCTGTGGCCGCCGTTGGTCTCGAAACCTCAGGCCGCGATGCAATGCTTCGGCATCGCGTTCTCGCACCCGGTGGGCTTGGCGGCCGGCTTCGACAAGAATGGCGATTTTCTGGACGCGCTCGGCGCCTTAGGGTTCAGTCACATCGAGCTGGGCACCGTGACGCCGCGTCCGCAGCCGGGGAACGACAAACCGCGCATGTTTCGCCTCGGCGCAGAGCAAGCCCTGATCAATCGCATGGGCTTCAACAACAAGGGTGTGGATCATTTGGTGGCGCAGGTCGGGCGCAGCCTTTATCGCGGCGTGCGCGGCATCAGCATCGGCAAGAATTTCGACACACCGTTGGAGAACGCGCAGGACGACTACGTCGCGTGCCTGCGGAAGGTGTATGCGGTGGCGGACTACGTTGCGGTCAATGTCTCCTCGCCCAACACGGCGAGGCTGCGCGAATTGCAGGGCAGTGCCGGTTTGCAAAGGATCCTCGGATCATTGCTGGAAGAGCGGCACGCCCTGCAGGGCAGCCACGGCAAGCGCGTGCCGCTGTTGATCAAAGTGGCGCCGGATCTCGATGGCGAACAGATCAGCGCGCTGACCGGTGACCTGCGCGCCCTGCAGATCGACGGCGTGATAGCCACGAACACCTCCCTCGATTTGAGCCTGTTGCGGCGGCCGGCCGGCGCGCAGCAACGCGGCGGCTTGAGCGGCGCGCCCCTGCATCCGTTGTCGGTGCGGGTGATTGCGCAATTGCGCCAGGAACTCGGCGCGGGGTTCCCCATCATCGGAGTCGGCGGCATCGTCAGCGCGCAACATGCGCTCGAGACCTTGCGCGCCGGCGCCAATTTGCTGCAGATCTACACCGGTTTCGCCTATCGGGGCGATGCCTTGCTGCGGGAGATACTGGATGCTTTACCGTAACAGCCCCTGGGTCTTGTTCGTTGGCGCGCTGCTATTGGCCGCTTACTACGTATCGCACACCACGGCGGATCTGCCGCCGCTGGTGGCTTCCCACTTCGACGCCTCCGGCACCCCGAATGCATTCATGGCCCGGGGAAGCTACCAGCATTTCATGCTCTTCATGAGCGTGGGATTTCCGCTGGTACTGGTTGCCTTTCTCAGCCTGGTGTTCTCATTCGCCCGCAACATCAAGCTTCCGAACCGCGACTACTGGTTCAGCCCACAGCGCAGCGCCGCCACCCGCGCATTCTTGATGGCGCGCGCCGCCTGGTTCGGGGTGCTGCTGTGCCTGATGATGTGCTGGATCCACCGGCTGGAACTGAATGCCAATTCAGCAGTGCCGCCGCACCTCCCGGCTACTCAGGCAATAGCAGCCTTGCTCGGCTTTTTTATCATGACCGGCGGCTGGATCGTCGGACTGATGCTGGCGTTTCGCCGGCCTTAG
>CAZZWM010000181.1:0-5462 GCA_964657945.1 uncultured Steroidobacteraceae bacterium
CCGTCGCAGGCCGCGCCTTCGCAGGCCGCGCGCTTTCGCACCCAGCATACGGGGCTGCCGAAATCGGGACGCAACTCTAGGCGGACTCGCCCCTAACTTGCTAATCTCCCCGGGTTTTGGGCGAGTGACGAATGGACAAGTGGTTAGTACATAAGTTTGGCGGTTCCAGCGTCGCTGATGCCGCGTGCTTCCGGCGCGTAGCGGATATCCTCGAAGCCTCCACCAACCCGCGCGAGGCAGTGGTGCTATCCGCTTGCCGCGGTGTCACCGATGCGCTGCTCGGCTTGGTGACATTGGCGGAACAGCGCGACGGAGAATTCAACTCGGCCGTCGCGGCCTTGAAAAGCCGCCATTTGGAATTGGCCCAGACGCTGCTTGCCAAGGCTTCCTCGGAGTCCTACGCGAGCCAGCTGGAGCGCGATTTCCAGGACATCGTCGGTATCCTGCAGACCGTGCGCCTGATTGGCGCATCGACGTGTTCCATGCGCGATGTGATCTCCGGTTACGGCGAGATCTGGTCGACCCGGTTGTTCACGCCGTATTTGCGCGAGCGCGGCCGCATCAAGGGCGATCTGCTATGGCTCGACGCGCGCAAGGTCATACTGGTGGAGTGGGGCTCGCTGGGTCCGGCCGTGCAGTGGGAGCAAAGCCTGCACAATCTGCGCACCTTGGTTCCGGAGGGCTTCACCGGACGCCTCATCGTCACCGGCTTCATCGCCTCCACCGTCAGCGGACAACAGACGACGTTGGGCCGCAATGGCAGCGATTTCTCCGGCTCGATACTCGGTGCTCTGTTCGACGCGGTCGAGATCATCATCTGGACCGATGTCGATGGCGTGCTGTCGGCAGATCCGCGCCTCGTTCCCAACGCTCAAGTCATCGATCAGCTGTCGTACAACGAGGCCATGGAACTGGCGTACTTCGGTGCCAAGGTGATTCATCCGCAGACCATGGAGCCCGCGGTGGCGCGCGGCATCCCGATTTTCATCCGCAACACCTTTGCGCCTCACAAGCCAGGCACGTTGATTTGCGCCAATCCCGTCTCGGCGCTCAAGGTCAAGGGCATTACCAGCATCGATCCGGTGGCTCTCGTGAACCTGGAAGGCGCCGGCATGATCGGGGTTCCGGGCACGGCGCATCGATTGTTCGGCGCGCTGCGCGATTCGGGAATTTCCGTGATCCTGATTTCCCAGGGCAGCTCCGAGCACTCGATATGCTTTGCCATTCCTGAAGCTCAGGCAGTGCGCGCCGAGGAAGCGGTGCGCCGCGCCTTCGACGGCGAATTGCGGGATGGGCAGATCCAGCATGTCGAGGTTGCACTCGGCATGAGCATTCTCGCCGTGGTCGGCGACGGCATGGCCGGCGTGCATGGAGTGGCCGCCAAGGTGTTCAACTCGCTGGGTGATGCGGCGATCAGCGTCAAGGCCATCGCGCAGGGCGCATCGGAACGCAATATTTCCGTGGTGGTGGATGGGCGGGGCGCCGCGAAAGCCCTGCGGGCGGTTCACGCCGCGTTTTATCTGTCGCCCAACACCATGTCCATCGGCTTGATCGGTCCAGGCACCGTCGGGCGCGTGCTGTTGGCGCAAATCGCCACCCAAATCTCCCGCTTGCGCGAATTGAATCTGGATTTGCGCGTGCGCGGCATCGCCACATCCTCGCGCATGCTGCTGGAAGAGACTCATGTGGACCTGAGCCGCTGGGCCGAACGGCTGGAACAGGCGGGTGAGCCGCTCGACATGGAAAAGTTCGTCTCCCACGTGCAGGCGGATTACCTGCCGCACACGCTGATGATCGACTGCACGGCCAGCGCCGAAGTGGCCGGCCGGTACCACGACTGGCTGTCGCGCGGGATTCATGTGGTGACGCCGAACAAGAAGGCCAACAGCGGCAGCATGCCTTACTACCGTTCGCTGCAGGCGGCGAAACGCGCCTCGGGAACCCACTACCTGTACGAGGCCACGGTCGGCGCGGGTCTCCCCGTGATGCAAACCTTGCGCGACCTGCGCGAAACCGGCGATGACGTCACCCAGATCGAGGGGATCTTCTCCGGCACGCTCGCTTATCTGTTCAATGTGTTCGACGGCAGCGAAGCGTTCTCCTCCATCGTGCGCGACGCAAAGGCCAAAGGCTACACGGAACCGGATCCGCGCGATGACTTGTCCGGAGTCGATGTGGCCCGCAAATTGATCATCCTGGGCCGTGAGATGGGCTTGGAGTTGGAGATCTCCGACGTGCAGATCGCCGGACTCGTGCCCGATTCTCTGACCCAGTGCAGCGTCGATGAATTCATGCGGCGTCTTCCCGAATCGGATGCCGCCATGGCGGCGACACTGGCGGATGCCCGCAGCAAGGGGCAGGTGCTGCGCTACGTCGGCCGGATCGACTCCGCGGGCAAGGCCACCGTCGGCTTGATGCAACTGGACTCCAAGCATCCTTTCGCCAATCTTGCGCTCACGGACAACGTGGTGCGCTTCGCGACGCGCCGATACTGCGACAATCCGCTGATCGTGCAGGGACCGGGTGCCGGTCCTGAAGTGACCGCGGCCGGCGTGTTCGCCGATTTGCTGCGCTTGTCGGCCTATTTGGGAGCGCTCATATGAGGTATGTGTGTTAACCGACGTCACTGTATTCGCGCCGGCCACCGTCGCCAATGTAGGCATTGGATTCGACATCCTGGGTCACTCGGTAGAGGCGGTGGGCGATCGCGTGCGCATCCGTCGCATCGAGGAGACCGTGGTGCGCATAGGGTCGATCACCGGAGTCGCGGGTGAACTGCCGGTGATCCCGGAGCAAAACACTGCGGGGCGCGCGGTGCAGGCCCTGCATCAGGCGCTGGGGCTGAACTTCGGCTTCGAAGTCGACATCGAGAAAGGCATTCCATTGGGCTCGGGAATGGGCGGCTCGGCCGCTTCGGCGGTTGCCGCGGTGGTGGCGGCGAATGCCATGCTGGAAACGCCGGTGCCGCGTTTGCAGCTGCTCAAATTCGCCATGGAAGGGGAGATCGTTGCCAGCGGCGCCGCGCACATCGACAACATCGCGCCGTGTTTGTACGGCGGCTTGACGCTCACCGTTGGAATCGACGCGCCGCGCGTGAAACAGATTCCGGTGCCCACTTCATTGCGTTGCGTGCTGGTGCACCCGCACATGTACCTGGGCACTCGCGAAGCGCGGGCGATCTTGAAGACCGATGTCAGCCGCTCGGACTATGTGTGGCAGAGCGCGAACCTGGCCGGCTTCATCAGCGGTTGCTATTCGAACGATTTGGACATGATTCACGACTCGTTCAACGACGTCATCATCGAGCCGCAGCGCTACTTGATGATCCCGGGCTTCAAGGACGTGCAGCGCAGTGCCGTGTCCGCAGGCGCCTTGGGATGCTCGATTTCAGGCGCCGGTCCGACCATTTTCGCCTGGGCGGAGATTCAAAATGCCGAGGCGGTGCGCGGCGCCATGGTGGCTGCCTTCACCAGAAACAGCCTGGAGTCGGATTCCTGGGTTTCCCGGATCGAGGTTTTCGGGGCGCGGGTGGTGAAGGCTTGATGTCGGGCCTGCGGTTTGCGAGCTCGCGCGGCGGCGCGCCGCTGGTGAGCTTGAGCCAGGCAATCTCGCAGGGACTCGCCCCCGACGGGGGGCTGTACGTGCCGACGCACCTTCCCAGGTTCGATGCAGCAACACCGCGCACGGGCTCGGCACTTGCCCAGGTTGCCCGTGAGAGCCTGGCCGGTTTTTTCGCCGGCGACGCCATGGCGCCGCTGCTGGGTGAAATTGCGGACGCATCGCTGAATCTGGCCGCGCCGACGACACGGGTCGCGGCCAGTTCCAATCCACTGTTCGTGCTGGAGCTGTTTCACGGACCGACCGCGGCCTTCAAGGATTTCGGCGCGCGATTTCTGGCGGAGGCGCTGCAGCGGCTCAACCAGAACGTGTCGTCACCGCTCACCATTCTGGTGGCAACGTCGGGCGATACGGGCGGCGCCGTGGCAGCAGCGTTTCATCGGCGCAGCTGGGCGCGCATCGTCATCCTCTTCCCCCGCGGCCAGGTCAGCCCGCGTCAGGAACAGCAACTGACCTGCTGGGGTGAGAATGTCACCTCGCTGCGGGTCGACGGCAGCTTCGATGACTGTCAGCGCTTGGTGAAGGAAGCGTTCACCGATCCTCGCTTGAGTCGTCAGCACCGATTCAGTTCAGCCAATAGCATCAACATAGGGCGCCTGCTGCCGCAGATGGTCTACTACGTGGCCTCCAGCCTGGAGGTTGGCGCCGACACCGGACGGAAGCCGTCCTATATCATTCCGGCCGGAAATTTAGGCAATGCCTTTGCGGCTTTGTGGGCGCGCGCACTGGGCGCCCCCATCGGGCGCATCATCCTGGCGCACAACGCCAATCGGACGGTGCCGGATTTTTTACAAACCGGGCAGTGGCAGCCTCGCCCCAGCATTGCCACTGTGGCTTCCGCCATGGACGTGGGCAATCCCAGCAACATGGAGCGGGTCCGCGCACTGTATTCAACGCTTTCGGAATTGCGCGAACAGTTGAGCGCGGCGAGCATCGATGACGCTACAATTCGCGCTCGTATCGGAGGGGACTTCATGCAGTATGGTCGCGAATGGTGCCCGCACACCGCGACTGCGGCGGAAGTCTACAGCCGTCTGAGCGAGCGCGAGCGCGCCGAGCATCCCTGGGTGCTTGTGGCGACCGCGCACCCGGCGAAATTCAACGAAATCGTCGAACCTCTCATCGGCAAGAAGGTGGAGGTCCCTGAAAGTTTGGCCCGTTTGCTGAGCCTGCCGCAGCACGTGTCGGACCTGGCGCCCGATTTGCAGGCGCTTGGCGCAGCAATCTCATGAACGACCTTGGCATAGATCCGCAATGGATTTTCATCGGCGTAGCCGTCGTGGTGGCCGGCGCGCTGACTTTCTTCGGCGTGCGCGCCTACCAGCGTCGCTCGCGCCGCAAGGCGCTGCTGGAGCGGTTGAAGCGCGTTGCATTTGAAACTGTCCACCAGGTGTTGGTGCCCGACGGCATGGGTGGATTCATTCACATCGATC
Source organism: uncultured Steroidobacteraceae bacterium (assembly GCA_964657945.1). Classification (GTDB taxonomy): domain Bacteria; phylum Pseudomonadota; class Gammaproteobacteria; order Steroidobacterales; family Steroidobacteraceae; genus Bog-1198. The sequence continues at coordinate 5,052 of CAZZWM010000181.1, forward strand.
ATCTGCTGTTGACGCCGCGCGGCGTGCTGGTGCTCGATACCCGGCGGGTTGCGGGCCTGATTTTTGGCGGCGACCAAATGAGCGATTGGACCGTCATGGGCCGCGGCCACCGTTACACCTTCGATAATCCGCAACCGTCCTTGTACGATCGGATCGCCGCGGTGAAAGCGCTGATGGGTGATGTTCCCGTCGAAGGGCGGCTGCTGTTCTCCAACGCCGGCAAGTTCACCAAGGGCATCCCCAAATGGGTCACCATGCTGGACAGCATCGAAGTGGAATTCCCCGTGGTTGATCAGGGCAGCAGAGCCTCGCCGGCCTACACCCAGGCCGCGGAAGCTTGGGCACGACTGTTGCCTCAGCTGCGTCCCAGTCCGCATCAATTCACCAACATGTGAAATGCAGCGGGCCTAA
>CAZZWM010000182.1:0-5401 GCA_964657945.1 uncultured Steroidobacteraceae bacterium
CCGCCTGCGACGCCCGGGAGTTTGTCGCTCATTCGCTGCAGCGTCAGCGCAGCGACGAGGAGATCCGCAAGCGCAGCGCCGAGGAAGAGGCGCGCCGCGTCGCCGAAGTGCAGGCGCGCGAAACGGCGGAACGCGAACGCAAGTCGGCGGCCGCCAAGCCCGGCAAAACCACGCGCGAAGTCGTCGATGACAAGGCCACGCGCTACGGGCGCCAGGAATTGCACATTGTGGGCGACGTCAGCTCGCGTCACAAGAAGAAGAAGTCTCGGGATGGCCGGCGCCGTTCCGTGGGCGGCGAGAGCGACGCCAAGCACGGCTTCGAAATGCCGACCGCCCGCGTGGTGCGCGAGGTCGCCGTCGGCGAAGCCATGACGGTGGGCGAATTGGCGCAGAAGATGGCTGTGAAGGCCACCGAAGTCATCAAGGTCATGATGAACATGGGCGTGATGGCCACCATCAACCAGATGATCGAACAGGACACCGCGGTGCTGGTGGTCGAGGAAATGGGCCACACAGCCGTGCTGCGCAAAGAGAACGTCATCGAGGACGACCTGCAGGGCGAGACCGATTCATCGCTCGAGTTGCTGCCGCGTCCGCCGGTGGTGACCGTGATGGGCCACGTCGATCACGGCAAGACATCGCTGCTCGATTACATCCGGCGCACCAAGGTGGCGGCGGGCGAAGCCGGCGGCATCACTCAGCACATCGGCGCGTATCACGTGGAAACCGCCAAGGGCATGGTGACCTTCCTGGATACGCCGGGCCATGCGGCCTTCACCTCGATGCGCGCCCGCGGCGCCCAGGTGACCGACATCGTGATCCTGGTCGTGGGCGCAGATGACGGCGTGATGCCGCAGACCATTGAAGCCATCCAGCACGCGCAGGCGGCCAAGGTGCCCATCGTCGTGGCGCTCAACAAGATCGACAAGCCGGAAGCCGATGTCGAGAAGGTCAAGCAGGAGTTGACCAAGTACGGCGTGATTCCCGAAGAATGGGGCGGCGAGAATATCTTCGTCCCGGTCTCGGCCCGCACCGGACAAGGCGTGGATCAGTTGCTCGACAGCATTCTGCTGCAGGCCGAAGTGCTCGAGTTGCAGGCGCCGACCGAGGGCCTCGCCGCCGGCTACGTGATCGAATCCAGCTTGGAGAAGGGCCGCGGTGCCGTGGCCACCGTGCTGGTACTGCGCGGCACGCTGAAGCTCGGCGATCCCTTGCTCATCGGCCAGGAATTCGGACGGGTTCGCGCGCTGTTCGATGAGGCCGGCAAGCCGGTCGATGCCGCGGGCCCCTCGATACCGGTGGTGGTGCTGGGTTTGTCCGGCGCACCCAATGCCGGAGACGAACTGCTGGTGGTGGAGAGCGAGCGCAAGGCGCGCGAAGTCGCGATGCATCGTCAATCGAAGTCCCGCGACGTGAAGCTGGCCGCCAAGGCCACCAACATGCAGGACGTGTTCTCGACCATGGGCGAGAGCAAGGCGGATCTGGTGCAGTTGTTGGTGAAAGCCGATGTGCAGGGCAGCGTCGAGGCGCTGCGCGATGCCCTGAACGGGCTGTCGACCAGCGAAGTCGCGGTGAACATCGTGTCGTCGGGCGTGGGCGGACTGACCGAGTCCGACGTGACGCTGGCGGCGGCTTCCAAGGCGCGCATCATCGCCTTCAACGTGCGCGGCGATGCCGCGGCGCGAACCGCCATCAAGGATCATGGCGTCGATGTTCGCTACTACAGCATCATTTACGAGGCCATCGACGACATCAAGGCGGTGCTCACGGGCATGCTGTCGCCCGAGGTCAAGGAGCAGATCGTCGGGCTTGCCGAGGTGCGCAGCGTATTCCGCTCCAGCAAGTTCGGCACGGTGGCCGGCTGCATGGTGATCGACGGCTACGTGCGCCGCAATTTCCCTATCCGCGTGCTGCGCAACAATGTGGTGATCTTCGAGGGCGCCCTGGAATCCCTGAAGCGCTTCAAGGACGACGTCAACGAGGTGCGCGCGGGAACCGAGTGCGGCATCGGCGTGAAGAACTACAACGACGTCAAGGAAGGCGACCAGATCGAATGCTACTCGCGAGTTGAAGTTGCCAGAACACTTTAGAGCGGCGCGTGGCGCCTAAACAAGATAATCCGCGGGCTCGCCGCCTGGGTGATCAGATCCAGCGCGAGCTCGGGGATTTGCTGCGGCGTGAAGTCAAGGATGGCCGTATCGGCAATGTCACCATCACGGCGGTGAACGTCACCGGCGACTTGCGCATGGCCACTGTTTACTACCTGATCTTCGGCAAGCAAGGCGCCGACCCCAAAGTGCAGCGGGGCCTGGACAGCGCCGCCAATTTCCTGCGCAACGCGCTGTCGAAATCGCTGATGATCCGCTACACGCCCACGCTGAGGTTCGAACTCGACACCACCATCGAGCATGGGGTGCGCCTTACGCAGCTCATCGATTCGGTGACCAAGGCGGCCGCAGCCGCGCCTGCGGCCGAAGCCGCGCCTGCGGCCGACGACCACGTGATCGACGAGGGCTAGGACGCTTGTCCGTGGATGTGCATGGCATTCTGCTGCTCGACAAACCGCTGCAGATGAGTTCGGCGGGCGCGGTCGCCCGTGCCAAGCGCCTTTTCAACGCCCGCAAGGCGGGCCACACCGGTTCTCTCGATCCGCTGGCCACCGGCCTGCTGCCGATTTGCTTCGGTGAAGCCACCAAGTTCGGTTCTCTGATGCTGGATGCCGACAAGACTTATCGCGTGGTGGTGCGCTTGGGTCAACGCACGCCGAGTGCCGACCGTGAGTCCGAGGTGATCGAGTCGCGCGAATTGCCGCCCATCAGCCGCGAACGCATGGATCGAGCCCTGGCTGAGTTCCCGCGTGCCTATTCGCAGGTGCCGCCCATGCACTCGGCGCTCAAGCAGGATGGGAAGCCCTTGTATGCCTACGCCCGCGCCGGCATCACCCGCGAACGCCGGCCTCGCGACATCGTCATTCGCGACATGCGGCTGCTCGAGTGGCAGGCGCCCGATCTGAGCTTCGAGGTGCGCTGCACGAAGGGCGCGTATATCCGCGTGCTGGCCGAAGACCTGGCACGGCAACTCGGGACCCTGGGCCACCTGTGGTCTTTGCGCCGTTTGGGGGTCAGCCCCTTCGATGCGGTGCCCCAATGGAGCTTCGAGATTCTGGAGTCCATGAGCAGCGCCGATCGGCAAGCTTTGCTGCTGCCGGCGGATGCGGCCCTGGCAGACTGTCGCCGAGTCGACCTGCCCGAGACGGGTATTGCGGCCCTGCGGCAGGGGCAGGCCGTTGCCATCCCGTTGGAATTGACCGGCATGGCGCCGGGAGCCGTGCGTATCTATGGCGCGGGGCAGGGATTTTTGGGATTGGGGGAGATCGAGGCAGGGCGCCTCGTTCCGGTGCGTCTCATTGCATTTGACGCTAATCGTGCTTGAGGGGAGGTGCCGCGACGCGTACAATGCGCGCCTCGTTAAAAGGCTAAGTTATTGATTGAGGTTTGATTTCAATGCCACTTACTCGTGAAGAAAAGACCGGCGTCGTCGGAAAGTTTCAGCGCAGCGCGCAGGACACCGGTTCACCCGAAGTTCAAATTGCCTTGTTGTCCGAGCGCATCAACGGTTTGAGCCAGCATTTCACCGCGCACAAGGCCGATCACGCATCGCGCCGCGGCTTGCTCAAGATGGTGAACCAGCGCCGCAAGCTGCTCGATTATCTGAAGAGCAGAACGCCGGACAAGTACACGCAATTGGTCGAACGTTTAGGGTTGCGCCGCTAACAGGGGCAGCTGCGGACCGACTGCCTGATGCATCGGTCCTTCGTTCAAATGTTTTCTTATCCGATGAGGGGCTAAGTGGGCGCTATCAAAAAAAGTTTCAAATACGGGGATCATACCGTCACCCTGGAAACAGGCGAGCTGGCCCGTCAAGCCGACGGCGCGGTCCTGGTGACCATGAGCGATACCGTGGTGCTGGTCACCGCGGTGGGCCTGAAGAAGGCCACTCCGGGCCGCGACTTCTTCCCTCTGACCGTCAACTACATCGAGAAGACCTACGCCGCGGGACGCATACCGGGCGGCTTTTTCAAGCGCGAAGGACGGCCTACTGAAAAGGAAACGCTGACCTCGCGCCTCATCGACCGGCCGATTCGTCCGCTGTTTCCCGAAGGTTTCATCAACGACGTGCAGGTCGTTGCGCAGGTCATTTCCGTCAACAGCGAGATCGATCCCGATATCGCCTCGTTGATCGGCGCGTCCGCGGCGCTGGCCATTTCCGGCATGCCTTTCCTGGGACCCATCGGCGGCGCGCGCGTCGGTTATATCGACGGCAAGTACGTTCTGAATCCAACCAGCACACAGCTGGCCGCTTCGCAGCTGGACCTGGTGGTCGCCGGCACCGCCGAGGGCGTGCTGATGGTCGAGTCCGAGGCCGACGGCCTCAATGAAGAAGTGATGCTCGGCGCCGTGACCTTCGGTCACGAGCAGATGCAGATCGCCATCAAAACCATCAACGAATTGGTCGCGGAAGCGGGCAAGCCGAAGTGGGCATGGGCCGCACCGGAAGCCAACAAGGAATTGCAATCGGCGGTCAGCGCGGCGGCCGAGGCCAGCGTGTCGGCTGCGTACACCATCACCGAAAAGATGGAACGCTATTCCAAGATCAAAGAAATCAAGAGCGCGACGGTCGCCAGCCTGACGGCCGGCGAAACGCCGAAGTTCACGGCAGAACAGGTCGGCGGCGAGTTTTCGAACCTTGAATACCGCCTGGTCCGCGGCAAGGTGCTCGACGGTCATCCACGCATCGACGGACGCGACAACAAGACGGTTCGCGCCATCAACATTCGCACCGGTGTATTGGCCCGCACCCACGGTTCGGCACTGTTCACCCGTGGCGAAACCCAGGCGCTGGTGGTCACCACGTTGGGCACGGGACGCGATGCTCAGATCATCGACGGCCTGATGGGCGAGAAGAAGGAGCCCTTCATGCTGCATTACAACTTTCCGCCGTTCAGCGTCGGCGAGACCGGCATGATGGGCTCGCCGAAGCGCCGCGAAATCGGCCACGGCAATCTGGCCAAGCGCGGCGTGAAGGCTGTCATGCCGGGCGTCGAGAAATTTCCCTACGTGATTCGCGTGGTGTCGGAAATTCTGGAGTCGAACGGCTCCAGTTCCATGGCATCGGTGTGCGGCACCAGCCTGGCATTGATGGACGCGGGCGTGCCCATCAAGGCGCCGGTTGCCGGCGTGGCCATGGGCTTGGTCAAAGAGGGCGATCGCTTCAAGGTTCTGACCGACATCCTCGGCGATGAGGATCATCTCGGCGACATGGATTTCAAAGTCGCCGGCACCAAAGACGGCATCACCGCGCTGCAGATGGACATCAAGATCACCAGCATCACGCGCGAGAT
>CAZZWM010000183.1:0-5362 GCA_964657945.1 uncultured Steroidobacteraceae bacterium
TTCGATGGGCGATCGCAAACTCATTCTGGTCGACGGCTCCGGCTATTTGTATCGAGCCTTCCACGCGCTGCCGCCGTTGACCAACAGCCGCGGTGAACCGACCGGCGCGGTGCTCGGCGTGCTCAACATGATCAATAAGATGATCAAGGATGAAACACCCGAGCGCATTGCCGTTGTGTTCGATGCGCCCGGCCGCACCTTTCGCGACGATCTGTTCGATCAATACAAAGCGCATCGCGCGCCGATGCCGGACGACATGCGTTCGCAGGTGCAGCCGTTGTACGACACCGTGGAAGCGATGGGACTGCCGTTGCTGCGCGTGACCGGGGTCGAGGCCGACGATGTGATCGGCACATTGGCCCGTCAAGGCGCCGATGCCGGCTACAAGGTGCTCATTTCCACCGGCGACAAGGACATGGCTCAATTGGTCGGTCCGAATATCGAACTGATCAACACCATGAGCAACAGCCGCTTGAATCGCGAGGGCGTGAAAGCGAAGTTCGACGTCTTCCCCGAACAGATCGTCGACTACCTCGCATTGGTGGGAGACTCCTCCGACAACATTCCCGGCGTCACGAGCGTCGGACCCAAGACCGCGGCGAAATGGCTCAATCAATATCAGACCCTCGATGCCTTGATCGCGCACGCCGCCGAGATCGGCGGCAAGGTGGGCGAGAATCTGCGCAACGAACTCAGCGTTCTTGAGTTGTCGCGCAAACTCGCCACCATCGACAGCTCGCTGCAATTGGAATTGTCGGTGGAACAATTGGTGAGCGGCGTGCCGAACGTGCCGCGGCTGCGCGAGTTGTACACACGGCTGGAGCTGCGCTCGCTGTTGCGGTCGCTGGGACCGGAGCCGGCGGCGCAGGACGGTGGGGGCGCCGTCGCCGTCGCCGTGGACGTCGTGCTGGCCGAAGCGGAAGCTTCAGGCGGTACCGCCGTCGTCGAGGCAACGGCCATCGTGGCGACTCCGCGCTCGCGCGAATATCACAAGATCATGTCGGAGGATGTGTTCGAACGCTGGCTGGAGAAGCTGAAGGCCGCGCCGCTGATCTCCTTCGATACCGAGACCGACAGCCTGGACTACATGCAGGCGCGCGTGGTCGGCGTGGCTTTCGCGGTCAGTCCCGGAGAAGCCGCCTACGTGCCGCTGGGTCACGATTACGCCGGCGCGCCGCATCAGTTGGATCGCGACAAGGTCTTGGCGGCCCTCAAGCCCATCCTGGAAGATGCCACCAAGGCCAAGCTGGGCCATCATTTGAAATACGATTCCCACATCCTCGCGAACTGCCAGATCGCGCTCAACGGCCACCGTTTCGATTCCATGCTGGAATCCTATGTACTGAACAGCGTGGCCACGCGCCACGACATGGATTCGACGGCACAGAAATATCTCGGGGTGCAGACCATTCATTTCGAGGACGTCGCCGGCAAGGGCGCAAAGCAGATCACCTTCAACCAGGTGGACGTGGACCGCGCGGCCGAGTACTCCGCCGAAGATGCGGACATCACCTTGCAGCTGCACCAGGCACTTTGGCCGCAGATCGAGGCGCTGCCCGCGTTGCGCTCGGTATACGAAGAAATCGAGCAGCCGCTGGTGGCGGTGCTGTTCCGCATGGAGCGCACCGGCGTATTGGTGGACCGCGAATTGCTCAAAGCGCAGAGCTCGGAGTTGGCGGTCCGCATGCTGGAGCTGCAATCGCTGGCTCACGCCGAAGCCGGCGGCATTTTCAACGTGGATTCGCCCAAGCAGTTGCAGGAAATTTTATTCGGCAAGCTCGGCATACCGGTGATCCGCAAGACCCCGACGGGTCAACCGTCCACCGCCGAGGACGTGCTGGAGGAATTGGCGGAGAACTACGCGCTGCCGAAACTGATTCTGGAATATCGCGGCGTCGCAAAACTCAAGTCCACCTACACCGACAATTTGCCTCTGCAGATCGACGCGGGCACCGGCCGCATCCACACTTCCTATCATCAAGCGGTTGCGGCAACCGGACGGTTGTCATCGCAGGATCCGAACCTGCAGAACATTCCGATCCGTACCAAGGAAGGACGGCGCATCCGGCAGGCATTCATCGCGCCGCCCGGACACTCGCTGGTCGCAGCGGACTACTCGCAGATCGAACTGCGCATCATGGCGCACCTGTCCGGCGATGCGAGCCTGGTACGCGCCTTCGCGGAAGATCGCGATGTGCATCAAGCCACCGCCGCCGAAGTCTTCAGCGTGCCGGCGGATCAAGTCACCGGCGATCAGCGGCGCTCTGCCAAGGCCATCAACTTCGGATTGATGTATGGCATGTCGGCTTTCGGCCTGGCGCGCCAATTGGGAATCGCGCGCGGCGATGCGCAGAAATACATGGATCTGTATTTCGAGCGCTATCCCGGCGTGAGACGCTACATGGAAGAGACGCGGCGCCAGGCGCGCGAGACCGGTTTCGTGGAGACCGTGTTCGGCCGCCGCTTGTACCTACCGGAGATTCAATCTCGCAACGCCGCATTGCGTCAGTACGCGGAGCGCAGTGCCATCAATGCGCCCATGCAAGGCACCGCGGCGGACATCATCAAGCGCGCCATGATTGCGGTGGATGCGTGGCTGCAAAGCTCGCGAACGCCAGCGCGTCTCATCATGCAGGTGCATGACGAACTCGTTTTGGAGGTCGCTGACGATGCCGTGGAAGCATTTGTAGGACATCTTCGGACACACATGATCCATGCAGCGGAGTTGCGAGTTCCACTGCAGGTGGACGTCGGCGTTGGCCGCAACTGGGACGAAGCGCATTAGGTAGTGCGTTCATGCAGAAATTGGTGCAAAATCAAGCCACTTTGGAGCTACGCGGGGCAGCGCGCTGTGTGCGAAAAGAAGTTGATTTCATTGTTCAGAGGGACTGGAACTTTCGCCAAGCACCCCCATCTAACCAATTGAGCGTTTAAGACGCTCCTCGCTCTTCTCCCTGAGCGAGCATGACCCGGTTTGTCATCCCCATGCCGGGTTGGTCTGCCTCGATGGTTGCCCCAAGCGACCATCGGGGCTTTTTTAATCCAAAAAGTTTTGTGTGCGTCTTCTTAAGATTTGTCGTCACGATTTTTCGCCATCGTTCAGCCAACGATCCATGACTTCGCGCGCCTGCTCGATGCCCTGCTTCGCGTGGGCCGAGAATAATTGCGCGGAAACCGAGGTGTCGGCACATGCCGACAGTGTTTCTTTGAGCACACGCTGTCCGTCACTGCGATTCAACTTGTCGGCTTTGGTGAGCAGCACATGCGCGAGCCGGTCTCGGGCCAAAATCCACTCCAGCATCACCGCATCTTGCGCCCCCAGGCCCCGGCGGCTATCGACGATGAGCACCAGTCCCACCAACGACTCGCGCACGTTGAAATAATGTTCCATCAAAGCCAGCCACTTCAGCTTGACCTTCTCAGGAACCTTGGCGAAACCGTATCCGGGCAGATCCACCAGACGCCGCTCGGGAGCCAGCTCGAAGAAATTGATCAATTGGGTGCGGCCCGGGGTTTTACTGACCCGCGCCAGTCCGCTGCGCTGGGCGAGCGAGTTCAAGGCCGTGGACTTGCCGGCATTGGACCGGCCGGCAAACGCAATCTCTCTGCCCCGATCCGGCGCAAGCTGGTTCGCCTCGGCGGCACTGGTGATGAATTTCACTGAGGGGTAGGTGGACATCGCCGCACGAGGACGCAAGTTATTGGGCTAGTGTACAATTTAGGGTTGACAGCGGGTCACTTTAAAATGGGGTATCAGGCGATCATGAAGCGTGTTTGGTTTTTCGCCGCGACAATTTCCGGCGCCATCATCAGTACCTCGGCGATGCCGGCGGGAAATCCGGAAGCCGGCGCGACCAAAGCAACCGTTTGCACGGCTTGCCACGGCGCCAATGGCAACAGCGTCAATCCTGAGTGGCCCAGTCTGGCCGGCCTCGGCGCCGATTACATCGCCGAGCAGCTGAAGAACTTCAAGGAAGGCAAGCGCGTCAATCCGGTGATGATGCCCATGGCCTCCGCCTTGTCACCGGCCGACATGGACGACATCGGCGCCTTCTTCGACAGCCTGACCAACACGGGATTGGAATCCGACCCCTCATTCTGGGAAGCGGGTGAAAAGCTGTACCGCGGCGGCGATGCGGCTCGTCAAATCCCTGCCTGCATGGCCTGTCATGGTCCCACCGGCCGCGGCAACGAGCCGGCAAAATTTCCGGCGCTGCGAGGTCAGCAATCGGCCTACGTGGTGAAGCAGCTGAACGACTATGCGTCCGGCGCGCGCACCACCGGGCCCAATGGGGTGATGCAAACCATCGCCAAGCGCCTGTCGCCCGATGACATGCGCAACCTGGCCTCCTACGTCCAAGGGATTCGCTGATGCAGGTGCGCGGCTTATGGGTATTGGCGGCGGCCGGGCTGGTTCTGGCCGGTTGCAGCAAGCATCAATCCCCCAACGCCGATCGCACGGCCGCCAACACCCCGGCACAGCAGGCTGCGCCCGCCGCCAAGCCGAACGCGCCGCCCGCGGCCGAAAAGTCCGCCGCGTCTGAAAAGACCACGATCAACCGCTTGAACGAGGATGGTTCTGAGACCGTCGAAGAGACCACCGGGGATACCGGCGCTCATAACGCATTGTTGGCGGCCGTGGCCTCGACGGTGGCGGCGGCAACACCGAGCGCCATGGCGGCTCCCTTGAGCGGCCCGACGCTCTGGCAGGAAGGCGTCAATTACACCCGTTTGGTGCCGGCGCAACCCACCGACGTTTCGGCCGGACAGGTGGAGGTGCTGGAGTTCTTCTGGTACGCCTGTCCGCATTGCAATGCCTTGGAGCCGGCGGTTGAAACCTGGGAAAAGGCCAAGCCGCCGTACATCACTTTCACACGCGTGCACGTTTTGTGGAACGAAGGTCATCGCTCCTTGGCGCGCCTCTACTACACGTTGCTGACCATGGCAAAGCTCAATCAACTGGGCACGATGAAATTCGATGATGTGCATCGGGAAGTCTTCAAGGAAATCCACCTCAACGGCAATCCGTTGATCGGTCCGGATCCCAACAACGCCGCCGCCGCGGAGCGCGTGCAGGTGACGTTCATCAAGAAACTCGGCCTCTCGGAAGCGGACTTCGAGAAGGCCTACCACGGCTTCGACGTGGACAATGCCATGCAAAAGGCCGACCAGCTGGTGCAGCGCTACCGCGTTACAGGCGTGCCCACCTTCGTGGTCAATGGCAAGTACATTGCCGATGTGGCCACGGCGCAAGGCCCCGACCGCCTGCTGTCGCTCGTAGGCGATCTGGCCGCACAAGAGCACAAGCACTAGTGGCCTGTAACATTCATTTATAGACTATACTTGCGTCTATGACAGACGC
>CAZZWM010000184.1:0-5268 GCA_964657945.1 uncultured Steroidobacteraceae bacterium
TCAGCCTCGATGCGGCCAATAATTTTTGGGGTTCAGCCCAAGGTCCGCAGACCAACGGGGCGGCTGATGCGATCGGGGGACGCTGCGATCAGAACGGGGGCGTTACGCTGGCGAAACAATTTGCGACCATTCCCTTCGCCATTGCGTCATTGCCGTGAACGAGAATTTCCCATTTCGTCGAACAGCAACAGCCGACCGGCATTGCCGATTCCCAGCAATGTGCTGACGTTGTGCAGCAGCGCCGCGATAATGGGCGCCTCGAGGCCCAGCACGCCTGCGGCCGCGAGGGCGGTGAGCACGAAGGTGAAGCCCAAGCCGATGGCGACATTCTGATAGATGGTGCGGCGGCACAGGCGGCTCAAGCGCACGCAGGTTCCCAAGCGCCGCAAATCGTTGGTCATCAGCGCCAGATCCGCCGAGGCCATGGCCACGTCGGCGCCTTGCGCGCCCATGGCCACGCCCACCGCGCCGGCGCGCAGCGCGAGTGAGTCATTGATGCCGTCGCCCACCACCATGGGCCGGTAGCCCAGGTTGATCTCCTGCATCACATGCCCCATTTTTTGCTCTGGAAGCATTTCAGAGTTCACGGTGGTGATGCCCACCTGGGCGGCAACTTGATTGGCCACCGCCGAGCGATCGCCGGTGAGCAGCATGATGCGTTCTATGCCCAGTCCCCTGAGGTCTTTCACGGCAGGCGCTGCGCTGACGCGCAGCTGATCGTGAAACAGCAGCCATCCCAGAAACCGAGTCCCTTGACTCACGCCGGCAATCGGGCCGTCATGCAGCGGCGGGGAGGGGACAGTGATGTTCAGTCTATCGAACAAATCGACCCGGCCCAGTGCAACGACTCGACCCGCATGAAGGCCGGTGACGCCGAAGCCGCCCATTTCGCGCGCCTCATCGATTGCCAGGCGCTGCGCCTTCGGTACATCAGCGGCTGCCGCGCGGCTCAAGGGGTGATTGCTGGTGGCGCCCAAGCTGGCGGCGAGCCGCCGCAAATGCGCGGCATCGACACCGGGCGCGCTGATCACTTCGGCCAGCTGCAGATCGCCGGTAGTGATGGTGCCCGTCTTGTCGAACACCACGGCGGTGACATCGGCCAGATGTTCCAAGAACGCCGAACCTTTGATCAAAATGCCATGACGAGCCGCGACGGCAATGGCCGCCACTGCGGTAGCGGGCGCAGCCAGAACCAACGCGCAGGGGCAAGAGGCCACCAATACCGCCAGCATGGCGGGCACATTGCCGGTGATCAGCCACACGCCCGCAGCCACCAACAAGACCAGCGCCATGTATTGGCCGGCGTAGCGATCGAGCAGGCGCGTGACCGGCGGCTTGGCGTTCTCCGCCTCGCGCATCAGCGCGATGATTCGGCCCAAGGTGGTGTTCTCGCCCACGCGGGTGAGCTCAACGAGCAGCAGACCGTCGATGTTCATGGCGCCGGCGAGCGCGGTGTCGCCTTCGTGCACTTCGACCGGAACGGATTCCCCCGTGAGGGAAGCAAGATCCAGGCTTGAGGTGCCGCGCCGCACGATGCCGTCGGCCGGCAGGCGTTCGCCGGCTCGCAATTCGATCAGATCGCCGATTTGCAGTTCATTGGTCGATACCATGTGCATCGAGCCGTCGGCGGACAGACGGCGGCTGTCGGCCTCGGTGAGGCGCCCGAGCGCCTTGATGGCCTCGTGCGAGCCCAGCATGCTGCGCTCTTCGAGCACGTGACCGATGGTCATGATGATGGGCAGAAAAGCGGCCGTCATCAGATCGCCCGTTGCCCAGGCTGCGATGAGGGCCAATGCAACCAGACGGTCGGTGATGCCGTGCAGACTGGGATGACGCAGGCTGGCCCAAGCTTCGGAGAACACCGGAATCGCCACCAGCGCGGCGCCGATTCCGGCGACCAAATCCGAGATGCCGCGCTGCGCAGGCAGAAACAAACGCATGCCCCCAGCGACGATGAGCAGACATAATGCGGCAAGCGCCAGCGTCAGGCGCAAGCCGAGCAAGAATCTTTCGGCGCGATCCATCAACGGCACCGGCTTTCCGCCGCGCAGCGGCGAGACTTCTGCGGCGATATCGAGTTCGGCGTTCATTTCTGTTTTCCGGGGAGCACGAAGCGTACTCCACTTTGGGGGTCGATCAATGTCACCGAACCGACGCGATTCATGATGTCTGCCACGTCCGCGCGATAGGCTTGCAGCAGGAGACTGGCGCGCGTTTGAGGCGTCTCCTCATGTTCGATGGCGAAGATGCGGGCGGTATCGACGTGAGCATTGGCGACCAGTTCCTTGGCCGTGGCCTCGGCGGCGCTCAGCAGCCGGTTGCTCTCTTTTTCAGCATCCTGCCGCCGCCTTTCTGCATCGGTGCGCGCCACAGCGACGCCGCGGTCCGCCGCTTGAGTCGCCGTGAGCACCGCATCGAAAGCCGTCTTGGCGTCCGGCGGCAGCCATGCGGTCATGTCGATGCGCTGCACCTCGATGCCCAGCGGCGATCCGGCGGCGGCCAGTTGCTGCAGCCTCGCATTGGTGGAGCTCAGCATGGAACTGCGTACCTCGCCGCGCAGCGCGGTGATTGCCTGCGCATCGGCCTCGCTTGGGGCTCCGGCCGTCGTATTTTGAACCACGAGGAAGTCGTTGAGATTGCGGCTGGCCGTCACACGCACCGCCGTGGCGCGAAATATCCGATCGATCGCGGCAGACACATGTGAATCGGCCAGCGCAAAGGCGATGGGGTCGGAGATGCGATAAAACAGCGTGGCATTCAGCAACACCACATTGCCGTCGCCGGTGAGGTAGGCCGCAACGTTCGCCGGCAGCGGTTGCGTGCCCGACTCGATCACTGCGCGCGCCTTGTCGCTTTCTGCCGCCAAAACATCGACGTCCTGGCTCAATTGACGATCGGGTCCGGGCAATAGACGCACGGTCTCGATGGGGCGCGGCCAGGCGATCAATAGGCCGGCCTGCTGGGCGCGCACGATACGGCCGAAGCGCAGCACCACGGCCTGAGAATCCGCAGCGATTTCGCGAACATTGTTGGTCGCCCACAAAAGCGCCAGCAACAGCGTCGCCACGTACACCGCGCGAAATCCAATTGCGACGGATTGCGCGATTGGGCCCGGCGGTGGCGGGGGAGGCGGACCCTGCGGCCGCGCGATTTCTGCGCTTGTCTCAGCGGGAGGCGATTCGTGCATCGTCAATGGGTCTTGGCGGCGGGACCGTTGGGCGAAGCGGGCGGCCCGGCGGCCGCGGCGGCGCCGGAGATGCCGTCGACCAGCACGCGAAATGGCGCTGCATCGGTGCGCAGCACCAACGTGGTGTTGCGCCCCACGACTTTGCTGATCGAATCCAGGGAGCGCAAGGTGGTGTACAGGCCGGGGTCGGCGCGATAGGCGTCGGAATAGATGCGCGCTGCCGCTTGCTGCGCGTCGGCTTCAATCTTCGCAGCCTGCTCGCGCGACTGCGCCACCAGTTCGCGCGCATCACGATCGGCGTCGGCGCGGATCGCGGCGGCCTGCCGCAGCCCCTCGGCGGTTCTTTCAGCGGCGACCGTCTCGCGTTCTGCGCGCATTCGCGCCACGGTGGCGGCCAGCGTCTCGTCGGGCAATGTCATGCGTTCGACGCCGACCTGGCGGATTTCGATGCCGTAGACCTCGAGCATGCGCGGTGCAATTTGTTGCCGCAGCTGCTCTTCGAAGGCGTCGAGCTTGACTTTGTTTCGATCGACATTCACCAGATCCGTCAAGTCGAAATTGCTGGAGGTGATGTGCAGTGCCGCGCTGAGGTAACTGCGCAACTGACGCGCCGCTTCGTCGGGCTGATTGCGGACCGAGCGCAGGAACTGGCGAATGCGCTGCGGATCGCCGGGCACCTGCCACGCCACGTAGGCTTGCACCAGCACGCGCAAGCCGTCCCGCGTGCCGACATCCTGCAGGCCGGTGGATGAGGTTCGCAGCCGCAAATCGATCGGGATGACGCTTTCAACCGGTACCGGCCATTTCCAAGCGAGACCCGGTTCGAGGTCGACGCGCACCGGACTGCCGAAGCGCGTGATCACGCCGGCTTCCCCGGCCGGCACCATGACGATGCAGGCGGTTGCGATAGCGGCAAGCAGCACCAGCGCCGCGACTCCGATGCGTACCGAGAATTCCAAGCGCTCATGATGGTCATCATGATCGTGATCTTCATGATCATCGTCGTCGTGGTGATGATGGCCGAACATGTCAGTTGTCGCTGTCGACCTCGGGGGTTATTGACGGTGGAGCTTTCGCGGTGTCGTTAGCGGGCGCCGATGGTGCCGGCGCCGGCGTCACGGAGCTCGGTGTGCGCAGATCGATGACGGGACCCTGCGCCGAGTTCAGCCGGTGATCGACGATGGTCAGCGGCGCCTGCATGAACGCGGCGACGAGATTGCGATTGGAACGTTCGAACAGAAAAGCTTTGCCGCCGTCGGCGTAGGCGTGCCGATCCGCGTTGAATCGATAGGCTTCGGCCCCGGCGCCGCGCAAAGTCTCTGCGGCTTGCGCCGTTGCCGCCGTGACGTATTGATGAGCCTCTTGCCGGGCAGTTCCGGAGGTGCGCTTGGCGCGGCCAATTTCGTTCGACACACTGGCGCCTGCATTGATTTGCGCAGCTTGGACGGCGTGATATGCGGCAGCGGCGCCCGCGGGCGGATGGATTTCCTGAATCAGCACCGACACCACGTCGATTCCCGCGTGCCGCGAATTCAAATCCTCGCTCAACGATGCGCGCAGCGCCTCGGCGATGTTCTCGCGCTTGGCGCCCAACACCGCATCCAAGGTGCGGGAAGTGAAGTATCGCAGCACCAGACGGCCGGCCGCTTCCTTCACCAGCGTCTGCGGCTCCGCAACGGAGTAAACCGATTGCAGCGCCGCCGCGTCCGACAATCCCACCCGGTACAACACTGAGATTTCCGTGCTTACGGTCTGAAATCCCTGCAAACCCGTGCTGACACTGGCAACCAGATAATCGGCCTGACCCGGATGAGCGCTTTCCCACAGGCGGTTCAAGCTGGGCGGCGGCAACGCTTCGGCGCTGATGGCGGCGTCGGAGTCGTCCTCTGACTGATCCACGCCGATGGCCACGGAGTGAATGGTTCCGTATTCGACGGTTCGCAACCGCCCCAAGGGCCACGGCAGCAGCACATGCAGTCCGGCACTCAGAACGCCCACCGGGGCTCCAAAGCGCTCGTAGATTCCACGCTCCCCCAGGTCGATGAGTTTTACGCCGCTCAGCCCCCAGCAGAAGAGCGCAG
>CAZZWM010000185.1:0-5267 GCA_964657945.1 uncultured Steroidobacteraceae bacterium
ACCACGGGCGCTGTGGCGCCCAGCGCGGTGGCGCCCGGAACTTGCAGCAGGCGCGCGCACACCGCCGCAGCGGTGGTCACCGCGGAGTCAACCACCCGTACCTGCGGCGGCAACACCGCGCGGATGGCTTGCGCCAAGACCGGAAAGTGGGTGCAGCCCAGCACCAAGGTATCGGGCGACGATGGCCGGCGATCGAAGATCGGCTCGAGATAGCGGCGCGCCACCGCTTCGGCGATGGCGCCCTGCGTCCAGCCCTCTTCTGCCATGGCGACGAATAGCGAGCAAGCCGCAGCATCGACACGCGCAGCCGGGTCGAGCCGGCGGATCGCCCGTTGATAGGCGCCGCCGCGGATCGTGCCCTCCGTGCCGATGACGGCAATGTGTTTGGACGCTGACGCAGCGAGCGCCGCCTCCGCCCCCGGTTGAATGACCCCGATGATGGGGAGCGCCGGGTAGTGTTGGCGCAGCGTATCCAATGCGGATGCCGATACGGTGTTGCAGGCCACCACCAGCGCGCGTATTCCACGGCCCACCAAGGCGGCGGCGCATTGCAATGAATAGCGCACCACGGTCCCATCGCTCTTGGTGCCGTAAGGCAGGCGCGCGGTATCCCCGAGGTAGATGAAATCCTCGCCCGGCATGGCAGTGCGCAGCGCGCGCAGCACCGTCAAACCGCCGACGCCCGAATCGAAGACGCCGATCGGTTGGCCGTCAGGCTGGCCGTGCGGCCGGCCGTCAGGGGCCCGGCCGGTCACCGCATTCAAAACTCGGGCCGCATATGGGGGAACAGCAGTACGTCGCGTATCGAGGCCGAATTGGTGTAGAGCATCACCAGACGGTCCACGCCCAATCCCAAACCGGCGGTCGGCGGCATGCCGTACTCCAATGCGCGCACATAGTCGGCGTCGTAGTACATCGCCTCTTCATCGCCCGCATCCTTGCGGGTGACCTGATCCTTGAATCGCTGCGCCTGGTCCTCGGCGTCGTTGAGCTCGGAGAAGCCGTTGGCCAACTCCCGCCCGCCCACGAAAAACTCCCAGCGATCGGTGATGAACGGATCCTGATCGTTGCGGCGCGACAGCGGCGACACTTCGGCCGGATAGGCAAAGGCGAAGGTCGGCTGAATCAGCGTGTGCTCGCCGGTCTTCTCGAAGATTTCGATCTGCAGCTTGCCGGGACCATCGCCCGGCTTATGGGCGATTTTCATCCGATCGCAAACGCGGCGCAGATACGCGGCGTCGCGCAGCGACATCGGATCCAGATCCGGATTGTTGGTCAGGATGATGTCTTCGATGCTCATGCGCGCAAACGGCTTGGATAGATCGATCTGCGTGCCCTGGTAGTCGAGCTTGCGCGACCCGATCAAGGTGTCGGCCAAACCTTGGAACAGCGTTTCGATCAACTCCATCAGGTCGGCGTAATCGGCATACGCCTGATAGAGCTCGAGCATGGTGAACTCGGGATTGTGCTGGGTCGAGACGCCTTCGTTGCGGAAGTTGCGGTTGATTTCATAAACCCGCTCGAATCCGCCGACGGTGAGGCGCTTCAAATAAAGTTCCGGCGCAATGCGCAGGAACATCTGCACATCCAGCGCATTGTGGTGCGTCTTGAAGGGCCGGGCGGCGGCGCCGCCGGGAATCGGATGCAGCATCGGCGTCTCGACTTCGAGGAAGCCGCGCGAATCGAGAAAGGCGCGCAGGTAACGCACGATGGCCGAGCGGGTCTCGAAGACCTTGCGGCTCTCGGGGTTCATGATCAGATCGACGTAGCGGCGCCGATAACGCATCTCCGTGTCGGCGATGCCATGCCACTTGTCCGGCAGGGGCCGCAGCGACTTGGTCAGCAAAACCAAGCGCTCCACCCGCACGGAGAGCTCGCCCGTCTTGGTACGGAATAGAGTGCCCTCCGCGCCCACCACATCGCCGACGTCCCAGCCCTTGAAATCGTCGTACGCCCCGCCAAGGGCGGCCTGCTGCAGAAACACCTGGATCTCGCCGCTCGAATCTTCGAGCTTGGCGAAGCTTGCCTTCCCCATGACGCGCTTGGCGCGCATGCGTCCGGCGACCGCGACGCGCACCGGCGCCGCTTCCAAGGCCTCGGCGCTCTTCGCGCCATAGGCCGTCAGCAGATCGGCGGCCAGGGCATCGCGGCGAAAATCATTCGGGAATGCCACGCCTCTTTCGCGCAAGCGGGCCAGCTTCGCGCGCCGTTCGGCAATCAGGTGGTTTTCATCGTCGCTCATAATCGCTCGCTCACAAACCCTGTTTCAAACTGGCCTGCATGAATTCGTCCAGGCCGCCGTCGAGCACCGCCGTGGTGTTGCCGATCTCGACGCCGGTGCGCAGATCCTTGATGCGCGATTGGTCCAGGACGTAGCTGCGGATCTGGTTGCCCCAGCTTACATCCGACTTGGCATCCTCCAACACTTTCGCCGCCGCATTGCGTTTGTTGAATTCCAATTCGTACAGCTTGGCCTTCAGCATCTTCATCGCCGTGGATCGGTTCTTGTGCTGACTGCGCTCGCCCTGGCAGGCCACCACGATGCCGCTCGGCATGTGCGTGATGCGCACGGCGGACTCGGTCTTGTTGACGTGCTGGCCGCCGGCGCCGCTCGAGCGGTACACATCGGTGCGCAGATCCGCCGGATTGATTTCGATGTCGATGTCATCGTCCACTTCCGGGGAGACGAACACGGACGCGAACGAGGTATGGCGCCGGTTGCCGGAATCGAACGGCGATTTGCGCACCAGGCGATGCACGCCCGTCTCGGTGCGCAGCCAGCCATACGCGTAGTCGCCCGTCATTTCGATGGTCGCACCCTTGATGCCGGCGACTTCGCCGGGGCTCTGATCGATGATCTCGGTCTTGATGCCATGCGCATCGGCCCACTTCAGGTACATGCGCAGCAGCATCGAGGCCCAGTCCTGCGCCTCGGTGCCGCCGGCACCGGCCTGAATGTCCAGGAAGGCGTTGTGCGAGTCCATCTTGCCGGGGAACATGCGTTGAAACTCCAGTGTTTCGACTTCGCGCGCCAGGCTCTTTGCATCGGCCTCGATTTGATCGGCCGCCCGCGCATCGTTTTCCTCGGCGGCGAGTTCCAACAGTTCACCGGCATCGGCCAGCCCGCGCTTCAGGCGATCGAGGCTGCCGACGGTGGATTCGAGTTTGGCGCGCTCTTTGCCCAGTTCCTGGGCGCGCTCCGGGTTGTCCCAAATCCCCGGCTGCTCGAGTTCGCGGGTTACTTCCTGGAGGCGCTCGTTCTTGTTGTCGTAATCAAAGATACCTCCTCAAGGAATCGGCACGCTCCTCGAGATCTTTGATGAAACGCTTGATTTGATTGATTTCCATGCGGTGAATCCTAGCACATCGCTCAACCGCGCCCGGGCTCGAGCAACTGCAAATGCTGGCAATTGAGCTGCACGCGCTCATTGCCGCGGTATTCGTTGATCTCCAACCGGAATGCCACATGCACGCTGGCCCCCTCGCGCAGGCGTGAATCGTCCGTCGCCCCGCCCACATGCCCAAACGCAATGGCATCGAGCCACGCGCCGGGACTGGATTGCGCGGCGCGCAGTTGCAGCTTCAGATGCCGCCCGCCGACGATGCGCGTTTCGGACACTTTGAATTCTCCGTCGAACACCGGCTCGGGAAACCCCTGCCCCCAAGGGCCCGCCCCGCGCAGCGCGCGCGCCGTATCGATGCTGAACTCCGCAGGCTGAAGCGCGCCGTCGGAATAGATCACGCCCCTCAGCGACGCCGCATCGACCCGCGCCGCAATCTCCGCGGAAAACTCCCGTTCGAAGTGCGGCAATTGGTGCTCCTGCAGGCTCAAGCCCGCCGCCATGGCATGGCCGCCGAATTTGTCGATGAGACCGGGATTGCGCACGGCGATGCTGTCCAAGGCGTCGCGAATGTTGACACTGGCCACCGAGCGGGCCGAGCCTCGGAGCGTGCCACCCTCCGCGCGCGCAAAGGCAATCACCGGGCGATGCACGCGGTCCTTGATGCGGCCCGCGACCAGGCCCACCACGCCTTGATGCCAGCCTTCATCGAAGAGGCACAGGCCCAACGATTGTTCGATTCCGTCGAGATTGAGCGCGGCCACCAATCCCAGCGCCTCCTCCTGCATGCGTTGTTCGATCTCCCGGCGCTCATCGTTCAGCTGCGTCAATTTGCCGGCCAGCCGGGCTGCTTCGAGCGGATCATCGGCCAGCAAGCAGGCGATTCCCACGCTCATGTCGGTGAGCCGCCCGGCTGCATTCAGCCGCGGCGCCACTGCAAAACCCAAATCGGCGGCCGTCAATTGACGCGGGTCCCGGCCTGCGCACTCCAGCAGCGCGAGAATACCGGGGACACAGCGCCCGGCGCGGATGCGCTTCAGTCCCTGCGAAACCAGCACCCGATTGTTGTGATCCAGCGGCACCACATCGGCAACCGTACCCAGGGCGACGAGGTCGAGAAGATCGGCGACTTTGAACCGTGTCTCTGCCAGACGCTTGGCCAGCGCCGCCATGACGTAGAAGGACACTCCGACCCCGGCAAGCGCCGGGCTGCCGAATTGACTGCCGCCAAGATTTGGATTGACGATCACCTGCGCGCGCGGCAGGGCCGCGCCCGGCAAATGATGATCCGTGACCAGCACAGGTACGCCCAAGGCATGGGCCGCCTCGACGCCCTCGACGCTGGAGACACCATTGTCCACGGTAACGATGAGCGTCGGGCGGCGGCTTTCCGCCAATCCGACGATTCCCGGTGTCAGGCCATAGCCGAAGCGAAATCGATCCGGAACCAAGAAATCGACATGGGCGAAGCGCATCGCGCGCAGCGCTCGCACGACCAGCGCCGTACTGGTCGCGCCGTCTGCATCGAAATCGCCGATCACCAGAATCCTGCCGGCCTCGCGATGCGCCGACAGCAGTTCTGCGGCGGCTTCGACATGCTCCAATGTGCCGATCGGCAACAGACGATCCAACGACAGATCGAGGTCCGCGTCGCTGCCGATGCCGCGCCCCGCATACACGCGCCGCAGCACCGGGTGCAGGTGCAACGCAAATTCGTCCGTTGCCGTGACCGTGCGGCGCCTGATCTCGAAACCGCTCATGTGAAGTACTCGTTCCATGGACGCCGCCCGCGGCGCCAAAAGCGCCGCAGGCCGCTGCGCCTGACTGTGTAGCAACAATCGCCGGCGCAAATGAGGATGCGCTCGAGTTGCCCCGACTTCAGCCGGCTGATGGCCGGTTCCAATTCTGCCGCCCCGGCATTGGCAG
>CAZZWM010000186.1:0-5135 GCA_964657945.1 uncultured Steroidobacteraceae bacterium
GCGAGATTGCACTTGAAGTGCTGCCGGGCATTCCGGTGTCGCTGTCCTCGGATGTCGTGCCCGAGATGCAGGAATACGAACGTACGGTCACCACGGTGGCCAATTCGTACGTGCGACCGAAGGTGTCGCGATATATCGCCAACCTGAGAGCCAAGATAGAAAAGACGGCCGATGCGGTGAAACTGCATATCCTGCGCTCGGACGGCGGCCTGGCGGGCGCCGATGCGGCCGCGGAATTCCCGGTGAATTTGCTGATGTCGGGACCCGCCGGCGGGGTCACGGGCGCTCTGTGGGTGGCCTCGCAGGCGGGGTTCCAAAACTTGCTCACCGTCGATGTCGGTGGGACCTCGACCGACGTGGCGCTGATTCAGAACGGCGCGCCGCGGCTGCGCCGCGAAACCACCGTGGGCGATGTGACCGTCCGCGCCTCCTCGGTGGATATTCGGACGGTCGGGGCGGGCGGGGGCTCCATTGCGCATGTGCCGGAACTGACGCGGGCGCTGCGCGTAGGGCCGCAATCCGCCGGCGCCGATCCCGGGCCGGCAGCGTACGGTCGCGGCGGCACAGAGCCCACCGTCACCGACGCGAACGTGGTGCTTGGATACATGCCGAGCATGCAGAAGCTCGGCGGCGAAATGACCTTGAACCACGGTCTGTCGCTGAAGGCGGTGCAAAAAATTGCCGCTGCGCTGCAGTTGCCGGCGATCGATGCAGCGCGCGGCATCTACGACATCGTCAACGAGAACATGGTCGGCGCGCTGCGCCTGGTGTCGGTCGAGCAAGGATTCGATCCACGCGATTTTGCCCTGATGGCGTTCGGCGGCGCAGGTCCTCTGCACGCAAACGCACTTGCGAGGTTGCTCGGCTCCTGGCCCGCGGTGATCCCGCCGGGACCGGGCGTACTCTGCGCGCTCGGCGATGCCACCACATCCGTGCGCGACGAGCGGGCGCGCACCTATGTAAAGGCCTTCTCGGCAACCACGGCGAAGGAATTGGCGCGCATCCTCAAGCAACTGGCGCAAGCGGCCAGGAAATCGCTGGTCGCCGACCGGGTACCGAAGCAGGAGATCACCACGCAATACCAGGTTGACGTGCGCTACCGCGGCCAGGGCTTGCGGCTCACCATTCCAATCGACCTGGCGGCGCTTGAAGCGCGAGGTCTGAAGGCGATCTCCGACCCCTTCGATGCAGAGCACAAACGGCTGTTCACCTTCGCTTTGGCGCTTGAACACGAGATCGTCACCCTGCGCGCAGCGGTGCAGGGCCGGGGCATCCGCGTGCGGCGCAAAGCCATTGCCAAAGGCTCGAGAAGCGCGCGCTCCGCGGTCATCGCCAGTCAGTCGACCTACATGGACGGCAAGCGCTACACGGCGCCGGTGTACGAACGCTCACGTCTGAAGGCGGGCAACGTGATCGCGGGACCGGCCATCGTGGTGGAAATGGATTCCACCACCGTCATCTTGCCGAAGCACCAGGGTCGGGTGGATCTCATGGGCAATGTGCTCATCTATCCCAATGGCTTCGTGCCGCGCCGCCAAGCCGCTGCCTCGAGGAGACGCTGACGTGCCCGCCAAGATCATCCAACCCAACGCCCGGCCCATCAAGAAGCGCAAGGTCGACACGGTGACCATCGACATCATCGAAAGCGCGCTGCGTAACGTGCGATTCGAGATGGACACCGTGCTGTTTCGCACGGCGATGTCCCCGGGAATCCGCGAGCAGCACGATGAATTCCCGATGATTGCCAACCGCGAAGGAAAAATGGTGGTGGGACAGTTCGGTTCCTTCATTTGGGGTTTCATGCAGGGCTACGGCGGCACGATCGAGGAAGGCGATGTATTCCTCACCAACGACCCGTATTCCGTCAACGGCGCGATCAGCCATGCCAATGATTGGTTGATGCTGATGCCGATCTACCGAAGCCGGCGGCTGATTGCATGGGCCGCCATGTTCGGCCACATGACCGACGTGGGCGGCAAGGTACCGGGCTCGCTGCCCACCGACGCGCGCTCGATCTACGAAGAGGGCATCACCGTCCCGCCGCTGAAGATCTACAAGAAGGGTGTGCTCAACCAGGATGTGCTCGATATTCTGCTGCACAACTGCCGGCTGCCGCATTGGAACCTTTCGGATTTCAACGCAATCGCAGCCGCGCTGCGCACCGCGAGCACGCGCTGCATCGAGATCAGCGCGCGCTTTGGCGATGATGTTTTCCACTCGGCCATGGATGCAATGCTCGAGCGCAACAAGCGGGCGATGCGCGCGCTCATCTTGCGCACGGTGCCGGAGACGAAGCAGTATTTCGAAGATTATCTGTGCGATGACGGGCTCAACATGGGGCCGTACAAAATCGCCTGCACGATGTGGCGTGAGGGCAGCAAGTGCATCTTCGATTTCGCAGGCACCGATCCGCAGTCCATCTCATCGATCAACTTCCTGCTCAACGAGGAAATGTTCAAGATGTTCGCCGGGGTCTACATGATCATGGTGTTCGATCCGCAGATCCTGTTCAACGACGGCTTCTACGATTTGATGGAGGTTCGCATCCCCGCGGGCACCTTGCTGAAGCCACGCAAGCCGGCGGCATTGTCGTGCCGCACGCATGCGCTCGGACGCATTTTCGACATCCTCGGCGGGCTGCTGGGCCAGGGTAATCCGCAGTTCATGTGCGCTGCAGGATTTTCCGATTCACCGCATTTCATGTACTCCGGCAATGACAGGCACGGCGAATGGTTTCAGCTTTACCAGATCACCTTTGGCGGCATCCCCGGCAAGCCCTTCGGCGACGGTCCCGATGGTCATTCGCTGTGGCCCTCCTTCACCAACGTACCCAACGAATTCCTCGAGAGTTATTTTCCGTTGCGCATCGAAATCTACGAGACCATTGCCGATACCGGGGGGCCCGGCAGGAATCGAGGCGGCAATGGTCTGCGGATCGGCTATCGATTTTTGGAACCCGGGGAGGTTTCGATCCACGACGACCGCTGGCTCACCTATCCGTGGGGAGTCAATGGCGGTCTCCCGGGAGCCCGCAGCCGCAAGCTGTTGATCCGCACGGACGGGACCGAGGAGGTGCTCCACTCCAAGCTCGATCATGTCAAGGTGGCGCCCGGCGACCTGCTGCTGTCCGACACCTGGGGTGGCGGCGGGTGCGGTGATCCGCTGGAACGGGACATCGACAAAGTGATGTTCGACGTCGATGCCGGCCTCGTGACCGTCGAAGGTGCGCGGCGATACGGGGTGGTGGTTGGTGCCGATGGCCGCGCGGATCAGGCGGCGAGTGCGGCGCTGCGCGCCGCCATCGCCAAGCAGCGGGGTTCGGTCAAGTTGTTCGATCGCGGCTTCGAGTCGATCGCGGAGCTGAAGGAGCGTTGCCTTGCAGAAACCGGCCTCGCGCCGCCGCAGCAACCGCGCTTCGTCACGGTGTCTGCCCGCAGCGTTGACGGGGGAAGGTAATGCGCGCGGCCGAACGCGCGTACACCTGGGTGCGAGAAGCCATTTTAAAGGGCCGCCAACTCGCCGGATCGCGCTTGATGGAGCAAGATCTCGCCGAGGCGGTGGGCGTCAGCCGCACGCCGATCCGCGAGGCGCTGCGCCGGCTGCACGCCGAAGGGCTGGTGCACTTGGAGCCCAATCACGGGGCCATCGTCGCTTCCTTCGAGTCACACGATGCCGAGGAAATCTTCGAAGTGCGTGCGTTGTTGGAACCGCTGGGCGCCAAGCGCGCCGCCACCCGCGTGACCGAGCCGCAGGTCGCGCAACTGCGCCTGTTGGCGGAGCAACAATTGAAGGAGTCGCTGAATCGCCGCGGCGCGTACCTGACACGCATCGGTGAGTTGAATGACCGCTTCCATCGGCTGATTCAGCAGGCCTCGAACAGCCAGCGCCTGACCAAGGCGTTGTTCGGCATCATCGATGCGCCATTGATCCTGCGCACCTTCAGCGAGTACACCGAAGACGAACTGTGCCGCAGCGCCAATCAGCACTTGGAACTGGTGCAAGCCCTGGAAACCCGCGACCCCGATTGGGCCCACAGCATCATGCAAGCACACATCATGACGGGCCGAGCGACCTACCTGCGCAGCCGCGCACCGGAGTGAGGCGGACCATGCCCGGTTCGACAGCAGTCGAACATACCGGTGGGTGGATTACTTGTCGGCGATCTCTGCGGCCGCTCGCTGCAAGATGAGCGCGATGCGCTGTTGCTCGTCTTTGGAACTGCCGATCTTGTCGACCAGCGCCTGCTTCAAGTCTCGCCGTGCACGATGTAGTTCCCTGGAGCCGAAGCGGCTCTCGGATTCCTCGCCTTGTTCTGCATCCATGGCGCGTCGCACCTGTTCCATGCGTTGGCCGACCCGCTCGAATTGCTTGAACAGACCCTCTGCCCGGCCGCGGTTGGCTTCAAGGTGCGCTCGGCCGGCTGCGGTGATGCTGTAAAGCTTGCGGGTACCCGATGCTTCGACGGTGGCGTGCTCGATCTCTTCTAAATAGGTGAGGGCGGGGTAGACCATGCCCGGACTCGGGACGTAGAAGCCATTGGAGCGCTCTTCGAGGTCTTTGATGACCTCGTAGCCGTGACGGGGCTTCTCTTCCAACAGCTTCAAAATAAGAAGCTGCAGGTCGGCCGAGGCCAGTTTGCGGCCCATGCCGAACCCGCGCCCGCCTATGCCGCCGCCCTCCATGAAGCCTTTACCGAAGTGGCCAAAGCCCGGGTGGCCGCGGTGCCGGCCCATGAATTGGTGAAAACGTTGATGAAAGAAATGTTGATGCATAGATCGCTCGATGTGTTTTAAGAAGTATCGTAAGATATAACTATCGTACGATATAGTCAAGCGGTGCAGAAGTTATCTGCTGGTTAAAGCCCGCTGAGGCCGACTTGACATTGACACTGCGTGACTTGGGCAGCAGAATACGCGGCTCATTTTGAGGAGGGGTACCCAAGCGGCCAACGGGGGCAGACTGTAAATCTGCTGGCTTATGCCTTCGTAGGTTCGAATCCTACCCCCTCCACCAGCTGTGGGAAGAGTGGGTTCGTTCGGTGCCATTGGCTTTAAGCGGAGTGCGGGTGTAGTTCAATGGTAGAACGTCAGCCTTCCAAGCTGATCACGTGGGTTCGATTCCCATCACCCGCTCCA
>CAZZWM010000187.1:0-4991 GCA_964657945.1 uncultured Steroidobacteraceae bacterium
CACCACGCCGGTGATCCCCTGCAAGGAGCCGAAGCTGTGAAAGTGGCTGCCGAGAACGGTGGCACCTGCGGTCTCGGCAGCATTTCGCAGCAGGGCGTCCAACCCGCCGGCACTCTGCAGCAGACGTGACGAGACGCCGAAGAAATCGGCGAGAATGTGGCTGCCGACCGGGGCCGACGCTGCGCTCATTTATGTCCGCCGCCACCGCCGCTGGCCCATCCACCTCCGCTATATCCGGGACCGGAAGACCAGGAGTGCCAGGAATTGCCGGTGCCCTGCCCGCCGGCGGCCCGCCGCGCCAGCGCCGACCAGCTTGCCAGCGAACACAGCAGCGACACGATGATGGCGTAAGCCAGGAATTTGTTTCTCATTGGCCCTTGGCGTCCAGCCGGTCGAGGAAGTAGGCCGGCAGGTAGATGCCGGCGGCGGCAAGCAGCGCATAGGGCAAGACGCTGGAGGTCACGAACAACAGGGGTATGGCATTGACCAGGGCAAGCCCAATGAGAATCTTACGCGCGGTCTCGGTGTAGGCCGGGTGCGGCGCCACGTCGGCATGCACATGGCCGCCGAACCAAGCCCGTACCTGATCCAGCGGTACCGGCTGAGAACGCGACCAGGTCAGCTCCTCCGCTGTCGATTCGGCCGCGAGCCGAAACGAGCCGCCGCTGAACTCATTCACCTGGGTGACATCGCCGACGCTGACCCGCCAGTTGAAGGAACCTGCGGCAAACACCACGCGCGCCGAGTATCTCGCGCTTTGATCGAAGCGCATGCCATCCAGATTTGCATGGCCCGCACCATCCCATCCGGGCCAGCGATCGAGTACTTCGGCCCGCTGCCATCCTTCCTCGGTTTCGATCAGCCAGATGAACGTTTGCTGCGGCGAATACAGCAGGTATTCGCTCCAGGTCGACCCATCGTCGCTTTCGGTGCGCCGCATGGCGCCCAGGATGGTGTAGTGATTGCCGCCGATGACCGCTTCGGAGCCCAGCGCCAATGTAAAGCGCACGGCATCGACTGCCGCCCCGGCTGCCAGAACTTTGGCGACCGCACCGGAGGTGTCGACTTCGGCATGACAACTGGGGCACACGATATGCACGGTGATGCCGGCGACGGAACTCACCGGGGCGCCGCACGACGGGCAGCTCAGCGCCGTGAGCTTGCCATGAAAGCGCCCTGCCGCGTCTTTGATTTGGTCCGCATCGCGCAAAAGCTGCGGCTTCAGATCCGCGAGTTGTACTGCATGGCCGAGGTAGACCTTCGGCGGGCCCGGATCCGAGTAGTCCAGACTCAAGAAACGCTCTGCGGCGCGAAAATCCGCAACCTTCGCCAGCCACCCTTGGCCCACTTTGAAAGGCAGTTCACCCTGCCCCGCGGTGCATCGCGCGGTCCTGACATCGGAGGTCGCAAATACCTGGCCCGACACGGTCATGACGTGGCCGGGAACGAGTTTCTCGAACAGCGGCAAAGCCACGTCCGTGGCTGTCACGAACGTCATGGTGTACTGGCCGGATGCGTCGGACAGCCAACCGTTGCTGCCGTCATCGAACAAGGCGTACCACTCGTTCCAATAGCCGTCTGAGTACTGCAGCTGGATTCTGCCGATCAGAGAAAATGCGCGCTGTGCGAAGCGGCCCGAGGTGCCGATCTGCAGCGGCGAATAGTCCTCGAGCACCTCCGACATCTTGCCGAGATTGCTGACCGAATCCGCATCCTTGAGCAGCGTGGTCCTGCAAAACTGACAGACGACCATGACCGAGGCAGCCGATTTGAACTGCACCGGCGCCCCGCATCCGGGACAGGCGACTGGCTGCATCGAAGTCCCTGCGCTCAGCCCATCAGTCTCTTGAGGACTTCGGCCTTCGCTGTTTCGAAATCGCTGGCCGAAATCAGTCCCTTATCGAGAAGATTCTTCAGCTGACCCAGGCGCGCTTCCGCATCCGGCGCGCTCCCGCCGGGCTCAGCAACCGGTGACGCCGCGGTGGCCGCCGGCTTCTGAGCGCCGGCCAACCCCTGCGCCATGGTCTGGCCCAAAACCACGCCGGCCGAAAGACTGGCGCCGACACCGGCCATACCGCCTTCGTTCTGTGCCGCCAGGGGCACTGCATTGGCCACCTGGTACTGGGTGTACTTGTTCAGGTCGCCGACCATGCCCATGGAAATCCTCTTGTCCAATGCCTCTTGCAGATCGTCCGGCAAATTGATGCTGGTGACGTTGAACACATCGAGCGCCAAACCGTAGTTGCCGAAGGCCGCCTGAATGGCGGCTTTCACTTCGTTCGCCATCAAGGTTTGATTGGCGGCCATGTCGAGAAAAGGTTTGGTCGATGCCCCGAGAGAACTTGCCATGCTCGACACCACGATGCCGCGCAACTGCTCTTCCAGTTCGTCGCGGGTGTACACCGCACGCGTGCCGCTGATCCCGGTAAAGAACTTCTTCGCATCGGACAGCGCATAGGAATACATGCCGAAGGCGCGCAAGCGCACCATTCCGAAATCGGCATCCCGCAAAGTGATGGCCTGCGGCGTTCCCCACTTGCGGCCGGTTTGCAACCGGGTGCTGAAGAAGTAGACGTCCGACTTGAAGGGCGACTCGAACAATTTGTCCCAGTTCTTCAGGTAGGTCAGTACCGGCAAGGTCTGGGTGGTGAGCTTGTACATTCCCGGACCGAAAACATCCGCGATCTTGCCCTCGTTGACGAACACGGCCATCTGCGATTCGCGCACCGTGAGACTGCCGCCATATTGAATCTCGAAATCCTGCATCGGATAGCGCCACGCCAACACGCCGTCGCTGTCCTCGTTCCACTGCAGGATGTCGATGAATTGTTTCTTGATGAAGGATCCGAGGCTCATGGCAATCTCCGGACGATGAATTAAGAAAGAGCGCCCGCGCTGAGCGCGCCGACCGATATGGAAATCGAGGCCAGCAGGATGCCGAAGGCAATGTTGTTGCCTTCGATCTGCTGCTTCGACATGTGCAACAGATGCGTGACCAGAATGTAGGTGAGCAGCTGTATGCCTGCCGCGGCGGCGGACCATGCGGTGAAGGACATCAGGTTATCGGTGTGCAGCAACCCCGATGCAACCGTCATGGAGAAGCCGACCAGGGCGCCTCCCAAGGTGAGCGCCGCGGCAACATTGCCCTGGCGGATCAGCTTCAATTCGTCGAAGGGCACCACCCAGGCGTAGACCAGGAAAAAAACGAACAGCAACAGACCCGCGGTGACAAGGTGCAAGGCATAATCGATGACAATGTTCACTGTGCCCTACCCGATGCAATGTTCGATCGCATTCTAGTTATTTCCGTGTTCTTTGTCGCCTCCTGCGGACTGGCGTACGAATTGATCGCGGGCGCTCTGTCGAGCTACCTGCTCGGCGATTCGGTTCTGCAGTTCTCGACCGTGATCGGATGCTACTTGTTCGCCATGGGCGTGGGTGCCCATCTGTCGCGTTATGTTCGGGATGACGAGGTGTTGGCTCGCTTCGTGGATGTCGAACTGGCCATCGGCCTGATCGGCGGGGTGTCGGCGGCGCTGCTGTTCCTGGCCTTCGCCTGGCTCGCCGCACCCTTCCGCGCACTGCTGTATGTTTTGGTGTTCCTGATCGGCGCCTTGATCGGCATGGAGATTCCCCTGGTGATGCGCGCATTGCACGCCCGCCAAGCCCAGTTCGCCGACCTGGTCAGCCGGGTGCTGACCTTCGACTACCTGGGCGCACTTGCCGTCGCATTGCTGTTTCCCATGGTGTTGGCGCCGCATCTGGGACTGACGCGGACGGCTTTTCTGTTCGGCATGCTGAATGTGGCTGTGGCACTGTGGACCATCCACAGCTTCGGCGGGGCCATCGATCATCCGCGGCGCCGCGTGCTGCGCGCCGCCATCGTCTTCGTGGTGCTGGGCGCCGGCTTCCTCGGCGCCGAAAGGCTGGTGTACTGGAGCGAACGCGGCATGTACGGCGATGAAATCGTGCATGCCGTCACCACGCCCTATCAGCGCCTGGTCATCACGCGCTGGAAAGACGATCTGCGTCTGTACATCAACGGCAACCTGCAATTCTCCTCACGCGATGAGCATCGCTACCATGAAGCCCTGGTGCATCCGGCATTGCAATCGTTGCCATGGGCGCGCTCGGTGCTGATCCTGGGCGGCGGCGACGGGCTGGCGCTGCGCGAAGTGCTGCGCTACCCGACCATTGAAAAAGTCACCTTGGTGGATCTTGACCCGGAAATGACGCGTTTGTTCTCGACTTCGGAACCGCTCACCGCGCTCAACCAGAATTCATTCCACGACCCTCGTGTGCATCTGATCAACGCCGATGCCGCGCGCTGGATCGAGTCCGGCGGGGAGAGTTTCGACGTCGCCCTGGTCGATTTCCCCGATCCCTCGAATTTCGCGCTGGGGAAACTTTACTCCGTGCCTTTCTATGCGTTGGTGAAGAAACACTTGAGCGCCCACGGATTGATGGTGGTGCAGGCCACTTCGCCCTACTTCGCGCCCCATGCCTACTGGTCGATCGAAGCCACGTTGCGCGAGGGCGGCTTCAGAACCTTCCCGTATCACACCTATGTGCCTTCGTTTGGAGAGTGGGGCTTCATCCTCGCGTCCGCCGAGACCGACTTCACCCCGCCGAGCGGATACCGCCTGCCCATGCGTTATTTGAATGCCGAGGTCACGAGGGAGATGTTCAGCTTCCCACCGGATATGCAGCGCATCGAGGTCGAGGCCAATCATCTCAACAGTCAGGCGCTGGTGCGCTACTTCGACGAGGACTGGCATCGAGTGATTCGCTGATGCGGCGCAGGGAATTCGTGCTCGCCGCCGCGGCGCTGGCCGGGAGCGGCACGGCGCTGTTCCTTGAACAACAGCGCATGCAATCCACCGTGAGCTATCCGGGCCGCCAACAGGGACATCATCTGCGCGACTTGCGTTCGCTTGCGGACGCTTCCGAAACCGTGGAGACCGATGTCTTGGTTGCGGGCTCCGGCATTG
>CAZZWM010000188.1:0-4703 GCA_964657945.1 uncultured Steroidobacteraceae bacterium
TTACAAGTCTTGGTACAAGAATTCGAAAGGGGCGATGCCAGGTGTTGTTGCGAAGTTTATCGGCGCTGGTTGTGATGGGGCTGCTCGCGCGGGCGTCCGATGCCAACGACTTGAAGCAGTTCTACGAACTTGCGCAGACGCGTGACACCACGTTGCAGGCGGCGCGCTTCCAGCACGATGCCTTGATCGAAGCGCGTCCGCAGGCCATTGCCAATTGGCTGCCGCAAGTCGCCGCCAATGCGTCTGCGACCCGTGAGCGCGTGGGTTTCGAGACCGGTCCCTCGCTTGGAACCGAGGCGGCGGACTGCGCCATCAGCGCGGCCGGCGGCAATCAGCATTGCTACGGCACCGTGCACTCGCTCGGTCTCAACATGACCCAGACGCTGTGGAGTTTTCAGTCCTTCAGCCTGCTGAAGCAAGCCAATTTTCAAGTGGCGGCCGCGGAGACCCACTACCAAAGCGCGCAGCAGAATCTGCTGCTGCGGGTGGCACAGGCGTATTTCAACATTTTGTCGGCATCGGATCAGCTGGCGACCAACGTGAGTGAACGCGACGCCTTCGGCACGTTGTTGAACCAGGCCAAAGGCCGCGAGAAGACCGGGGTCGGTCCACGCAGCGATGTGGATCAAGCCCAGGCGTTCTATGATTCCACTGAACAAAGCGTGATCGATGCCAAGAATGCGTTGGACGATGCCAATCTGGCCATGGCCGAAATCATCGGCCAGCCCGTTGCCAAAGTGGCGCCGTTGCAGGATGAAATCCCGCTGGTGGCGCCCAATCCCGCGTCCGCGGATGACTGGGTGAGCTCGGCGCGCCAGGACAATTTCGATGTGCGAACCGCGGAGCTGAAGATGGAGGCGGCATCCCAGGATATCGGCGTGCAGCGCGGACGCGGATTGCCCACCATTCAATTGACGGGATCGGCGTCCAAGCTGACGCAGGATGCCGTCCTCGGCGGCAATCAAACACTGGACACCATCGGCGTGGGCTTCAACTGGCCGCTGTTTCAAGGTGGGGCTGTGGCATCCGCGGTGCGCCAATCACGAGCCTTGTATCGCGAAGCGCAGGCGAACTACGAAGCCGCGCTGCGCGACACGGAGCGGCTGACGCGCGCCGCCTTTCGCGGCATCGTGACCGGCATCACCCGGATCGGTGCGGCCAAGCGGGCGGTGGATTCGGGACAGAAAGCCGTGGATGCCAATCGGCGGGCAGTGGAGTTTGGCACCGGTTCCGAATTCGAATTGCTGCAAGCCCAGAACGACTATTACGCGGCGCGCAGCGCCTATCTTCAAACCCGCTACGATTTTCTGACCAACGTGCTGACGCTCAAGCAGAAAGCGGGTCGCCTGACCGAAATGGATTTGATCGCAATCGACGATTTGCTGATCGAGGCCACTCCATGAGCATCCGTCTACTACCAAAGGAACCTGTCATGCTTCGCGATACCTCCGGCCAAGATCGCGTGATCGAACGCCAAAAGATCTGGCGGCGCCACCCCAAGGCTCTGATCGGCGCAGCCGTTGGCTTGGTGCTGCTGGGCGTTTTGGCGACCTACCTGATGCGTTATTCGGGCGCCGGTCTGTCCATCGACCGCGCGCGGGTGTCGATTGCCACGGTGGAGCGCGGCAGCTTCGTGCGCGACATCGCGGCGGACGGACAGGTGGTTGCCGCGGTCAGTCCCACCTTGTATGCGAACGCGCTCGGCACCGTGACCTTGAAGGTGCACCCCGGCGACACCGTGGCCAAGGGCCAGGTGCTGGCGGTGGTGGACAGTCCGGACTTGACCGCGAAGTTCTCACAAGAGGACGCAACCCTGGCGGGACTGCGCCTCGATTGGCAACGCGCGACCCTGGATGCCGGCACCAAGCTGGCACAGCAGCGCGATGCCTTCAACCAGGCCGAGGTCGATCTGAAGACCGCGCAGCGCGAGCGCGACCGCAGCCGCAAGGCCTATGAACTGGGCGCGTACTCTGAATTGCAGGCGCTGAAGGCCGAGGATGCGTTGGAGAAGGCGCAGTTCGCTTTCCAACAGGCCAAGACCAACTATGAGTCCCAGCCGAAACAAAATCGCTTCGACGTCGACAGCAAAAAGGCCCTGCTGGATCGCCAGCAATTCATGGTGGATGACCTGAAGCGTCAGGTCGACGGCCTGAGCGTCAAATCTCCGGTGGATGGGCAGGTAGGGCAGGTGCAGGTCGCCGACCGCGCCAGCGTCGCCAAGGATGCGCCGCTGCTGACCGTGGTCGATCTGTCGGCCTTGGAAGTCGAGATCAAGGTCACCGAGAGTCTGGCGCGGGATCTGCGGCCCGGCATGAGCGCCGACCTCGAGGGCAGCGGCCATCATTGGAAGGGCGTGGTGAGCGGCGTTTCACCCGAGGTGGTGGCGGGCCAGGTCACCGCTCGCCTGCGCTTCGGCGACGAGAAACCGGCCGGCTTGCGTCAGAGCCAGCGGTTGGCGGTGCGCATTTTCATCGATCGCCGCGACAACGTATTGATGGTGGATCGCGGCTCCTTCGTCGATCAGGAAGGCGGCGGCTTCGCCTATGTGGTCAACGGCAATGTGGCCGAACGCCATCCTGTGCAACTCGGGGCATCGAGCATCTCCAAGGTCGAGATCCTCGACGGCCTGTCCGTCGGCGATCGGATCGTGATCGCAGGCACCGATTCCTTCAATGGCGCGCAGCGCGTCATCCTCAGTCACTAACTCCAAGGCGCAAGAGGCCACCATGCTCAAAATGACTCATCTCGCGAAAGCCTATCGAACCGAAGTCGTCGAGACTTATGCGCTGCGCGACTTTTCAATCCATGTGAAGGAGGGCGAATTCGTCGCGGTCACGGGACCTTCCGGATCCGGCAAGACCACCTTCCTGACCATCGCCGGATTGCTGGAGGAATTCAGCGGCGGCGAGTATCAGCTGGACGGCGCCAATGTGCGTGGCTTGAACGACAACCAACGCTCGAGGCTGCGCAATGAAAAAATCGGCTTCATCTTCCAGGCCTTCAATCTCATCGCCGACCTGAACGTGCAGGACAACATCGATGTGCCGCTGCGCTATCGCGGTTTCAATGCCGCCGAGCGCCGCCGGCGCATTCAAGAGGCCCTGGGAAGGGTGGGTCTGTCGGCTCGCGGCCGGCACTACCCGGCTGAATTGTCGGGCGGACAGCAGCAGCGCGTGGCCATCGCGCGCGCGCTCGCGGGTTCGCCGCGATTGCTGCTGGCGGATGAGCCCACCGGCAACCTGGATACGCAAATGGCGCGGGGCGTCATGGACTTGCTGGAAGAGCTGCATCGCGACGGCGCCACCATCGTCATGGTGACCCACGACCCCGAACTCGCGGTGCGCGCGCAGCGGGAGGTCCACATCGTCGACGGGCAGGTGGTGGATCTCGCCGCCGGGCCTCGATTGGTGGCCGCGGCCAATGCCGGCGCGCTCGCCAACGGCACCAAGTAGGAGGCCCGCATGTTCAGCTACTATTTCGCCCTCGCCATTCGCAGCCTGAGGCGCAATGTCGTGCTCACGGTGCTGATGGTTGCCGCGGTCGGCGTGGGCATCGGCGCATCGATGACCACCTTGACGGTGTTTCGCGCCATGGCCAAGGATCCCATCCCGAGCAAATCGCGGGTGCTGTTCGCCGTGCAGATCGACAACTGGGGGCCAAGACTGGGGCGCAACAGCAACAATGGCGACGGTCTGCAGGCTCAGATCAGTTACACGGATGCGATAGGTTTCATGAATGCCCATGCTGCGTATCGTCAAGCGGCCATGTTCAGCACCGGTTTCGCGGTCACGCCGGCGAACCCTGAATTGCATCCCTTCCAGGTTGCCGCGCGCGCCACTTATGCAGACTTCTTCCCCATGTTCAATGTGCCCTTCCGCTTCGGCGGACCCTGGAGCGCGGCGGACGATGTCGAGAAATCCGATGTGGCGGTCATCGCGGGGTCGCTGAACGACAAGCTGTTCGGCGGCGCCAATTCGGTCGGCAAAACCATCAATCTGGACGGTCACAATTACCGCATCGTCGGCGTGCTGCAAAACTGGCAGCCGCTGCCGCGATTCTATGACCTCAACACCAGTCACTTCGCCGAATCGGAAAAGGCCTTCGTGCCCTTTAACACCGCCATTTCACTGCAACAGCCCAATTGGGGCAACAACAGTTGCGCAGGCGACGCCAAGCAGGAGGGCTATGAAGGACATCTGCGCTCCGAATGCGTCTGGATCCAGTACTGGGCGGAGCTGGCGAGCCCGGCGGACGCTGACAAGTATCGCCGCTGGCTGGATAATTATTCCTCGGAACAAAACCACCTGGGGCGCTTTCATTGGCCCACGCATACCAGCGCACGCAATGTACGCGAATGGCTGTCATACCAGCACGTGGTCGATGACAACGTGCGCATTTTGGTCATCGTGTCATTCAGCTTTCTGGTGGTCTGCCTCCTGAATGCCATGGGTTTGATGCTGGCCAAGATCATGGGACGCTCTGCCGACATCGGTGTGCGGCGGGCGCTGGGTGCCAACCGCAGCGCGATTTTCGGTCAATGTTTGATCGAAGCCGGCGTGGTTGGACTCGCCGGCGGCGTGCTCGGTCTCGGCCTCACCTGGCTGGGGCTGATGGGTCTGCATTCGCTGTTGTCCGAAGACGTGGCTCGTCTGACTCATTTCAGCGCCGGCGACATCGCCATCGCGGTAGCACTGGCCGTGGCC
>CAZZWM010000189.1:0-2499 GCA_964657945.1 uncultured Steroidobacteraceae bacterium
CGCCGGCGCCGGCGCGGGCGCGGGCGCGGACGACCGTGGTGCTTGCGGCGATGTGCCTTGGGGCACTGTTGCTTGCGGTAGCGCTGCCGGGGAGAGGCCTGCTGCTGCAAAGTGCGCGCGCGGCGCCGGATGGACGGGTGGTCGTTGGATCAAAAGCGTTCACCGAAGGATACGTGATGGGCGAGATCGCGGCGCAGACGCTCGAGTCGGCGTCGACGCTGAACGTGGATCGGAAATTGGGGATGGGCAGCACCGGGATTCTGTTCGAGGCATTGAAGAGCGGAGCCATCGACGTGTATCCGGATTACACCGGCACCTTGTCGGAAGCGATCTTGAAACGGCCCGACTTGAAGTCCTTGGCGGACATTCGCCGGGCCTTGTCGAGCATGGACTTGGTAATCTCGGATTCGCTGGGATTCGACGACACCTACGCGCTGGCGCTGCAGGAGTCGTTTGCGGAGAAGAACGGCCTGCGAAACTTGAGCGATCTGGCGCGGGTGCAGAGTTCGATCAGAGCAGCATTCAGTTATGAGTTCATGGATCGCAAGGATGGCTATCCCGCACTGGTCGAGAAGTATGAGCTGCGCTTGCCGGCTGCGCACGTGGCGCGCATGGAGCATTCCTTGAGTTTTCAGGCCATCGACGACGGCGCGGTGGACCTGATCGATGTGTATTCCACCGATGCGAAAATCGAAAAGTCGCGGCTGCGGTTGCTGACCGACGACCGCGGCATTTTTCCTTCGTATCAAGCGGTTTGGGTGGCGCGCAAGGCCTTCGTCGAATCGCATCCTCAGGAATGGGCGGCCTTGTTGAAGTTACAGGGCTCGATTTCCGCTTCGGCCATGCGGGACATGAATGCGCAGGCGGACTTGGGCAAGCTGAGTTTCGGAAAGATTGCGTCGCAGTTCCTGGGCAAGGAGACGCCACGCGCAGCGGGGTGGCGCGCAGGCATCTGGCAGCGCACTCAGGAGCATTTGGCTTTGGTGGGGGTTTCGCTGCTGTTCTCGGTACTGGTGGGCGTCCCGCTCGGATTGCTGGCGGCGCGTTTTCACACCGCGGGACAGGGCATCCTGATTTCGAGCGCGGTGATTCAAACGGTGCCTTCGCTGGCGCTGCTATGTTTCTTGATCCCGCTGTTCGGTGTGGGCACCAAGCCGGCGTTGGCCGCGCTGTGCATGTACAGCCTGCTGCCGGTGGTGCTGAACACCTTCACCGGCGTGCGCTCGGTCGATCCGAAGCACGTGGAGAATGCGCGCGCCTTCGGCATGAATGGCCGGCAGGTGCTGTGGCGGGTGGTGTTGCCGCTGGCAAGTCCGACCCTGCTGGCAGGAATCAAGAACGCGACCATCGTCGGCATCGGCACCGCGACTTTGGCGGCGCTGGTGGGGGCCGGGGGCTATGGCGCGCCCATCGTCTCGGGCCTGTCTCTGAACGATGTGCCGACCATTCTCACCGGCGCCGTGCCGGCGGCTCTGATGGCCCTGGCGGCGTATGGATTGTTCGAATTGCTGGGCTGGGTGCTGATTCCCGCCGGATTGCGGCCGCGCTGAAAATAGCCTATTCAGGCCTCCGGTAAGGCAAATTGGCGCGATTGCGGGTCGTTGGACCGGGTCCTGGAGTGCAATGTAAATAATAATGATTCGTGTTAGCATCCCGGCGGACTTTGAATGCCACGGGATGAAGTTATGGTGTCGAGCGGGCCTTCCAGAGAAGCTGTGTCAAGCGTAGCCACGGCGGCGGGCGTATCCATCATTTCGCTGATGGCACAGATGAACACGCCGCGACTGCGTGCCTTGTTTGCGCAAGAACCGGGCAGGGCAGCGGCGTGGGTGTTTGTGGCGGCCGCCGAGGGTTTGCCCGCCGCGCAAGTTTGCTATGGACGCATGCTGCTGGAGGGTACGGGTACACGCAAGGATCCGGCGGCGGCGCTGCGCTGGTTCAGGCGCGCCTCGGTGAGCGGCGATCCGGACGCCATCAACATGGTGGGCCGCTGCCTGGACAACGGCTGGGGTACGCCTGAGGATCCGGTTCGGGCGGCTCGGGAATTCGTGCTCGCCGCCGATGCCGGCCACGCGTGGGCGCAATACAACGCGGGGCATATGTTCTTGGATGGCCGCGGCGTGAAGCGCGATCCCGAGCGTGCGTTCGCTTACTATTCCCAGGCGGCCGCGCAGAATCACGAACGCGCCATGAATCTCATGGGCCGTTGCTGTGAGGAGGGGTGGGGAACTCCGCGCGACTTAGGCCTCGCGGCTGATTGGTATCGGCGTTCCGCCGAGGGCGGGTATTTCCGCGGGCAGTACAACTGGGCCAGTGTGTTACTGAAGGCGGGACGGGACGAGGAAGCGGCGCAGTGGTTCGAGCGCGCGGTGAGCGGCGGAACACCGGGTGTGCGCCGGGCCGTGCTGGAACTGGTCGGCGGGCTTACGGCGGTGAGCCCCTAGATGGTGTTCGTGCGAATCACTCATGTATTGAATGCGGAGCAGCTGACCGCCGTGC
>CAZZWM010000189.1:2599-4586 GCA_964657945.1 uncultured Steroidobacteraceae bacterium
ATGGTGTTCGTGCGAATCACTCATGTATTGAATGCGGAGCAGCTGACCGCCGTGCGCAACGCGCTGGGCAACGACTCAGCCCCCTGGGTGGATGGCCGGGTCACGGCGGGTCATCAAGGCGCGCCGGTGAAGAATAATCGCCAGCTCGATGAAGCCAGTGCCATGGCGCGTGAGTTGGGCAACATGGTCGTCGGCGAGTTGGAGCGCAATGCTTCGTTCATCAGCGCCATCCTGCCGAATCGGGTGTATCCGCCGGTGTTCAACCGCTACGGCGAAGGAATGGCGTTCGGCACGCACGTGGATGGTACGGTCCGCGGCGTGCCGGGCAGCCCCCACAAGCTGCGCACCGATCTTTCGGCGACCCTGTTCCTATCGCCGCCGCAATCCTATGAGGGCGGCGAAC
Organism: uncultured Steroidobacteraceae bacterium; assembly: GCA_964657945.1. Lineage (GTDB taxonomy): Bacteria > Pseudomonadota > Gammaproteobacteria > Steroidobacterales > Steroidobacteraceae > Bog-1198. Next base: position 3,003 of record CAZZWM010000189.1, read on the forward strand.
TGGTGGTCGAAAGCGATTTCGGCAATCAGACCGCCAAGCTGGAGGCGGGAGAACTGGTGGTGTATTCGTCGACGTCGCGGCATCGGGTCGAGCCGGTGACGCGCGGCGAAAGATTGGCCTGCGTGTTCTGGATTCAGAGCTTGGTGCGGGAAGACGACAGGCGGGAGAAGTTATTCGAGTTGGATCGCACCATTCAGATGCTTACACAGAAAGGCGCGGATCCGGAGGCGCTGGTGCGCTTGGCGGCGCACTACCATGGGCTGCTGAGAATGTGGACTGAGATCTAGCGTGAGCCGCTGTCGCGTTGGTTAAAGTGCTGTGTTGGCTGGGAATTGGCCGCGAAATAAGCGACGATAGGCGCCCTTCGTCGCGAGGCGCCTCGATGCATAAAAAGAATATTGCGATCACTCTGACCGTTGCCGCAGCGGCTTTTCTCGTCGGTTCCGTCGCTTTGGGTGATTCGCCGGCGCCGGAGCAACCCATCGTTTTGAAGGCCGATCATTTGTTCGACTCGGTGTCGGGCAAGCTCATGGATCACGGCATCGTGGTCGTGGTGGGGCAGCAAATTCAGGCCGTGGGGTCGGATGTGAAAGTGCCGGATGGTGCGAGGGTAATCGACTTGGGCGATGCCACCTTGATGCCGGGCTTCATCGACGCTCACGTGCACTTGAGCAGCGAGTCCAGTGATAACTGGTACGGGGACTTCTACTCGGACATCATGCGGTTCCCCGCTGAACAGGCCCTGTATGGCGCGCACTATGCCAAGGTGACTTTGGAAGCAGGCGTGACGACGGTGCGGGATCTGGGCTCGGCAGACTACATTGCCTTGGCATTGCGCAATGCCATCAACGCCGGGGTGATTCCGGGGCCGCGGATGTTGGTGTCCAACTATGCCATCGGTTCGACCGGCGGCCATGCGGATTCGGATCCGGTGCCTCCGCAGAGAATCGCGGTGTCGGGCGTCATCCAAGGCGTCTGCAACGGTCCGGAGGAATGCCGTGCCGCCGTGCGCTATCAAATCAAGTACGGCGCCAATGTGATCAAGTTCATGCCGTCGGGCGGGGTGTTGTCCTTATCGGATCCGGTGGACAATGTGCAGCTCACGCAGGAAGAAATGAATGCCATCGTGGGCGAGGCGCATGCGTGGAAGCGCAAGGTGGCGGCGCATTGTCACGGCGATCGAGCGGCGAAGATGGCCATCGCGGCGGGTGTCGACTCCATCGAGCACGGCAGTTTCTTGCAGGACGACACGCTGCTGGAAATGAAGAAGAAGCATGTGTTCTTGGTGCCGACGTTGTTTGCGGGCTTCTGGGTGGGCAGTCATCTGGAGAACTTCCCACCCGTCATTGCGGCCAAGGCCAAAGCGGCCGCAGCGCAGATGGAGCAGATGTTTCAGCATGCGGCGCGAATTGGCGTGCCGGTTGCGCTGGGTACGGACGCGGGCGTGGAGCCGCATGGCCGGAACGCAAAAGAGTTCTCGCTGATGGCGAAGAATGGATTTTCGGCCGCCCAGGCGCTGATGGCGGGGACGGCGGGAGGCGCGGAACTGCTGGGAATCACGGAACAGACCGGCACCCTGAGCGT
>CAZZWM010000190.1:0-4210 GCA_964657945.1 uncultured Steroidobacteraceae bacterium
ACGCTCTGGACGCTTAATTGCTCATCGGTCATGAGCGGATGGCGGGATTGCGGGAGTCGCGACCGTAGTAATCAGGATAGTCGTTGTCCAAACCCTTGAAGCGCCGGTGCACCCACAGGTATTGATCCGGCACCCGGCGCACCTGTGCTTCGAGCAGCCGGTTGTAGCGTTCAACGTCCTGAACCGGATCGGGGCCGGGGAAATTCTCAAATGCAGGTCCGATCACCACCCGGTAACCCGCGTTGCCCGGCCGCCGCTCTCCGAAGTAGGTCATGACGGCCGCGCCGGAAATGCGCGCCAAGCGCGAGGTCGCCGGATTGCTCGCCGCCGGAATGCCGAAAAAATTGACCATCGCCGCGCCCTTGTTGCGATAACTCTGGTCCGGGGCGAACCAAACGGCTTCGTTCCTTTTCAAGGCCCGCACCATGCTCCTGATGTCGTCTTTCGGTATGGGGTTACCATGACGGCAAAAGCTTTCGAACATGATGTGCGATAACAGGGCGTTTTTCATGGGGCGGTATACGACATTGAGCGGCACCACCGTACCCAATATCCGGGTGGAGATTTCGATGGTCGTGAAGTGGCCGCCTACCAATATCGCGCCCCGGCCCTTGGCCAGCGCTGCCTCGAGATGATGCAGGCCCTCTACCTCGGCAAGCTTGTTGAGGCGACTGTCGCTGCTCCACCAGGTATCGGCCGTCTCGCACAGGGCCATACCCAAGCTGCGGCAGTGCCGCTGCAGCAGCGCTTCCCGCTCGGCCGAGCCCAACTCAGGCAGGCAAAGGGCGATATTGCGGCGCGCGATACGCAGGTAGCTCAACGGCAGGCGGCGCAACAGCGCGCCGATTGCGTTGCCCACGCGGGTCTGCGCGGCATAAGGGAGGAGTTCGACGGCGCGCATGATACCCAAGCCCACCCAGGTGATCCAATATTTGGGCAGAAGGTACGCTAGCGGCATCCGAATGCTGTCATTGGAGTAGTAGTTTCGGCTGATGCGACAGGACCTGAGAATAGCTGCGTTGCGGATGGCTTACCAGGATTGCCGCGGCGCAGCATCGGTCTCAACCTGCTGTAATATTCGTACTTAGCCGCAAAATCCTGTAGTATTCGCGCCGGTTCGTGATTTCTACTTGGTCCGTTTCTGGTCACCGCGCCGCTCCGGCGTCACCTTGGCCACAACCCACAAAGCAGGTTTCTTCGATCCAGGTGGCTGGCATTCCGCTATAGGGTTCAACTCGAGGCACGCGTGACCGGCCGATAGCTTCTTTTGTAGTAGGTATTCTTCACATGACGAAAATGTATGTTGGCAATCTCCCGTTCTCAATGGACGAGTCCGCAGTGCGCGCGCTGTTCGAAAAGCATGGCGCCGTTCAGTCGGTGGCGCTGATCAATGATCGCGACACCGGTCGGCCCCGCGGTTTCGGCTTCGTTGAAATGGCCAGTGCAGACGCTGCGCGTGCCATGCAGGCCTTGAATGGCCACGATGTCGACGGGCGAGCGCTGAAAGTCAATGAGGCTCAGGAGCGCACTGGCGGCGGCGGTGGTGGTGGTGGTGGCGGTGGATCGCGCGGTCCGAAGCGCTGGTAACAGCGTTTAAGATTTCAGCGATTACTCAAGGCCGCAGCGATGCGGCCTTGAGTTTTTGAAACGCCCCGATTCTTTGGAATCAGGGTTTACGGCATAGGCCTCTTTGCCTATAATCGCGCCCCTCGGCGGGGCTTGGATTCATGGCTTGCGCACTTTCTTGGTTGATGAATAGGGGGCCGATGGTCCCCTTTTTGTTTCTAGAGGTTGGGTTTCATGCGCGATGCCTTGATGCGCTTGTTGGAGCCGCCGATCGAGGCGTTGGGCTATGAGTTGGTGGATCTCGAGTACGGGCGCGAAGGGCGCGGCGGGATTCTGCGGATTTTCATCGATCGGCGGGCAGAAGATTCGGGGGACGGCATTTCCGTGGACGATTGCGCCCGCGTGAGCCATGAGGTGAGCCAGGTGCTCGAAACCCAGGATCCGATCAAGGGGCATTACACGCTTGAAGTCTCTTCGCCGGGATTCGATCGCATCCTGCGCACGCGCGCGCACTTCGAGCGGTTTGTCGGCGAGCGGGTGTTCGCGGAATTGAAGCTGCCCATGGAGGGCAGGCGGCGTTTTGCCGGGATATTGAAGTCGGTGACGGGCGAGACGATTGTGGTGGAGGTCGATGGCAAGGCGCATAGCCTGCCGCTCGACCGGATTCAGAAAGCGAGATTGCGGCCGGAGTGACCAGGAGTCTTTAGGTCTATGAACAAAGAAATTTTGATGGCGGTCGACGCCGTCTCCAATGAGAAGGGCGTCGACAAGGAAATTATTTTCGACGCGCTCGAAGCCGCGCTGGCTTCCGCGACCCGCAAGAAACACGGTGAGGAGCTGGACGTGCGCGTATCCATCAACCGCAAGACCGGCGGCTATGACACGTTCCGGCGCTGGAAGGTGTTCGCGGACGACTCCACCGAGTTGGAAGTGCCGGAGCGCGAACTGCGCCTGGACGACGCGCGCGATCTGGACAAGGACGTGGAGCCGGGCGGCTATGTGGAGGAGCCGATGGAGTCGGTGCCTTTCGGCCGCATCCTCGCGCAGACCGCCAAGCAGGTGATCGTGCAGAAGGTGCGCGAAGCGGAACGTGCGCAGGTTGTCGATGCCTACAAGGATCGTGCCGGCACCCTGGTGAGCGGCATCGTCAAGCGCGTCGACCGCAACGGCGTGTACGTCGATCTGGGCGCGAACGCCGAAGGCTTCATCGCGCGCGAGGAAATGATCCCCCGTGAACCGGTGCGCTCGCAGGATCGAATCAAGGCGTTCCTCAAGGAGGTGCGCACCGAACCGCGCGGCCCGCAGCTGTTCCTGTCGCGCACCGCCCCGGAGTTCCTGATCGAGCTGTTCAAGCTGGAAGTTCCCGAAGTGGGTCAGGGATTGATCAACATCCTGGCGGCAGCCCGCGATGCCGGCGTACGCGCCAAAATCGCGGTGCGCAGCAACGATCCGCGGGTCGACCCGGTCGGCGCCTGCGTCGGCATGCGTGGTTCACGCGTGCAAGCCGTGTCCAATGAAATCGCTGGCGAGCGCGTCGACATCATCCCCTTCGATGACAACAACGCTCAGTTCGTGATCAATGCCATGGCGCCTGCCGAGGTCACCTCCATCGTCGTCGATGAGGATTCGCACTCCATGGACATCGCGGTCTCCGAGGACAAGCTGTCGCAGGCCATCGGCCGAGGCGGACAGAACATCCGTCTGGCCAGCGAACTGACCGGTTGGGAATTGAATGTGATGAGCGAGTCCCAGGCGGAAGCCAAGAGCGAGACCGAGTCCCTCGCGCTGCGTGAAACCTTCATGAAGCAGCTGGACGTCGATGCCGATGTGGCCAGCATCCTGGTGCAGGAAGGCTTCTCCACGATCGAGGAAATCGCCTACGTGCCTGCCAGCGAACTGAACGGCATCGAGGAATTCGACGAAGAGATCGTCAAAGAGCTGCGCACCCGGGCGCGTGACGTCCTGCTCACCCAGGCGATCGCCAGCGAAGAATCCATGGATGGCGCGGAACCGGCGGCCGATTTGCTCGAAGTCGCCGGCGAGCAGCTCGCCAAGACCCTGGCCCGCAAGGGCGTGCGTACGCGCGATGACCTGGCAGACCTCGCGGTGGATGAGTTGGTGGAGATGGGCGGTGTCGATGAGAAGAAAGCCGCGGAACTGATCATGGATGCCCGCAAGCATTGGTTCGCGGAAGAAGCTAAGGTTTAGGAGACACAATGGCAGATGTAACCGTCGCTCAATTCGCCGAGGTGCTTAAAGTACCGGTCGATCGTCTGCTGCAGCAGCTGGATCAGGCCGGCATCAAGGTCGACGGCGCGGAGGACATGATCAGCGAGGACGCGAAGCATGAACTTCTGACGCATCTGCGGCGCAGTCATGGACACGGCGAACAGCAGGGCGATGCCGCCCCGCGCAAGATCACGTTGCGGCGCAAGTCGCAATCCGAGCTGAAGCTCGCCAGCCCGCAGGGGCGCGCACGAACGGTCAATGTGGAGGTGCGCAGCAAGCGCACCTACGTGAAGCGCGAAGTCCTCGAGGACCAGGCGCGTCATCAACAGGAAGAGATCGACAAGCAGCGCGAAAGCGAAGAGCAGGCCAAGGCCGCCCTGGAGCGCGCCGAGAAGGAGCGTATCGAGAAGGAGCG
>CAZZWM010000191.1:0-4131 GCA_964657945.1 uncultured Steroidobacteraceae bacterium
ATCATGGTCAATTTCTGAGGGTGGTTAAGCATCGATGTAAGGCATTCGGCGTAAGCGGCCGGAACTGAAGGCGTGCATGTCACCGCCAATTTGAGACGCAGTGCCGGTTTGCACCTTCAGCGGAGAGTTCCTGCGCCGATTCGAGGAGTAAGCTGCGGTATCAACGATTCGCATACGCGGATGCCCGCGCCCATCGACGAACGAGAGCAAAGCAGAATGAAAACGGTCTTGTTGGTCGAGGACGATCCGAAACTCGGTTTGGCCTACGGGGTGCGTCTGAAAGCGATCGGCTACACGGTGCACATCGCGAAAGATGCGATATCCGCCGTGGCACATGCGCGAAAGACGAATCCCGACGTGATATTGCTCGACATTTCGCTCCCAGGCGGCGACGGATTTCTGGTGGCTGAGCGGCTGTCGAACATGGTTTCTACGGCAGCCACCCCGATCATCTTCATTACTGCGAGCAAACGCACCGATCTCCGGGAGCGAGCCATGAAACTGGGTGCGGCAGCGTTTCTCGAAAAGCCGTTCGACGCCACCACGTTGGCCGATGCCATCGAGTCGGCGCTGTCGCCGGACCATAATTGGGCGCCGGTGAGCCAGCCTTGAGCAGCTTGCGGCATTCCCCTATCAGCGTCGGCCCACAGGGCGGGCCGAGATGGCTAAGGTGATACGGCTCCGGCGATGAAGGCCTTGTGGATTTCCAACCAAACACGCGTTGAGGCGGTATCGCCGACCAGTGCGGGTAGCCCACCGACAGGCTTGGCGACCCCCAATGCTGCGCTCCAACCGCTGCCTCCGGTCCAGTTCAGCCCAATTCCCACCCCCGAGAGCGTGGCGGTGTTATCGCCTGCAGCGAAAACATTCTTGTAGATCCGTACGACGCCGCTATCGGCAAATAGCATCGTCTGCCAGGTGCCGACCGATGACACACCGAAGTTGTGGCGCAGCTCAGCGGATGCCAGGGCTCCCAACGCGCCGCCGATGGTGCCTACGTCATAGGCGCGCACACTATTGGGTCCTCCGAGAAAGAACTGTTCCGACGAATCGAGATTCTTGTCAGCCGCCTGCCCGTTCGCGGCTATATATAGGCTGTTGGTTTCGCTCAAGGCCAGCAACCGCGCCAAGGCGAGCGTGTACTTGACGTAAGTGCCGCCGGTGCGTGCCGTCGACGAATTGGCCGTCTGCGCGGCCTCGTTGTCGAAGCCTAGATGGCCCACACTGAGATCGAGGCTCATGTTGGAGATACCGACAGCATCGCGACGATCCCCGGCCAGCGTCATCGTCAATGCATCGGTGTGGCGATCCGTGTGGATATCCGATACATCGGTTTCGTCACGCAGTTGCTTGGCGTTGAAGGCGAACTGGGCGAATAAGTTGCCCGCGATGCTGCGAATCAAAGGCTGCATCACGTTGAGCGTTTCGACCTCGGCGGTCCCGTGCGCGTGCAGGTCGGACAGGCCATTACCGAGATGATAATAGAGTGCGGATAGCCCGCCCCCCACGGTCGTGCCCTCGCCGTTCGGCAGCAGCGCTTGGTATCCAACACGGGCATAGGACAGGCCGGGCCCAGTCGTCATCGCGTTCAGACTCAGCACATCGCCGCGCTGCAATGGATCATCGACATTGAGCGCGGCGCTGAATCGCTCACGGCCCGTGAAGCGGTTCCCTGCATTATCCAATCCAAACGATCCGCTTTCACGTGCAGCTGGGCTTGCCGACAGCTGTAGTTCTGTCGTGCCGGGATCGGCGCCGGGCGCCAGCGTGGAATTCACCACCGCTCCGGGAACGTCCGACAGCAGCAGTAGGCTGCGTTGCAGCGCAGCCTCGGTAACCGGGCTGCCCGGCTCCAATGGGCGCAAATATGACATCAGCAATCCGTCGGACACTCTGCTGGTATTCGATATCGCAACGGCGCCGTAGCGCGCTTCGATCACGGCAATTCGCACGCTTCCATCGCTCAAGGTCTGCGGCGGGATGTAGGCGCGCGACAGCAGATAGCCGTCCTCCTGGTAACGCTGGGTGATGAGGGCGGCAAGTTCCTGGAGCAAGGCCAGGTTCAGCGTCTTGTCTTCGCTCGGCTGTACCAGGGAGCGAAGCTCCGCGCTACTCACGAGCGTATTGCCGCTGATCTCGATATGCCGGACCATGAACGGATCACTGGTCGGCAGAGGCTGAGCAGCGGGTTCACTGATGGTCAGTCCGGTGTTGGACGGGGGCATCGGCAGCATTGGGCGCGTTGTTTGCTGCAACAACTCCCCGCTGCTGGGGATGACCTGACCCCATGCCGCGCCGGAAGGGATGGCAAGCGCAAGCCAGACGGCGAGGCCGCACTGCGCCCGGTGCGCACGGCGACTCAAAGGGCTGCGGGGGGCATTTTGATGCCCGCGCCAATGACGGTGAGCGCCAAGCGGCCCGTGAAATCGCTCAAATGTCTATTGCCGTCGGTGGGATTGGCGTCGCGCCGCGCATTCCCGGTGTTATTGCCATAATCGTTATCGGAGCCCACGCCGTAGGGTGTGGCGATAGCGGCCGGCGCGAGATCAATGCCCAGCAAACCGTACACACCTGCCGTCGACGGCGTTGCCTCAGGTGCAGGCGTGATGGTCAGGGCGGACGCATTGCCCGCAGACTGGACCAGCAGATAGTTTTGCGCGGTCAGTCCCGACCCATCGATGGCATAAGATCCAGGAGGCGCCGCAAGCGCCGCATTGGTCAACCAGACCAACGTCCCGCCCGTCGCGTTGGCCTGGGTGTCGCCCGGAACGAAGCCACTCAAGCTGCCACTGAGGTTGCGTACTTGGCCGGCCGCGACGCTCAACGGCATGGCGGTCTCTGTCAGGGTGGCTGGAGTCACATCAGCGCTGGTCACTGCAGTTACATTGAAACCATAGTTTGCCGCATCGGCGCCCGCATCGGTGATGCCGTAGATGGTCACCGGCTTGCCGTTAGCTACGTTCTTGTTTGCAAAGGCGGCTCCTGCAGCCGCGAAGGTGACACTGTCCCCGGCGATGACCCCGCCGCTGCCGAGCGCGCTCAACGTGGCGGCCGTGGTGCCGTCGTACGTCTTGTTGTTGGCGGTCCCCGTGACCGTGATATTCAGCGGCGTCACGGTCACCAAATCGCTGCCGCCATTGAGCTGGTAATTGCTCGCGAGGCCCGTACCATTGCCCAGGACCAAAGTTCCCAAGGATGCGGACTGAATGCCTACATTCTTACCCGCCAAGGTGGCACTGCCGGAAAGAATCAAGTTCTCTCCCGCGACGCCGTTCACCGTGCCGGCCGTTCCAAAAATGCCCGCATTCGCATCGAGCAGCGCATCATACGTTCGGCTGCCTGACAGATTGAGAATGGCCGGCGTGACGTTCGCGCTCGTCGTGGCCGTGCCGTTGACGGTGTAGTTGCCCGAGCCCGTACCGCTCTCCGTGATTCCTGACACCGAGACGGCAATGCCGTTGGCCACATTCTTGTCGGCGAAGCTCGCCGAGGTCTCGGTGAAGATCAAACTGTCGCCGGCCAATACCCCGGTGCTGGCCAGCGTTACCGTGGCGGCAACCCCGCCGTCGTACACCTTGTTGATGCCGGCCGCCGTGGCCGTGATTGCCAACGGTGTCACCGTCACCGCATCGCTGCCGCCGCTGAGCTGATAGTTGCTCGCGAGGCCCGTGGCGTTATTCAAGGACAATGTGCCAAGCGAAGACAAGCCCTGCGTGCCGGCGTTCTTGCTCAGCAGCGCGCCGCTGCCCGACAGCGACAGGGTTTCGGCGCCAACACCCGTCGCCACGGTACCCGCGGTCCCGAAAGTGCTCGCATTCGCATCGAGCAGACCGTCATAGACGCGGGTCCCGGACAGATCGATGATGGCCGGCGTGATGTTCGCACTCGTCGCCGCGGTACTGTTGACAGTGTAGTTGCCCGAGCCCGTGCCGCTCGCGGTGATCCCTGCGACTGACACGCCAATGCCGTTGGCTACATTTTTGTTGGCGAAGCTCGCCGAGGTGTCGGCGTAGGTCAGGCTGTCGCCGGCGAGCACCCCGCTGCTGGCGAGCGTGACGGCCGCAGTGACATTGTCGTTGTAAACCTTGTCGATACCGGCGGCCGTGACCGTAATGGCCAGCGGCGTGACCG
>CAZZWM010000192.1:0-4099 GCA_964657945.1 uncultured Steroidobacteraceae bacterium
GGTGAACTTCATGATGTTGCCCTTGTGCACGATCGTCACGCTCTTGCGCTTGTTGTCGATCGCATACTTCACGGCGGCCCGGAACAGGCGTTCCGTGCCCTCCTTGGATGCGGGCTTCAAACCGATGCCGGAAGTATCGGGGAAACGGATCTTGGCGAACTGCTTGGGAAAGTTTTCCTTGAACAGGTCCAAGAATTTCCTGCACTCGGCGGTGCCTTGCTCGAATTCGATGCCGGCGTAAATGTCCTCGGTATTCTCGCGGAAGATCACCATGTCGACTTTTTCCGGCGTCTTGACCGGCGAGGGCACACCCTTGAACCAGCGCACCGGCCGCAGGCATACATACAGGTCCAACAACTGGCGCAGCGCCACGTTCAGTGAGCGGATGCCGCCGCCGACCGGCGTGGTCAGCGGGCCTTTGATGGATACCAGGTAGTCGCGGCAGGCCTGCACGGTTTCATCCGGCAACCAGGTGTTGTAGTTCTTGTTGGCTTTCTCGCCTGCAAACACTTCCAACCATTGAATCTTGCGCTTGCCGCCGTAAGCCTTTTCCACGGCCGCATCGAACACCCGCACGCTGGCGCGCCAGATATCGCGCCCGGTGCCGTCGCCTTCGATGAAGGGAATGACAGGATTGTTCGGAACGTTCAATTTGCCGTTGGAGATGGTGATTTTCTCGCCGCCTGCGGGAATCCGCAGGTTGACTGGCCTGGCTTCTGACATTCGTTGGCTCCTGTAAATGCAGCCGCAATGCTAGCATGCGCACCCGGAGACCGGCATTGCGCACACTCAGAACCACACCTGCAAGAGACGGCTTTCGCATGCCCGCCGAATTCGAAAGGCACTCGGGCTGCTGGATGCTGTGGCCGGAGCGCCCGGACAATTGGCGCGAAGGCGCCAAGCCGGCACAAGCCGCATTCGCCGCCATTGCGGCTGCGATCTCATCCGGTGAACCGGTCACGGTCGGCGCCTCGGCGGCGCAATTCCAAAACGCGCGGGCGCGCCTGCCGGCGAGCGTGCGTGTGCTGGAGGTGAGCAGCAATGACGCGTGGATCCGCGACAGCGGTCCGACATTCCTGATCGACGCAAAAGGCCGGCGCCGCGGTGTGGACTGGACCTTCAATGCCTGGGGCGGCCTGAACGGCGGATTGTATTTTCCTTGGGATCGTGACGATGAAGTCGCGCAAAAGGTCTTGGAGATCGAAGGCGCGGATCGCTATCGGACGCCGTTCGTACTGGAAGGCGGCGCCATTCACGTGGACGGGCAGGGCACCTGCCTGACCACCGAAGAATGCCTGTTGAACCCGAATCGCAATCCGGACATGTCGCGCGCCGACATCGAGGAGCAACTGCACCGCTACCTCGCCGTGAGCAAGGTCATTTGGCTGGATCGGGGCGTGTTCCTCGACGAGACCGGCGGCCACATCGACGAACTTGCCTGCTTCACCGCTGCGGGGCATGTGGCGCTGACCTGGACCGAGGATCGCAGCGATCCACAGTATGAGATTTCGGCGGACGCCTACCAGCGCCTGCGGCGCGCCAAAGACGCCCGCGGGCGAGAGTTGACCATTCACAAGATCCATCAGCCCGGACCGCTGTATATGACGGCCGCTGAAGCCGCGGGCATCGACATCCGGACCGGCACGCGTCCGCGCCGTGCCGGCGACCGCTTGCCCGCCTCCTACATCAACTTCTATATCGCCAATCGCTGCGTGGTCATGCCGCAGTACGACAAGCGCCGTGATGCGGCGGCGATGCGTATCCTGCAGAAGCTGTTCCCAAGGCGAAAAGTGCTGGGAGTGGCGACTCGCGAAGTGCTGCTCGGGGGCGGCAACATCCACTGCATCACGCAGCAGGTGCCGCGGCGGGCGGGCGGGTAGGGATGCCCGTCAAATGGAACTTTACTGCGCGTAAGTCCTCGAAAGCCATTATTCTACGCAGCCCTTACCCCTCAACTCGACCATCAATCGGAAGCTGTAGTGCACTCATCGTTCAAGTTACATGCGCACAAGGCGCTGGGCGCGCTGCTTTTCTCGGCAGCCTTCATCCTCGCCGGTTGCCACAACAACAACCAAGACGCGGGCTACGGCATCGCTTGGACCACGCTGAGCGTCGACGCCGATCCGCGCTTCTCCAGCTACCTGGTGGTGGTGGACTCGGTGGTCTTGACGGGCAAGGCGGACGGTGCGGTGACCGCCATTGCGACCCCCGAACTGATCGATTTCGCCAAGCTCAATAATGTTTCGGAGCTTTGGGCTGCCGCCAGCCTGCCGATCGACACCTACACCGCCGCAACCATTACGCTCGATTACACCTCGGCGCAGATTTCGGTGCTGGTCAACGGCGTGCCGACGTCGGTTCAGGTGCTCGACAGCACCGGCGCCGCGGTTACACAGGTGGTGGTCGTGGTGCAGCTGGATCCCGCCAACCAGATCACCCCGGTCAACACGCTGTCCGCGACCGATGCGCGGCGTTTGGCACTCAACTTCGACATGGCGGCGTCCAATTCCGTCAACTTCGCCACCACGCCGCCCACATTGACGGTGACCCCGTACATGTCGATATCGTCGGCGGCCTCGGATAACCGGCTGATCCGCGTGCGCGGACCCTTGATCAATTCCAGCCTGAATCAGAACACCTACACGATAACCACGCGTCCTTTCTTCGATCAAGTCGACAGCCTCGGCATTCTCACCCTGTTCAACGATGCCAGCACGGTTTACTCGATCGCCGGCAGCACCGTGCTCGGCGAGACGGGCTTGAGCGCCATATCGGTCAGTTCGGCCGGCTCCACCATGACGGCGGCGTACACCACATTCGAACCCACGACGGTGCCGCAACCGGGCGTGATCGCGGGCAAGTTCAATACGAAGTACGTCATTGCCGGCGGCACGCTGCAGGATTTCTTCACCGACGGCCTGGAAGGCGATGTGATTGCCCGTTCGGGCAACACCCTGACCTTGCGTGGCTCCGTGCTGTCGCAAACCTCCGCGCAGGCGGTCAATCTGATCATTCCCGATACGCCGGTGACGCTGGGTGCGGGTACGTTGGTGACGGCCGACGGCATTCCGGGGCTTACCCTCAATTCGAGTGCGGTGACCGTGGGCCAGCATGTCGTGGTCCGCGGTTTGATCACTTCCTACGACGCCACCACGGGCGCGCTGAGTTTCGACGCCAGCGGCACCAGCAACACCGACACGGGATCGGTGCGCATCGTCCCGCTGGAGACCCGTGTGTCGGGTTCGATTCTGTCCACCGACAACGCCAGTACTGCGACCCTCGATCTGGACTCCATCAACGGCTACCCGCCCAGCGTCTTCAATTTTGCGGGCAGCGGCTCGGCGTCCGGCGCCAATTCCAATCCGGCATCGTTCGTGGTGAGTTCGACGGGGCTGACCTTTCCCACCGATCCTGCGGGCAACCCGCTGGCGGCAGGCGACTACCTGGCCGTGAATGGATTCGGCGCCCCGTTCGGTTCCGCGCCGCCCGATTTCCTGGCGTCCAATATCAACGGCGAGGCCACCATCCCGGCGACCATGCATGTGCAGTGGACCACCAGCGACAGTGCGCCATTTGCCACCGCCACCTCCGCCAGCCTGAGCGTCAACTTGACCAATGCGGCGGTGACGACGGCATCCATTTTGATTGCGGGCGAGACCATCGACATGACGACACTGCCCGAATCGCCGCAGATCCTTCCGGCTGCGGCCACCACCGATCCGACCTCGTCTCTGCCGCTGTTCATGCCGGCGTTTTCGGTCGGCAGCACCGTGCTCGGCGTCTCGACGTTCAATTCGCTGGCGTCGTTCGAGGCGCAGGCGGCCACGGTTTTCGCGACCAGCCCGGCTACGCAGTTCTTGGCGCATGGCTTCTACAACCGGGCCACGAATACGTTTACTGCTTCCAGAATCAACGTCGTCCTCTAAACTAGCTCCCCATCATGGGGAATCGGACACTGGCATTTGGATTGGCCGCAGCGCTGCTGGCAAGCAGCGCTTGGGGCGCAGTTGTTGCGTCCAGCACCGATGAGGTGCCGGCAGTCCGACCACGAATTTGTCTGGTGCTCTCCGGCGGCGGTTCGCGCGGCATGGCGCATATC
>CAZZWM010000193.1:0-4049 GCA_964657945.1 uncultured Steroidobacteraceae bacterium
CGAGATGATCAACCTGGTGGGCGACACCAAGTTCAAGGAAAAGGATGTTCTCAATACCTTCGAATTGAAGACGCCCAACTGGCTGTCCTGGTACAAGCAGGATGACCGCTATTCGCGCGAATCGCTCACCGGCGATCTGGAAAAGCTGCGCTCCTACTACATGGATCGCGGCTACGCGAACTTCGAGATCGAATCGACCCAGGTGACGATTGCGCCGGAAAAAGACGACATGTTCATCACGGTGAACATCAACGAGGGCGAAGTCTTCAAGGTCTCGGAAATCAAACTGGCGGGCACCTTCGTGGTGCCGGAAGAGCAGCTGCGCAGATTGCTGCTGATCAAGCCGGGCGACACCTTCTCGCGCAAGGCCATCACCAGCAGCCAGGAACTCATGAGCTACCGGCTCGGCGCCGACGGTTATGCCTTCGCCAAGATCGATCCGGTGCCCACGCCCGACAACGACAAGAAGACCGTGTCCATCACCTTCTTCATAGAACCGGGCAACCGCGTTTACGTGCGGCACATAAATTTCGAGAACACCACGGCCATCAACGACGAGACGCTGCGCCGCGAAATGCGCCAGCTGGAAGGCGGGTGGCTGTCGAATTCCGCCATCGAGCGTTCCAAGGAGCGCATCCAGCGTCTGCCTTACGTCGAGAAGGTGGAGTTCGAAACCAAGCCGGTCGCAGGCAGCGCCGATTTGGTGGACGTCAACTACAACATCAAGGAAGGCTTGCCGGGACAGTTCGGCGGCGGCATCGGCTATTCGGAATCGCAGAAGTTCAGCTTGAACGGCAACTTCGTGCACAGCAACTTCTTGGGATCGGGCGAGCGCATCGCCCTGGAGATCAACGCCGGCAAGTACAGCAAGAGCTACACCTTCGCACAAACCAATCCGTACACCACGGTGGACAACGTCTCGCGCACGGCGTCGATCACCTACCGCGACATCACGCAGTTCGTCGCCGCCTCCTCCGCGTTTTCCACCAAGCAGATCACCGGCGCCTTGCAGTGGTCCTATCCGATCACCGAATACCAGTACTTGCAGGGTGGCGTGTCCGCCAACAAGAACACGCTGGTGGTCTCGCAGGGCTACAGCGCGCAGCAGTCGGTGGATTGGGTCAAGAACAACGGCAATACCTTCCAGCGCCAGCTCACCGACACCAACGGCGATGGCGTGGTCAACTCGCTGGACAATCCGTACACGGTCTTCGGCACCGACTTCTATACCTACGAACTCACCGGCGGTTGGTCCTATGAGGGCCGCAACCGCGCGCTGTTCCCCGACCGCGGCATGAAGATCCAGATCTCGGCGCGCTATGCCTTGCCGCTGAGCGAGGTGCGCTACTATCAGTCGAATTTCGACTTCATCCGATACTTTCCGATCTGGCGCAAGTGGGTGCTGTCCGTGCAGGGCTCGATCGACTACGCATCGGCCTTGGGCAAGACCACGGCGCTGCCGCCGTATTTGAACTACTTCGCCGGCGGTCCGGACAGCGTGCGCGGCTTCCGCGAGAGCCTCTTGGGTCCCCGCGACAACATCGGCAGCGGCAATCCTTACGGCGGCAATTTCCGCGTCGTAAACCGCTACGAAATGATCTTTCCGGTGCCCGACAAGTGGAAGAGCGCGGCCCGCGTCAGCTGGTTTTATGACATCGGTAACGTGTTTCAGACCGGAAGCAAGGTCAAATTCCTGGGTGTGGACGACGTTACCCCGGTCGACTACCACTTCAGTTATGATAGTCTAAAGAGATCGACCGGCATCGCGGTGCAGTGGCTGGCGCCACTTGGGTTGTTCCGTTTCTCATACGGCATCCCTCTGAATGCGAACCCCGGCAACACGGTTAGATTCAACGATGAGACGGAGCGCTTTCAATTTTCCATCGGTCAAGCATTTTGACCCCAATTCGAGGTCTTAGAGATCAACATGTCGACTTATCTTCGCAGCATTTCGGTTTCGGTTTTGATCCTGTGCGGGATCATGGTTGCGCAACCGGCCAGCGCCGAAATCAAAATTGGTTATGTCAATTTCCAGAAGCTGCTGGAAGATGCACCGCAGACCAAAGCGGCCATGACGGGATTGGAAAATGAATTTGCCCCGCGGCGGCGCGAACTGCTCACCATGCAAAACGATCTGAAGGCGCGCGACGAGAAGCTGCAGAAGGAAGGTGCGGTGATGGCCGAAGCCGATCGCGCCAAGGCGGAGAAGACGCTGCGCGATCAGCAACGCGAATTCTCCCGCAAGGCCGGCGAGTTCCAGGATGACGCGTCGACCCGCCGCAACGAAGAGATCGGCAAGGTACAGCGCTACCTGGTCGGGGAGATTCAGGCCTACTCGAACGCTCAGGGCTTCGACCTGGTGGTGGCTGAAGCCATTTTCGCCAAGTCGGCTCTCGACATCACGCCGCAGGTGTTGGCGGTGCTTGCCACCAAGCCGAGCACCTTGCCGGCCCCGACTGCCGCACCCGCCGCATCGGGCACTGCGCCGTCAGGCAAGGCGCCCACCACGCCGGCCAAGCCGTCGGGCAAATAGCGCCGCCGGTTCCGCCCGCCGCACTCGAGCATCCCGGTGCAGGGTGAGTTCAGTCTAGGCGAGCTTGCGGTGCGGTTTGGGTTGACTCTGCAGGGCGAGCCCAGCCTCACCGTGCGCCGGGTCGCGACACTGTCGCATGCCGAAGCCGGTTCCATCAGCTTCCTCGCGAACTCGCGCTATCGGCGACTGCTTGCGAGCACGCGGGCGACCGCCGTGCTGATCTCGCCGTCGGATGCGGCCGCCTGCCGAACCGCCGCGCTGATCGACCCCAATCCCTATTTGGCCTACGCGCGCATCGCCACCTTGATGTACCCGGAAGCCGCGCAGGCCGCCGGCATCCACCCGAGCGCGGTCATCGCCGCCGGGGCGCGAGTCGCGGTCAGCGCTCATATCGGACCTTTGAGCGTGATCGAGGCCGGCGCCGTCATCGGCGAGCGCGTCAGCATCGGGCCGGCCTGCATCGTGCACCGCGGCGCGCAGGTGGGAGACGACAGCCATCTGATCTCGCGGGTGACGCTGTATTCGGATGTCATCGTCGGACGGCGCTGCATTCTGCATGCCGGCGCGGTGGTGGGCTCCGATGGGTTCGGATTTGCGCCCAACGCCGGCGCCTGGGTGAAGATCCCCCAGGTAGGCACCGTGCGCGTCGGCGATGATGTGGAGATCGGCGCAAACACCAGTGTCGATCGCGGCGCCATCGACGATACCGTGATCGAGGAGGGTGTGAAGCTGGACAATCAGATTCAAGTCGGCCACAACGTCACCATCGGCGCCCATACGGTGATTGCCGCTTGCACGGGAATATCCGGCAGCACCGTGATCGGAAAACGCTGCATGATAGGCGGCATGGTTGGATTCGCGGGGCATCTGCATATTGCCGATGACGTGGAGATCACCGGGTGCAGCCTGGTCAGCGCCTCGATACGCGAGGCCGGCAGTTACTCGAGCGGCATGCCGACCGTGGAAACTCGAACATGGCGCCGCATGGTGGCGCATTTGCGCCGATTGGCCAAAAAGGAACAACGATGACGGATTCCGGAAAACTAGATATCGAAGGGATCCTGCGGCAGCTGCCGCATCGTTACCCCTTTCTGCTGATCGATCGCGTCTTGGAATGCATCGCCGGCAGCCACATCCTCGCGCTGAAGAACGTCACGGTCAACGAGCCGTTCTTCCCGGGGCATTTCCCGCACCGGCCGGTGATGCCGGGTGTGCTCATCATCGAGTCCATGGCGCAGGCCGCCGGCATTCTGGCCTTCAAGACGGTGAAAATCGTGCCCGATGTGAACACGCGGTTTTATTTCGTCGCCATCGACAACGCGCGCTTCCGCAAGCCGGTGGAACCCGGCGATCAGCTGATGCTGAGAGTCACCGTCATGCGCTCCTTCAAGGGCATTTGGAAGTTCTCCGGCGTGGCCGAAGTGGACGGCAAGGAGGTGGCTTCCGCGGAACTGATGGTCGCCCCGGAGACCAAAACCGCAGCGCCGAAGGCCGGTGTGCCCCAGGCCGGTGTGCC
>CAZZWM010000194.1:0-3883 GCA_964657945.1 uncultured Steroidobacteraceae bacterium
GACAATCGCACTGAAGGCGACAATCGCACTGAAGCATCGGCGCATGGCGCAATATACACGCGACCGGGCCTTGTCGACCAGGGCGCAGGACCGATGGTGATCATGCGTACTCGTCGATCAGGGGAGATTTGGGCGGACGGGGATTCGAGCTGTCGTGGTTATCGGTGGACTTGGGCGGCGGCTTGTCGGGACCTTCGTCGGAGCGCTGCCGGCGGTCATCCTTGTCTTTCGAGGATCGCCGGTCGGCGATCGGCAGGGCTGGGTACAGTCCTGAGTTGCTCAAGCGGTCAACTTCACTCATTGCGTGACCTCGCTCATTTGGGGCTTGGGATGCTCGGTGTCGTCGGGCTTCGTCTCTGTTTTCAAAACCGTCTTTTCGAGCGATTCCGGCGAAACCCGGCCGATCAGCCGATTGGCCGCACTGGAGGCATCGGCGACTTGAACGCCCTCCCCCGCCGTCTCGGGCATGTGTTCACTGGCGCGCGCGGTCGTCGCATCCGTGGGCAGCACGGCTTCCAGCACCAGCACCGCGACGCGGCGATTGGCATTGCGGTGCTCGGCCGAGTCATTGGCCTGGCGCGGGTGGAATTGCCCGAAGCCGACGATCTCGAGCCGCAACGGATCGATGCCCTGCCTGGTGAATTGATGCACCACGCTGGCGGCGCGCGCGGCCGATAATTCCCAATTCGATGGAAACGCCGCCGTGTGTATCGGGCGATCATCGGTGTGCCCTTCCACGCGGATGGGATTGGGGAAGGGCTTCAGTACTTCGGCCAGCTTGCCGAGCACCGGTTCCGCGGCCGGGGAAAAATCACCCGCGCCGCTCGGGAACAGAATGTCGGTGTTGATTTCGATTTCCAGCCACATGCTCTCGCGCTTCACCGTGACGACTTTGGCGTCGATCAGGGCTTGCATCGCATTCTGAACTTCGCGCTCCATGCGCACCAGCGAGCCCGGCAAATCCTTGGACTGATCGCCATCGACCACGCCCAGTACCCGCGGCGTGAGGTTGCCATCCTGGGTGACGGCATCCTTGATTTTCAACAGCGCGGTCGGACTGATGCCGACCAAGGGCTTGTCGCCGCCCTTGCCCGGTTGCTTGTCGCCGATATTCACCGGCTGCATGCTCTTCGGCGCGCCGTTGAATGCGGCGATCATGGAATCGGACAGCACGCGAAACTTGCCCTCGTTCACCGAGGACATGGCATACATCACGGTGAACAACGCAAACAGCAACGTCACGAGGTCGCCATAGGGGATGGCCCAGGCTTCCGCGTTCACGTGCTCCTCGTGTTTTTTCTTGCGAGCCATGTTTCCAGTTCAGTGGTGGAAGTACCCTTGCAATTTGGACTCGATATTGCGCGGGTTCTCGCCCTGCGCAATCGCGATGATTCCCTCGATGACCATGGTGCGCACCTGCGATTGACCGTGGATGACCGATTTGAGCTTGTTGCCCATGGGCAGGAACAGGAGATTGGCGAACGCGATGCCGTAGATGGTGGCGATGAATGCGGCGGCTATGCCGTGGCCCAATTTGGAGGGATCGGCAAGATTTTGCATCACGGCCATCAGGCCCATGACGGCGCCGATGATGCCCAATGTGGGCGAATACACACCCATGGCCTCGAACACCTTGGCAGCCTGCGTGTCGAAATGCTCCATGGTGTCCAGTTCGATTTCCATGCTGGAGCGGATCGCATCCGGCTCGCCGCCATCCACCAAGGACTGCAGGCCCTTTTTCAAGAATTTATCCGTCTCACTTTCCACTGCCGATTCCAAACCGAGCAGTCCCTGCTTGCGGGCGATGTTGCTCCACTCCACGATCTTTTCGATGACTGCGGCAGGATTGTTCGCAGGCGGCATGAACACCCATTTCACGATGATCCAGGCGCGCAGGAATGTGGCCATCGGCGTCTGCACCAGGCTGGCCGCCAGCGTACCCACGACCACGATGACGAACGCCGCGCTGCCGACCAGGGCGCCGGCGCTGCTGCCCTTGAGGATTGCGCCGCCGATGATGGCGATGAGCGCAAGCACGATGCCGACGACGCTTAGGATATCCATGCTGTCATTGTGGCGTCAGCCACTCCGATAGACGGGCGCGCAATCGCACCAGGGCCTGACCGTGAATCTGGCAGACGCGCGACTCGGACACTTCCAGCACTTCACCGATTTCGCGCAAGTTCATGTCTTCATCGTAGTAGAGCGACAACACCAGCTTTTCCCGCTCCGGCAGCACGTTGATGGCCCCCGCCATCGCATTGCGGAAGCCGGCATCCTCGATATGGTCGAAGGGACCCGGACGCTCGTCGCGGGCGTGGTCGGCGGGGCTCGATTCATCCTCGCTGGATCCCATTTGATCGAAACTGAACAACCGGCAGCTGGCCGCGTCCATGACCAGCTTGTGGTATTCCTCGATGGACACACCGAGACCCTTGGCGATGTCGGTCGGCGTTGCATCCTGCCCCTTGGCGTTTTCAATCTTGCGCACCACGTCGGCCATCTCGCGCATGTTTCGATGCACCGAGCGCGGCGTCCAATCGGACTTGCGCACTTCATCGAGCATGGCGCCGCGGATGCGGATGCCGGCGTAGGTTTCGAAGTTCGCACCCTTGGTGGCCGAATAATGCTTGGCCGCGTCCAGCAGTCCGATCATGCCGGACTGAATCAGATCGTCGACTTCCACATTCGGCGGCATGCGGCTTACCAGGTGGTAGGCGATACGTTTGACCAAATCGGCGTGTTTCAACACCAATTCGTGCTGCGGCACCTGATCCACCGGGATGTTGTCATCCAACGGCGGCTTGGGGCTGCGTTTTTGCGTGTTCGTGTACTGTGTGCTTGCTCTCATTGCAATACCGTCGTGGGAGCGATCCTCACTCCCACCATTCGTTCGACAAAGAACTCCAAATGCCCTCGCGCCCCTTGCGGTGCTGTCCACTTATCGGCCTTGGACGCCAGATTCTTGAGCGCGATCGATGAAATTGAGGCCGGGTAGGCATCGACCACGGGGGTCTGTCGCTGCACTGCACGACGCAGATAGTCGTCGTAGGGCACCGAGCCGGCGAATTCCAAGGTCACATTGAGAAATCGGTCACAAACCCGCGCAATCTTCTGAAATAGATCCGGCCCCTCGCCGGAGCGGCGGGTTTGGTTGGCGAGGATCTGAAAACGCTGCACGCCGTGCTCCCGGCTCAAGACCTTGATCAGGGCGTAGGCGTCGGTGATGGACGCCGGTTCGTCGCAAACCACCACCAGCACGTGATGCGCCGCCTGGCTGAAGGTCATGACGCTGTCGTGCAGACCGGCCGCGGTATCGACAACGAGGACCTCGACCTGGTGATACAAATCGCTGAAGGATCTGATGATGCCGGCATGTTCGGCCGCGGTGAGCGTCGCCATGCGCTTGATGCCCGAGGCGGCGGGCACGATTTGCAGGCCGTGAGGACCGGTGACGATGGCGTCTTCCAAGGCACATTCGCCGCTGATCACGTGCCCGAGGTGAAAGCGCGTGTGCAATCCCAGCACCACATCGACATTGGCCAATCCCAGATCGGCATCCACCAACATCACGTCGCGGCCCTGCGCCGCAATCGCAACGGCGAGATTCGCCGACACCGTGGTCTTGCCCACGCCGCCCTTGCCGCCGGTGACGGCGATCACCTTGACCGGACGCGACGCGTTCAGCTCCTCGATCGTTTCCGCCTGACTTCGTGACAATCGGGTATCACGCATGGGCGGGCGCTCGGCCGAAGTTGCGCGCGAAATAGCTGGGTGCCCTGGCGGGGGCGTGCTCCCGGAGCTTCAGCGCCGCACGCGCCAGCCATACCTTGCGTTCATGTGCGGCATGCAAATCCTCCGGGACCCGCTGCCCCGTGCAAAG
>CAZZWM010000195.1:0-3864 GCA_964657945.1 uncultured Steroidobacteraceae bacterium
ACAATACCTATCCTGCCAACTGACCCCAGGGCCACAGGCCGGCTCATCCATTCGCCGGAGCAAACCCGCGGGCGCCTGGCGGGCTTGCGTGGCCGTGCGCACATGCGACACTTCGCACGGTAATTTCGGGCTCTTTTCTGATCTAATGCGGGTTGTGTGAAAGACCGAAGCGCGCGACAAATGTATACCCAGTATGCGGCCGAATCACTGTGATCGCAGGTGCGGGCACCTCGACGCTGCCTCTATGCGTCGATCTCGACGGTACGCTGATCCGCAGCGATGTCTTGCTCGAATCCGTGACATTGCTGATCAAGCGCAACCCGCTGTATTTATTCCGTCTCCCAATTTGGCTGCTCAAAGGCAGGGCAGCCATGAAGGCGGAAATAGCGAAGCGGGTCGAGCTCGATCCCGAGGCCCTTCCCTACAACCGCGAATTCATCCAATGGCTCGAGTTGGAGCGCAGCAGCGGACGGCAGCTGTGGCTCTGTACCGCCACCACTGAGCGGCTCGCAACCGGCGTCGCGGCGCACCTCAATCTGTTTGACGGCGTCCTGGCGAGTGATGAGGTCACCAATCTGGCGGGCAGCCATAAGGCTGATCGGCTGGTGGAGCGGTTCGGCGATGGCGGCTTCGACTACTGCGGCAACGAATCCCGTGATCTAGCCATTTGGAAGCGCGCACGAGGCGCGATTGTCGTGAATGGAGGGCGAAGGCTCGAACAGCAAGCGGGACGCCAGGCCAATGTCATGCGTACGTTTTCATCCAGCGCACGTCCGCTGCGGGCGCTGATCCGCGCCTTGCGGCCGCATCAATGGGCAAAGAACGCCCTCATCCTGGTGCCGCTTCTGGCGGCGCATCTGGCCACCGATTTGGACCGCTGGCAACGAGCGCTGATCGCGGCGGTCGCCTTTTGTCTGTGTGCCTCCTCGGTTTACATCATCAATGATTTGCTCGACCTCGCTGCCGACAGAACTCATCGCACCAAGTCGAAGCGTCCGTTCGCCGCGGGCGATTTGTCGCTGCTGACCGGCTGGATTCTGGCGCCCCTGCTGCTTACCGCCGCCGTTCTGCTGTCCGTGTGGCTCCCAGGAAAGTTTCAGTTGGTGTTCGCGCTGTATTATGCAACCACGCTTGCCTATTCTTTCGGCCTGAAGGGGCGGGTGCTCGTCGACACCCTTACGCTCGCCGCGCTGTACACACTGCGCATCATCGCGGGGGCGGCCGCTGCGAGCGTCGCGCTGTCGTTTTGGCTGCTGCTATTCTCCGTGTTCTTGTTCCTCAGTCTGGCGTTCGTCAAACGCTTCACCGAACTCGATGGGCTGCGACGACAACGGCGTCTGAGAGCGGCGGGTCGGGGTTATCATGTGGAGGACCTGGCCATCCTGCAGAGTCTCGGCACTGCCGCCGGCTACATGAGCGTGCTGGTATTGGCGCTGTACATCAATTCCCCCGCCATCGAATCGCTTTACCGGCACCCCAAGATCATCTGGCTGCTGTGCGTCCTGATGCTCTACTGGGTGAGTCGTGTGTGGATGAAAGCGCAGCGCGGTGAGATGCACGACGATCCTGTGGTGTTCGCACTCAAGGATCGGGTCAGTTTGGGCGTGGGCCTGCTGGTCGCCCTGACCTTCGCGCTCGCCGTCTGAGGTGCCAACGCCGAGGATGTCATCGTGGGGTAATGTCATCCGTGCCGACCACCGGCTGTTTCAGCCTCAGAGTCGAAGTGCGCCATTTCCCGACATTTCACCGTCACCCAACGTCCTGCCGCGCGGCAACGGCCGCAGCTACGGCGACAGCTGCCTGAACGTCGGTGCAGCCCTGCTGCAAACCGGGTACCTCGATCGCTTCATGGCATTCGATCCTGCGACCGGCGTCCTGGTGTGCGAGTCCGGGATGCTGCTCGCAACCATCCACGAACTGACCGTGCCCCAGGGTTGGTTCGTGGCGGTCACGCCCGGCACCCGTTTCGTCACCATCGGGGGTGCCATTGCCAACGATGTGCACGGCAAGAACCATCATCGCGCCGGCACGTTCGCGCGCCACGTGCGCCGCTTCGAGTTGTTGCGTTCGGACGGCGAACGCATGATTTGTTCCTCCGAGATGAATCCGGAGTGGTTCGCGGCAACGGTCGGAGGTCTTGGATTGACCGGTCTGATCACCTGGGCCGAACTGCAGCTGCGGCGCATTCCAGGCCCATGGTTGGACGTCGAGACCATCCGCTTCAAGAACCTTGAAGAATTCATGGCCCTATGCGAAGCCTCGGATCAGGATTTCGAATACACCGTGGCGTGGGTGGATTGCTTGGGCAGCGGCAAGCAGCTGGGGCGCGGACTGCTCGAGCGGGCCAATCACACCCAGCAAACGGGCAGGCAGCGCAAACACGGTTCACTGAGCATTCCGGTGGTGCCGCCTATCTCGCTGGTGAACGCGGCATCGCTGCGGCTGTTCAACAGCCTCTACTATCATCGGCAACGCGGCGCGCGGCAGCGCCGGATCGTGCACTATGAAGCATTCTTCTACCCGCTGGATGGCATCTTGCATTGGAATCGCATCTACGGTCCGCGCGGACTGTACCAATACCAGTGCCTCATCCCCATGCAGGCCAGCCGCGATGCGATTGCCGCGCTGCTGGAAGCTATTGCACGCAGCGGTCAGGGGTCATTCCTCGCGGTGTTGAAGCACTTTGGGGATGCGGAGTCAGTCGGGATGTTATCCTTCCCGCGGGCAGGTCTCACGCTCGCTCTGGACTTCCCCAATCGAGGCGATCAACTGGAACGATTGTTCCGCCAGTTGGACGACATCGTTCAGCGCGCGGGCGGACGCATCTACCCGGCCAAGGACGGGCGCATGCCGGGCGCACTTTTCCGCAGCGGTTTCCCCCAGTGGAGCCGGTTTTTGCAGTACATCGACCCGCGCTTTTCCTCGAGCTTCTGGAGACGTGTCATGGAGGGAACATGAGAAGGATCCTGGTCGTCGGCGCCAATTCGGCGATTGCGCAGGCGGCCTGCCGTCTATTCGCCTCACGCGGCGACGCACTGTACCTGGTTGCACGCAACACAGAGCTGCTAGAGGCGACTGCGGCGGATTTGAAAATCCGCGGAGCCCGCGAGGTCGGCGTGGAGACCCTGGATGCCAACGACATCGCGGCTCATTCAGCGATGCTGGATCGCGCCGAAGGAAAAATGGGCGGCCTGGATACGGTTTTGATCGCTCACGGGACCTTGAGCGATCAGCAGGCCTGCGAAAGCTCGGTCGAGCTGACGTTGCGCGAATTGGCAACCAATGGGATCTCGGTGATCGCGCTGCTGACGCTTGTCGCACAACGTTTCGCGCAGCGTCGCGCCGGGGCCATCGCGGTCATCTCCTCGGTGGCGGGCGATCGCGGACGGCAAAGCAATTATGTATACGGCGCCGCGAAATCTTTGGTATCGACCTTCACCTCCGGACTTCGGCAGCGGCTGTACAAAAGCGGCGTCGCGGTCATCACCATCAAACCGGGATTTGTGGACACTCCCATGACGGCGGCATTTTCCAAAGGTGCGTTATGGGCAACGCCGCAGAGCGTAGCGAGCGGCATCGTGCGCGCGATTGATCGCTCCGCTACGGTCGTGTATCTGCCCGCATTCTGGCGGCCGATCATGTTTCTGATCCGCGCGGTCCCGGAAAGCCTGTTCCGCCGGTTGAAACTCTAGCCTCGCGCCGCGCCGCGCCGCGTAGCGTCGCGCCACATGTCTGACACGCGGCCGCGCTGCCGCATAACCGCGAGGCCGCGCAACGCGCCCCGCCGCGCTGCACCGCGTAATTTTTGCAGAGACGTCTCCAACCTGAGACAGTTGTGCGAGGCGCGAGATCACTGTAAAAAAT
>CAZZWM010000196.1:0-3628 GCA_964657945.1 uncultured Steroidobacteraceae bacterium
CTGCTGCGCCGCTAGGCGCAACCACTCACGCGCTAGCGGTCGGCGCTTACAAGACCGGAAATTCCCAAAATTACGCGCTGGCGGCAACGCGGGCGTCCGATGTATCCGGTTCGTGAGTGACTTTCATCATGTTGATCAAGCCTTCTGCCAAGTACCGACCCTTCGCACCCATCGATATTGCCGATCGCACCTGGCCCAACCGGGTCATTACTGCACCGCCGCTGTGGTGCAGTGTGGATTTGCGCGATGGCAATCAGGCCCTGATCGAGCCGATGGATGCGGCGCGCAAGCGGCGCATGTTCGACATGTTGATCAAGATCGGCTTCAAGGAGATCGAGGTGGGCTTTCCGGCCGCCTCACAGACCGATTTCGATTTCGTGCGGGAAATCATCGAGCGGCGGCTCATACCCGATGATGTCACCATTCAAGTCCTGACCCAGGCGCGGCCGGAACTGATCGCGCGAACCTACGAGTCGCTGCAAGGGGCGCGGCGCGCGGTCATGCATGTCTACAACTCCACCTCGGTGGCGCAGCGGCGGGTGGTGTTTCGCACCGACCGCGCCGGCATCGTCGATATCGCGGTGCGCGGTGCAACCGCGGTGCGGGAGCATGCGCTGCGACAGCGGGACACCGAATGGGTATTTCAATACAGCCCTGAGAGTTTCACCGGCACGGAGCTGGATTTCGCGGTGGAAGTCTGCGATGCGGTGAATGCCGTGTGGGAGCCGACCCCTGCGAACCGCTCCATCCTCAACCTGCCGGCAACCGTCGAGATGGCAACCCCGAACGTGTACGCCGATCAGATCGAATGGTTTCTGCGTCACGTCAAGAATCGCGATTCGCTCATCTTGAGCGTGCATCCGCACAACGATCGGGGCACGGCGGTGGCGGCGGCGGAATTGGCGGTCATGGCGGGTGCCGAGCGGGTCGAGGGCACCTTGTTCGGCAACGGCGAAAGAACCGGGAATGTCGACATCGTCACCCTGGCGCTGAACCTGTATACCCAGGGAATCGATCCGCAGCTGGATTTCTCCAATATCAATGAAGCCGCGCGGTGCGCGGAGTCCTGCAATCAACTGCCGATTCACCCGCGACATCCCTATGTGGGCGATCTGGTGTTCACGGCATTTTCCGGCTCGCACCAGGACGCCATCAAGAAGGGCTTGGCGGCGCGCGTCGAGGCCGACATTTGGGATGTTCCCTATCTGCCCATCGATCCGTCGGATCTCGGCCGATCCTATGATTCCATCATCCGCGTCAACAGCCAGTCGGGGAAGGGCGGTGTGGCCTATTTGTTGGAGCGCGAATTCCAACTGGTGCTGCCGCGGCGGCTGCAAATCGAATTCAGCCAGGTGGTGCAGGCTGCCGCCGACATCACCGGCAAGGAACTCAGCGCGCAGGAGATCTACGATCTGTTCGAGCGCGAATATCTCGCGACCCGCGATCCCTATGTCTATAGATCCCACCAGCTGGCGGCTTCCACGGATGGCGCAGACACGGAGAGGCTGACCCTGAACGTGGAGAACGCTGGGCGGCTGGAGACTTGGCTGGGCCAGGGCTCAGGTCCCATCGATGCCATGGTGAGGGCCATCGCCTTGCCGTTCGATCTGTTGTCCTATGAGGAACACTCGCGGGGCCATGGCAGCGGCGCCAAGGCCGTGTCATACATCGAGATTACCACCCGCTCGCGGCGCACCTTGTTTGGGGCGGGTATGCACCCCAATATCATCACAGCCTCGTTGCTGGCGATTTTGTCGGCAGTCAACCGGGCCACCGCGCTGGGGGCGCTGCCGCATAGAATCGACCCGGCGCGCACCGGTACCAGTGATTAATTTGAAGAAAAACATGGAGTTGAACCGATAATCTGGCGCCGGCGTATTTATTTCCCGTGCTAGTTGAATGCCGGACAGAATCGGCTATAGTGCGCAGCTTCACGGTTCAGCTGATCGATCCTATTGATTTCAAGGGCTTTTCTCGAACAATGAGCGAACGCGAAGACGAACATTTCGACATCGATGACGAGTTTCTTGGGGAAGCCGAAGAGTCGCATGACTTTGATCCCCTCATTGAGCGCACCGAACGTCGCCCGAAGGCCGCCGCCGCCGGTAAACGAGGCAAAGCAGCCTGGAGCCGGGTAGAGGACGTTCTTGCCGAGCGCATGTTGGAAAAGGAACTGCGCGATATTTTTGAGGACGAGTAGCCGTCCTCGACAACATCTGAGGACGGTTGACGCCCCAGTGTTGCGGTATCGAGTTCACATGTGCGTTACGCTTCCGTGCTAGCCGATAGTAAAGACTGGGTCGTCCTGAAATTCGGCGGCACCAGCGTCTCCACCAGCGCCAATTGGCACAACATTGCCGGCGTGGTTCGCGCACGAATCGCTGAGTCGCTGCGGCCGGTGGTGGTGCATTCAGCCCTCTCCGGCATCACCGACACCCTGGAATCCTTGCTGAGCGCAGCCATTTCAGGCGCGCACCAGCCGCTTCTCGACAAGATCGAGACCGCACATCGCAACCTGGCCAGGAATTTGGGGATAGTGCCCAACGGTCAATTCGAGTCTTTCATGCAAGACTTGAAGTCCATGTCCGCCCAGCTGGCCGTGAGTCGCACCGTCAGCGATTCGCTGCGCGCCCGCGTCATGGCGACGGGGGAACTGCTGGCCACGACACTGGGCGACACATTCCTCAATGCGCAGGGCGTTTCGACCCGCTGGGTGGATGCGCGCCAGGTTCTGCGCTCCGAGGACCGCTATGGCCTCTCGCAGTCCGCCAGCCTGCTGTCGGCCACCTGCGATTTTGCGCCGGATGCGCGTTTGCAGGCCGGTTGGCACGCGCTGAATCAGGTGGTCATCACTCAAGGGTTCATCGCCGCCAACTCCGATGGCGACACGGTGTTGTTGGGCCGTGGCGGCTCCGATACTTCGGCGGCCTACTTTGCCGCGAAATTGAGCGCCGTCCGCCTCGAGATATGGACCGACGTACCGGGTCTGTTCAGCGCCAATCCGCGTTCCGTGCCGAGCGCCCGGTTGCTGCGGGAGCTGCATTACGATGAGGCCCAGGAGATCGCCAGCAACGGCGCCAAGGTCCTGCACCCGCGCTGTGTGTTGCCGGTGCGCCAGTACAAAATCCCCTTGCATGTCTACGCCACGCAGGCGCCCGGACTGGAGGGCACCGTGGTGTCCTCCACCGTGTCGGGCAGCGCGGCCCAATTGAAGGCCATCGCCATCAAGAAGGGCATCAC
The DNA here is from genome assembly GCA_964657945.1 of uncultured Steroidobacteraceae bacterium. Lineage (GTDB taxonomy): Bacteria > Pseudomonadota > Gammaproteobacteria > Steroidobacterales > Steroidobacteraceae > Bog-1198. The sequence goes on from CAZZWM010000196.1 coordinate 3,241, forward strand.
CTTGGTTTCCATGGAAAGCCCGGGCATGTGGCATCAGGTGGGCTTTCTGGCGGATGCCTTTCAAGTCTTCAAGAATCAAGGACTGTCGGTCGACTTGGTCTCGACCTCCGAGACCAATGTCACGGTATCGCTGGACCCCACCGCCAACACCCTGGACGGCGCAGCCATCGAAAGCCTGACATCGGCGCTCGGCCAATTGTGCCGCGTGGAAATTCTGGGCCCCTGCGCCTCCTTGAGTCTGCTGGGGCAGAACATCCGCGGCATCTTGCATGAGCTCGGGTCCGCCTTCGAGTTGTTCCAGGATCACAAGATCTACCTGGTGACCCAAGCCGCCAATGATCTGAATTTCACCTTCGTCATCGACGAGTCGCAGGGCGACCGCCTGGTG
>CAZZWM010000197.1:0-3570 GCA_964657945.1 uncultured Steroidobacteraceae bacterium
CACGGCGACGAAATCGGGTTCGCCGCCGGGGCTGTAGACGTCGTCCCAGAGCGCGACGTTGGCCCGGGTCTGGTAATCCTCGGGACGCGCCTGCGGGCGGGCATACGGCACGATGATCAGCTGTTGCAGGGACGGCAGCCGCTCGAGGATTTCATTGAGCTTGCTGCTTTGGTCGATGACCTTGCCGGCGAGCACATCGAGCATCCGATCGGCCGTGACGACCACCGTTTCCGCCCGGACGGCTCCGAGCAAGCCGCCGGTCATCAACAGCAGTGCGAAAGCGCGTCGAATCAACATCGGTTCATCCCTCTTTATTCGGTGCGCAAACCTATCATAAGAAAGGCTCGGTTGGCTCGATGGGCTGCAACAGCACGGCGAGTCGCGGCGGTTCGGCGCCGCGAACCGCGGCGAACGCCACGATGTGCTCGAAAATATGCTGCACGTAGCCGCGGGTTTCATTGAAGGGGATGTTCTCGATCCAGATGTCGGCATCCATGGAGCGCTGCGGTATCCAGCGGCTCACGGCAGCGGGCCCGGCATTATAGGCCGCAAAAGTCAGACTCAGCTGCTCATGGTATCGATCCAACAACTCGCGCAAAAACACGGCGCCCAACGGTATGGCGACGCCGGGATCGAACAGGCTGTCGCGATTGGGCGGCGGCAGGTGCCAGCGACGGGCCACTGCCGTCGCCGTGGCCGGCTGCATCTGCATGATGCCGCGGGCGTCGGCGCGCGATACGGCATCCTTGCGAAACAGGCTTTCCTGCCGCATCACGGCCAGCACCCAATCGGGCGGCAGTTGACCGCGTTTCGCGGCATCGTTGACGGCGTCCAGATAGGGACGTGGATAGCGCAACACCACATCGTCGAAATCGCCGGACTGCGCCAGCGTTGCAATCGACTGCGCATACCATCCCCAACCGGCCGCAAGATGAGCGCCTTGGATTTTTACGGCCGGCTCCGCCGTGGCGAACACGGTGTTCCATTCCACGCCGGCCTCATCCGCCATGTCGCAGTCGAACAGCGCGTGAGCGCGCAGCAGTGCCGCATCCATCGCCAACCTGGCCTGGGCCGCCGTATCATCGGGGGTGGGTCGTTCATTGAGATGGTACGGCTGCTGCAGCCGGTCGGCGGCGAGATAGCCATAATAATCGCGGATACCGGCGATCTCCGAGAACAGCGGCGCCGCTGCGGCGTCACCGGATACCGCCGCCACCGCGCGCGCATGCCAGTAGCGCCAACGCGGCAATTGTTTCAGGCTGGCGGGCATTTGCTCGATCCAAGCCTGCGCCTTGGCGAACTCGCCGCTCCATAGCGCCGCGCGGACGCGCCATTCCTGCGCCAAGCCATCCATTTCTTCGGGCCCCAATGTCTCGAATACCTTGAGCGCACGTGGGCTGCGATCGTAAGCGGAACTGAGCGCCACCGAACGGCGCAGCTTGCCGCTCAGTGTCGGGGTCATATCGGGACGCTGCAGCAATCGCGGCAACAGATCGAAGGCAGCCTGCGAATCGTTGCGCGACAGCTTGTCGAATCCGGCTGCCAAACCCTCCGGATCGGCGGGCAGCTCGGGATGGCTGGCCAGCACGCTCAACGCGGATTTGGGGGCTTCCAGCAAATCGGACCAGTTCAGAAGCAACTGCGCGCGCCCGACCGGCACGTCGGCCGCAAATTCCCGGGCCAAGCGCGGATTGTCCGCAGCGAGCGCCGCGCGGGTGCGCGCCTCAGCCAGCTCCGGCGTGATCACTTTCTGCGTTTTGAGCCACGCGAACACCGGAGTGCATTCGGCAGGCTGTCTTTGCGGCAATTGCCAGCGCGCGAGTGCGGCCTCAGCCAATCCCAGGGTGTCATCGGTGGTCAGCCGTCCCTGCAGACGGTCGCAGATCAGCTGCGGATCGGATGAGTCGGTGCTGCGCGGCAGGAAATAATCCCAGAGACGACGCTGCGCCAAGCTGATCAACCAGTCGTGCCGCAGCGCACGGGTCACCGGTTGCGTACCGTGCGCCTGCAGAAACTCATCGATCGTGGCATCCAACGACTCATCGGCATGCGCTGCAAGATCGCGCCTCAAGCGTGCCGCTGCCAGGTAATCGTAGATTACGTAGGCTTTGAGCGCAGCGGAATCGGGCAGGTCGGGCTGGTGCTGGCGCACTCTCTGCATGGCGGCGATGAAGCTTTGCCGCACAGCTTCGGCGTCGGTCTGCGCGCTCGAGATTGCGCCGCCCAGGCACAGCCACAGCAAGAGAAGGCGGCGAGACAGCAGCTTCGGTCCGGTCGACATGGTGCCATTATGGTGCTTGAATGTTGGACAGTTGGAATGATTGATCGTGTCGGATCAAATCCGACACGGGCTTGCTCGTCTGGCTGACGTCTCGCGGTGGGATGTTTCCGGACAGTTCCACGACGACGGTGTATAAATATCCGCTGATCAAACCTATTTGGAGTAAATCGTGGCCGAGTCAGACAGCAACAAGAAGCCGTTTCTCACGGACGTCAAAACTTTGCGCGAACGCGCCCGACAGCACCTGACCGATGGTGCGGTGACGTCCACCTATGCCGGCGACGTGAACAAAACCATTGCGATTCTGCAAGCCGTATTGGCGACGGAAATCGTCTGTGTCCTGCGTTACACCATGCACGCAGTCGCGGCTGCCGGCATTTCCAGCGAGGGCGTCAAGGCGGAGTTCGCACAACACGCGACGGAAGAACGGGAACATATGATGCAAGTGGCCGAGCGTATCAACCAGCTCGGCGGCAAACCGGATTTCAACCCGAGCGGCCTGGCCTCACGCGCCACCTCTGAATACGGAAAGGCCGACAACCTGGTCGAGATGATCAAGGAGAATTTGATTGCCGAGCGGATCGCCGTCGACCACTACCGCGAGCTGATCCGTTACTTCGGCAATGACGATCCCGGCACCCGTTCCATGCTCGAGGTCATCCTGATGAAGGAAGAAGAGCATGCCAACGACATGCACGATTTATTGGTGGCGCACGAGGGCCATCCCATGCTGGAGAAGTGACGGATCGCTGTCAGTTGCTGCCGCCCACGGAAGGGGAGTCGCTGGCCGGAAAAGACTCATCCAAAGCCTCGTCCAGCAATGCCTCGACATGCTCTCGGTCCGTGCTCAGGTGGTTCTTGCGCATGTAGGCGACCGCATAGGAACATACGGGATTGACACTCCAACCCTCGGCTTTTGCCGTATCCAATGCCGCCCGCATCAAATCGGCGGCAATGCCGCGGCCGCCGATTTCCGGCGGGACGAGTGTATGCGTGATATTCATCACCTTGCCCGACAAGGTGTAGTCAAGACGAGCCGCATGACCATCGACGACGGTGGTGAATCGATTCGCAGCCCGCTCATGATCAACGTTGTCCATGTTCCTCATGCTCCGGCGGATGTTCAGGCCGCGGCGGCGGTGCCGGATGCGGTTCCGACTTGGGAGCCTCGTGCTGTTCGGTCCGCGGCTGTTCCTGACGTACCTGCGGAGTTTGCGCCGGCGGGCGTTTAGGCTCAACCGACTCGGGCCGCTGCGTAGGCGTCTCACGAGGCTGCGCCGTCTCATGGG
>CAZZWM010000198.1:0-3457 GCA_964657945.1 uncultured Steroidobacteraceae bacterium
AGCCATGATGGCCATCGCGCGGGAATTTCCGCAGGCGGAAACCGCCTTCGTGTCGTCCGCGACGGCCGCGGATCACGACGTCAGCCTGCGATTCTTCAACGCCCGCAAGGAAGCCGCTTTCGTCGGCCATGCCACCATTGCCGCTCACGCCGTGCTGCTGACCTTGGGAAGACGCGGCGTCGGCGTGTGCCGCCAACGATCCGGCACCGGCATCATCGAGGTGAGCGCCCACATCAAGCAGCGTGATTCGGTGGCGGAGAACGTCATCGAATTTCGTCAGAGTGTCCCGGACCTGGATGCGCCGCTGCCTTTCAAGACCACGTTGCGCATCGCCGAGGCTCTCAAGATCCCGGCCACGCACCTGCATGAGGTGATGCCGGCGCGCATCGCCCGCAAAGGCAGTACCCGGCTGTTGGTGCCGGTCGCAGACGCCGAGACCTTGGATCACATCGTGCCGAACTACGACACCTTGCTGGCGTTGGGCGCGGAAATCGGCGCGGACGGATTCTTCGTGTTCGCCACGCTGCGCGACGGCGAGCACCTCTCGACACAGTCCCGCATGTTCTGCCCCGCGCTCGGCATTGCGGAAGATCCGGTCAGCGGCAATGCCCACGCCATGCTGGCGGCCTACCTATGGGACTTGGATCAGTTGCCCAAGAAACCCTTGAACTTCATCGGCCGCCAGGGGAAAAACATGAATCGACCGGGCAAAGTACACGTTCGGCTGGAGGTCGAGCAGGGTGAGCTGCGCGCGGTACACATCGCCGGCACCGCCGTGATCGTCAGCGAGGGACGGCTGGCGCTTTGATGAGTGCCTGTGCATAGGCCCTAAGCGGCGGCCGGATTCGCAGGCGGCTGCGATACAGTGACCTTCAGCGCGGCCGCCAGCGGATCCAATCTGGCTTTCACCGCTTTTGCCGTTGCCACCGCTTCATCCAGATTGCCGGCAGCAAATGCAGCCGTGGCCTTGGACCACAACGACATGGCATTGCTCAAGGACGCTTTGGAGCCATCGAGATCCACGCCGGCCGCCTGTCTCTTATGGGCTTTCTGCGACAGCTGTTCGAGCCGGTTTTGGATCGCGCTCTGTTCATCGGGCAGAACCGCCGCGAGCCCGGTCCAATCGTCGTTGAGCGCCTTCAGAACCTCGTCCTTCCTGGCGGCCGCGGCGGTTGCCAGCATTTGGGCCGCACCCAACACCCCAGGCGCCGCGCTGATGACACTTGCATAGTCCTGCTTGTCGAATGCAGCTTTCAACTCGGCGTACTGGCGCTGAACGTCGGCCAGTTGTTGCGGCACGTATTTGGCGGCTTCGGCAGATGCGGCAATGATGGTGGCATCGGTGTCCAGCACCAGCTTTTGCGCCGGTTCCTTTTGACCGGAGCACGCAAACAGGGCCATCCCGGCAAGAGTCATTGAGAGCGAACGAAGCATGACGGTAGTTTAGACCAATTCGCGCCGCGCCCGCTCCAGCCATTCGGCTTGCGCGCGCCGATAGTGCGCGGGGCCCAGCCTTGCCCCGTCCAGCATATCCTTGAATTCGGCTTGCGCCTGCTGCAGTTTGCCGCGGCGCTTCAGCAGCAGTCCGTAGCGGAGTCGGGCCTCTGCTCCGGGAAACCCCGGTGCTGCTTTTGCGTATTCCCGCTCGGCCTCCTCGAGCGCATCCTGCGATTCCAGCACGCGGGCGTACAGCAAATTGGCGTCAGGCGATTTGAAATCCGGATTTTGCTGCCGCAGCGTCTCCAAAGACTGCCGCGCCCCGGCGAAGTCCTGATTGCCGAATTGAGCCCGGGCCAGCCCCAGCAACAGCGTCGGGTCGTATTCGAATATGCCTTTGAGGCCGGCGCGGTATACATCGATGGCTTCGCTGAATTGGCCGCGCTCCAGCAACTCATCCCCCAAGCGCCGCCGCGCGTCGGCGTTGCCGGAGATTTCCACTTCGGCGGCCGCCTGGCGCAGGTCCTTGTTGGGGTCGATCATGCGCCGCACCCCCGCTCCGGCGCGACGCGCGGTTCGTCCGCCGAACAGCGCCGGCAGGATTTCAGTGACCACGTAGGCCAGCGGGCCGACCACCGGCAACAGCGCGATGGCAAATATCCAGAGCTGATTTCGCCCGGTGCGGATCACGTGAACGATCAGCGCGCCTTGAATCAACAGGGAAACTATGAGAGGCAGCATCGCGCCATTGTAATGGAGCGCCATCACTCCATATAGTCGCCGCTAGGGGCTATAACCGGGACGGGACCGCACGCCAACTTGTGCAATTCTCGTGACGCAAGTTGTTGCCGCCCTTCTACAGAGCTGCCTCAACGTTTGGATGTCAGCGGGCGGCGACCCGGATGCGCCGCTCGACATCGCGGCAAACCGACCAACCGATGTTCGACAACGAATAGCCAAGCACGCGTTGCGAGCGCGCATCCACCGTCACTTCCATTTCGCAGCCTTGAAGGCCCGAGGCGCCGCCATTCTTCGGCTGCTGCGGCAGGAACCAGACGTAAATCTGTTTGGTCGGCGTGTCATCCACTTTGCGCGGTTCGCCGAAAGCCTCTTTCAGTGCGCTTACCGGCTTGCCGACATTGTCGGCCACGATCCGCGGCACCGGACGGACGGCATAGCCGCTGCTGCAGCCGGCGAGCGCCAGCACCGAAACTCCGAGCGCAGCCAAGGTGAAACGCAACATAAGCCGATCTCCATCGGAACCGTGGGGATGCAGTTTCGCCCTGCCGCGCGCCGCGCCGCCCTCTCTCAAGTCGCAGAATCGGATCGCGCCCGCCGCTTATGTAAATGCAAGGCGTGAGTCATGCCACGCGGCAGGTCCTCCGGGTGGTGCACGGCGGCAATGACGCTGACGTGCCGTTTCATCAATTTCTGCAACAGTCTTTTCATCATCGCGCGCTGCCGCGGATCCAGCCCGGTCAGGGGTTCATCCAGCAGCAGGATGCGTGGCTCGGCGGCCATGGCCCGAGCCATCAGCGCACGCCGCAGCTGTCCATAGGACAGCTCGCGCGGCCGCCGTTTCGCCATCGCCAGCAGCTTGAAGAACTTCAGCCAGCGTCGCGCGATGCGCAAATCGACCGCGCTGGGTGCATCGACCAGGCCGATGCTCGAATGGCGGCCGCTGGCCACCAGTTCCAACAGCGTCACGTCGATGGCGTAGATGCCCTGCAACTCGGGCGATACCAGGCCCACCCGGCGCTTCCAGTCGGCGATGGGAGTGCCCTGCGGATAGCCGACGCGGAGGATGTTGCCGCCCAGGGCAGGAAACAAATCGCCGTACAACAATTTGAGAAAACTCGACTTGCCGGCGCCGTTAGCACCGTATACCGCCCAATGCTCGCCGCGACGCAGTTGCCAATTGACCGCCCGCAAAACCGGCCGGTACTCCACGAACAAATCCACATCCCGCAACTCGAGCAACAGCGGTCGCGGCCGTGCAAACCTCCGCCCCGGTGCCCGG
>CAZZWM010000199.1:0-3176 GCA_964657945.1 uncultured Steroidobacteraceae bacterium
CACAGCTAGCTCCGTGGCAATAAGAAGTCATTTTTGCGCAAGCCCCACCCCTTAGTTGGACGCTCGGCGGCAATCCCGGATGACGTACGATAGAAATGCGGTGGCCAATTTTTTAGATGGCGGTCTGTAGGCGGGAGCTAAGACATGCAGCGCGGGAACCGCCGTCTCAGAAGGTCCATGTGATACTGAGAGAGACCATGTCCGGATCGCCGATGCTGGAATTTATCCGTTCGTACTCCGCCCTCACCGCCGCAGCACCGAACTTGAACTGCACGCCTGCACCATACCCGAGATCAGTGTTCGTGCGGCTAACTGCGATTACGCCGCAATGGACGGGGTTAGAAGGGCAGGGCAGCCCGCTAATCGCGCCGTTGGCATCCATCTGCAAACGAGTCAGGCCCAACTTGCCGTAGACGTCAAGGAATGAGATGGGGATCGGCGCGTATACCATGCCAAAGAGGGCTTCCGCTTTGGCATTCACCACGCCGCCGGTTATTGTCGGCGACACATCGGATGCGTAGCTGGGATTTCCAAAATCCAGGTATTCCAGCTCGGCACCCACGATCGGAAGCGGGCGGATGCCCACAATTGCCTTCCAACCGCTGTGATGTTCACTGACATCGTTGAGGGTACTCGTCAATGATCGATCCAACCGCACGTCCGACTCGCCGACGGCGGCACCAATGTAGAGGCCCAAGAGATCCTCGGCGACAGCCATTTTCCTAAATTGCTCCCACAAAGTGACCTCAGGGAACAAGCTCGGTTTTGCCCTCCTCGACTCGGTGTAATCGCTGCGAAAATGCACCGTAGCCGGCCACAGCACGCACTGTTGCGGGTCCCGGAAAGACCATAAATCAGACCCCTCGATGACAGACCCTTTGAGGGTCACCGCACTGCCCTCAGCGAGCCGGTCCCGATGCGAAAATCGGCCGCGGATAGTCGCGTCAGTTGATCCTTCACCGTACCGATGGTGCGACCACCTGAATCCAGGCCCAGAGTGCGTTTCACGAACGTGGTCAGGCTGTCCTCGAGTTCGATCAGCGGCGATTGTGTTCGCAACGCCTCGGCGTTCAGGTGATACAGCACCAGGCGTGGCTTGAAGGGCAATCCCACATCCACGAAGCGTCGAGTGTCCGGATGTGGCTGATATTTCAATGAAAGTGCGCGAGACTGCAGCATGGATTCGATTCGCGTCGGGACATTCGAACTCTATCCCTCGGAACGCATCTTGTCGGCCGCAGGTAAGGCGGTGGAAATCGGCGCGCGCGCGTTCGACCTGCTTCTGGTGCTGGTGGAGCAACCTGGACGCTTGGTGACGAAGGCCACGCTGCTCGAGCGCGTGTGGCCCAAGCTGGTGGTGGATGAGAACAATCTTCCCGCCCAGGTGGCCAGCCTGCGACGAGCGCTCGGCGCCGGCGCGATCACCACCGTGCCTGGCTTTGGATATCGGCTGGATTTGCCGGTGGGAACTGCGGCGCCGGCAGCCGCGAGCGCAGTACCGCAGGCGCCGCGGTTGGCCGTGGCGCGCAGCACCTGGCCGAGCCGGCTTGGCGCGTTGATCGGCCGCGATGGCGACTTGTGCAACATCGAAGCTGCGTTGCAGCGCCACAGTCTGGTCAGCATCGTCGGCGGCGCCGGGGTTGGCAAATCGCGGCTGGCGCAGGAAATCTTGACGCGCGCAGCTGCCGGCGCGCGCGACAGCGTGTCGTGGGTTTCACTGCAACCGGTTGAAGACATCGGTCACGTGCCTGCGGCGATGGCCTTGGGACTGGGTCTGGCGCTGCCTGAATCGATCGATGGCTTCGCCGCCTTGCACCAGGCGTTGGACCGCACGCCGTTGCTGTTGATCGTCGATGGCGCCGAACATCTCAACGAGAGACTCGCGCCGCCGCTGGCCGCCTTGATTGCTCAGACCCGTGGCTTGCGGGTGTTGCTCACCAGTCAGGCGCCTTTGGGTATTCCCGGAGAGATCGTTTATCGATTGAATCCCTTGGCGGTGCCCGAGGCCGGCACGACATGCCGCGATGCGGCGCGTTTTCCCTCGATCGAACTGTTCGTGCAACGCGCGTCGGCCGCCGACTGCGGTTTCCAGCTTACCGAGGCCAATGCGCCGCTGGTCGGCGAGATCTGCAGGCGCCTGGATGGCAATGCGCTGGCACTGGAATTGGCGGCGGCTCGCATCCCCGCGCTCGGCATATCCGCGCTGCAAGCGCGCCTCGATGACCGCTTCCGTCTGCTCAAGCAGCGGGTGCATACCGACAATCCACATCATGGCGCGCTGCATGCCGCGTTCGACTGGAGCTACGGTCTGTTGTCGGCGATTGAGCAGCAAGTGTTCAATCGCCTCGGCATCTTCGCCGGCAGTTTTTCGCTCGATGCGGCTGCCCGATGCGCGGCCTACGATGACATGGATCTCGCCGAAGCCATCGATGTCATCGGCCGCTTGGTGGATCGCTCGCTCATCACCGCCCTTCGCGGCGATCCCCCGCGCTACGTGCTGCCCGAGACCGCGCGTTTCTACGCGCGCGACAAGCTGGCGATGGAAGGCCGGCTGGCTGACGCGCATCGGCGCATGGCCATGACGATGTTGCAGTTGCTCGATGATGCCTACGAAGAGTATTGGTCGGTGGATGAAGCGCTCTGGCTGCATCGCTATGAGCCTGACGTCGTCAACGTTCGCGCCGCCGGCAATTGGGCCATGCAGCATGATCGCGCGCTGGCCGTGGCTCTATACGGATCGGCTTGGCCGCTGTATGTCGAAACCGATCTGTCCGGCGAGGAACGCGCGCGCTATGACCATGAGCTCACCCTGCTTTCCGATTCGCTGCCGCACAAACGCGTGGCACGCTTTTGGGAGGCCGTGGCCGCTTACTTTTCAGCGCGGCAATGCGACCGCGCGCGTTTTGCGGCGGAACTGGCCGCCAAAATGCAGGCGGTCGCCGGCGATGAACGCGCACGCTATCTGGCACTGATGCTGCTCGCCATCAATTGGCGCGGCGATAACAGCGCAGCCTGCGAGGCTTACGATCAGGCCCGGCTCATTGAGGATTCCACGTGGCCGCCGCGACTGCTGACTCTGGGTGCGCTCACTGAAGGTGCTTTGCTGATGAGCGACAACGACCGGTTCGCCGAGGCGCGCGAGGCGTATCGGCGGGCGGTGCGCATGGCGCTCACGA
>CAZZWM010000200.1:0-2217 GCA_964657945.1 uncultured Steroidobacteraceae bacterium
CACCGGTTTGCACGGCCACCAGCGCCACGGTGGTGGGTCGCTCCCGGCCCCACACCGGCTGACCGTTTTGCACCAGCCACCGCTCGATGGCGGCGCCGTCGAAGGCCACCCAGAGTTGGTTGTCGGCGGCGGCGCGGAATTGCTGCACGTAGCGCCGCGCATTTCCGACCAAGGGGGCCAGCGCGGGATCCTCCTGAGCGGCCTGTCGTCCGGTGACCCGCACCAGCACGATTCTCATCGCCGCTTGGAAGGCGGCGGTTTGCCCGGCCTCGGAACGATCGGTCTGCGGCGCCGTGACTTGATACACCTCGGTGCGAGTCAGCGCAATTCCGTCGGTGGCCGCGCACAGCGCGGCAAATGCCAAGCACAGAATCGCCGCAGGACGCAAATATCGGTCAAAAAAGCTGCTCAAGTACTGCGACATAGTGTCAGGTAAAATACCACAGCTGACCCACTCCTTAGCGTTGGCCGGAAGGACTTCACCATGACAGAGCGAGCGCCCGTAACCTACCTAGACGCTGGGGTCGACATCGACGCCGGCGACGAGCTGGTCGAGCGCATCAAGCCGAAGGTGAAGCGTTCGATGCGGCCGGAAGTCTTGGGCGGTATCGGCGGCTTCGGCGCGCTGGTGGAAGTGCCCTTGGACCGCTACCGCAAGCCGGTGCTGGTGTCGGGCACCGATGGGGTGGGCACCAAGCTGCGGCTGGCCATCGACACGCGCCGCCATGACGGCGTGGGCATCGATTTGGTCGCCATGTGCGTCAACGACGTCGTGGTGCAGGGCGCGGAACCTTTGTACTTCTTGGACTACTACGCCAGCGGCAAGCTGGACGTGGATGTCGGCGAGCGCGTGATCGCCGGCATCATCGAAGGCTGCGTGCAGGCCGGTTGCGCGCTGGTCGGCGGCGAAACCGCCGAAATGCCGGGCATGTATCACGGCGCGGATTACGATCTGGCCGGATTCTGCGTCGGCATCGTCGAGAAAGACTCGATCATCGATGGCACCCGGACGCGCGCCGGCGATGTGGTGCTGGGTCTGCCCTCCTCCGGGCCGCACTCCAACGGCTTCTCGTTGATCCGAAAAATTCTACAGGTGTCCAAGGCGGAACTGACCCAGGACGTGCAAGGCCTCAGTCTGATCGATCGTCTGATGACGCCCACGCGAATCTACGTCAAGCCTCTGCTCGCGCTGATGCCGCGCGTCTCCCTGCACGGTCTGTCGCACATCACCGGCGGCGGCCTGGTCGACAACATTCCGCGCGTCATCCCCGGCGGCCTGGAAGTGGTGCTGGAACGAAAGGCCTGGCGGCGCGAACCGGTATTCGAATGGCTGCAGCAGCAGGGGCGCGTGTCCGACGCGGAAATGTATCGCGTGTTCAATTGCGGCATCGGTATGACCGTGCAACTCGGCGCCGCCGACGTCGATCAGGCCATCGGCCTGTTGCGCGACGCCGGTCAGGAAGCGCTGGTGATCGGCGAAGTGCGCAGCGGTTCCCGGGGTGTCGTCATCGCTTGAGTACGGCCACGCAACGCCGGCCGATTGTCATCCTCATTTCCGGGCGAGGCAGCAATATGCGGTCGCTCATCGACTTCAGCCTGCGGCCCGATGCCGCCTACAGGGTCGCGCAGGTGCTTTCCGATCAACCCGGCGCTCCCGGGTTGGCGAACGCGCGCGCAGCGGGAGTGCCCGCTCACGCTCTGCCGTGCCCACAGGGCATGTCGCGTCAAGCGTACGGCGGCCTGTTGAGCGAGGAAATCGACGGACATCGACCCGCGCTGGTGGCGCTGGCAGGGTTCATGCGCATCCTGTCGCCGGCCTTCGTCAAGCACTACTCCGGGAGGCTGTTGAACATTCATCCGTCGCTGTTGCCCAGGTACACGGGGCTGCACACGCATCGGCGCGCGCTCGACGCGGGCGATGCCGAGCACGGCGCAACCGTGCATTTCGTCACGGAGCAGTTGGATGAAGGCCCACGGATCATTCAAGCCCGCGTGCCGGTGCTTGGCAACGACAGCGAGGACAGCTTGAGCGCCCGCGTGATCGCCCAGGAACACCGCATCTATCCCTTGGCGGTGCAATGGTTTTGCCAGGGCCGCTTGCGCGGCGACGATCAGCGCGCGTGGCTGGACGGTAAGCCCTTGGATGAGCCGGTGCAGTTTTCGGCGGAACAACCCTCGTGACCAGGATTGGTGCCACGGCCCTGTGGTTGGCATGGG
>CAZZWM010000201.1:0-1759 GCA_964657945.1 uncultured Steroidobacteraceae bacterium
ACGACCTTCGGGTTATGAGCCCGACGAGCTGCCAGACTGCTCCACCCCGCACCGGGTTAAGATCCTGAATTTTCGAGGGATTCTCGATCCTGCAGGCCGGTGGGTGTCAACTGGAAGTCAACGGCATATCGTCACTGCCCACCGAGCCGACGATTATATACGAGTCGGATAGTTCGCATGTGTTTACTTGCTATGCACCGCAATCGCTCGCTGACACACCGTCGGTTTACGCCCATGACCTTTTCCTGCGCGAGGGTTGGCGCCCGGCTCTCAAGGCTTGGGCTTGTCTCTTTCCATCATCGCTCTGAACGCCGGCCGGTCGACAATCCGGTCCGCATAGGCCCGCAGCACCGGCGTTTCCTTCACCACCTTCGAGGGCATCAAAAAATGCAGTCCGCCGCCCAAGAGGATGTCGAGCGCTGAGAAGTCATCGCCCAGAAAATATTTCCGCTGCGCCAAACGCTCATTCAGGACTTCTTCGATCTCTTCGGCCGGCGCCCAGCCCATGGCGCCGTACACATGCTTGATCTCGAAACGGCGCGCGATGAGGCCCGGTTCCATGATGCCGGGCCGGTATGCCAGCCACGACAGATACTCGCCGCGTTGCGACTGCCCCGGCAGCGGCCCCAGTTTCTTGGCGGGATACTTGTCGGTGAGAAACAGCGCGATGGCCGCGGTTTCAAAAACGGTGTCCTCACCGTCTTGCAGCGCCGGCACCTTGCCATGCGGATGCGGATTGGCGGGATCCTTGGCGCCGCCGCCATCGGGCCGGCGAACGCCCACCGTCCTGGTTGCGTAGGGTACGCCGAGCTCTTCGAGCAACCAAACGATGCTGCTGGACCGGGATTGCGGTGCATGAAACAAGGTAATCATGGTGCCCCTCACCTGATGAGAGCCACCCTACCTCAACCCGCTTTGTTACTGCAACGCGCGCGCGCAGATTTGCAGCAGGCCGCCGGGGCTGATACCCAATACGATCACCAGCAGTGCATTGGCGCTCAAAACCACGCGCATCAGCACCGAACCGCCGATCGCCGCGGTGTCCGTTGGCTCATCGAAGTACATCAGCTTGACGATACGCAGGTAGAAATACGCACCCACCACCGAGAACAGCACGGCAATCACCGCCAGCCAGATCATGTGCACGCCCAGAACCGCCTGGATCACGCCCAGCTTTGCCCAGAAACCGACGAACGGCGGCAGTCCTGCCAGACTGAACATGATGAAAGCCATCATCAGCGCCAGCCAGGGACTGCGCGCATTCAAGCCCCTGAAGTCCGTGATCTTGTCGGCTTCGAAGCCGCGCCGCGCCAACAGCAGGATCATGCCGAAGGATCCGGCGGAGACGATGACGTAGCTGATCATGTAGAACATCGACGCCTGGTAGCCCTGCTGAGTGCCCGACAGGATCCCCAGCAGCACATAGCCCACGTGCGAGATGGTCGAATAGGCCAGCATGCGCTTCAAATTCGCTTGTGCGATGGCCACGATATTGCCGATGGCCATGGACAATACCGCCAACACCACCAGCATCTGACTCCAATCCGGCAGCGAGGCACCCAATCCTTCGGGCAAGAGCCGCATGGCCAAAGCGAAGGCCGTGAGCTTGGAGGCCGTGCCGATGAACACCGTCACGCTGGTGGGTGATCCCTCGTACACGTCCGGGATCCACATATGGAACGGCACGGCGCCGAATTTGAATCCAACGCCGACGATGATGAAGGCGATGCCGAAGATCAATCCGATATTGCCGCCCAAA